>DAIOVO010000092.1:6987-8601 GCA_036758965.1 Chthoniobacterales bacterium
TAGTTCGCCATCGCCAGGCCGTCGAGTTTCACGTTCCCATAATTCCCTTTTTGGATGAAGAGCACCTGGTTGCCGCCGCAGGTCGATTTCGTCGGCTTGGAATCAAACCAGCAGGGACAGGCGGCGTTGCAGGAGCAGGCTTCTTCCAGTTGGCCGGTGATTTTCCATTTTGGCGATTTCTTTTCGTCGGCAGCGACGAGCGCCAGAACGGAAAAGAGCAGCAACGAAAACGCAACAGAATTACGAAACGTTTTCATAAACGCGAGTTTAGGCGCGCGTGTCCTTTTTTGGCAAGGCGAAATTGCCGATTCTTGTTGCGACAAATTTCATCGCGCAATTCAAGCGGCGCGTTACCCTCGTTGCTCTCCACGGCCCATGCGCAAAGTTCCCCACCTTTCATTTTGGCACGGCAACAGGCGAAAGAATTTTCCTCGCGTAAAAATGTGCGAATGGCTTGCAGCGGCGCTCGTCACATAGGATTAAAGGTTGTCACCTATGCTCGTGCTCATGCAAACAGACGCCAGTGAAGCCGAGGTCAGCGGCGTGATCAAAACGATCCGTGCGCTCGGCTTTGAGGCGCATTCCATGCCAGGCGCGCGCAACGCCATCGGCATAACTGGCAACCACAACGGCGCGAGCCTGCAATACCTCGAGACTTTGCCGGGCGTGGCGGAGACGATTCGCACGACCAAGCCGTATAAGTTGAGCGCGCTCGAAGCTCGGGACAAACGGACGATTGTGGACTTCGACGGCGCGCGAATTGGCGATGGCTCGCTCGCCCTCATCGCCGGTCCGTGCGCGATCGAATCGCGCGAGCAGGCCTTTGCCGTGGCGGAGGCGGTGAAAAATTCCGGTGCGCAATTTTTCCGCGGCGGCGCTTTCAAGCCGCGCACTTCGCCTTACGCTTTTTCCGGGCTCGGGAAAGAGGGCTTAAAAATTTTGGCGGAAGTGCGGGAGAAATTTGGTTTGCGCGTGGTGACCGAGGCGCTGGACGAAAGCAACGTCGATCTGGTGGAAACGCATGCCGATATGATTCAGGTCGGCTCGCGCAACATGCAAAACTTTACCCTTCTGCGTCGAGTCGGCCGCTCGAAATTGCCGGTGCTGCTCAAACGCGGAATGGCCGCGACGCTGGAGGAGTGGTTGCTGGCGGCCGAATACATCATGGCGGAAGGCAATTCACAGATCGTACTTTGCGAACGCGGCGTGCGGACGTTTGCGCAACATTCGCGCAATACTCTCGACTTGGCGGCGGTCCCGGCGGTGCAACGCATCTCGCATTTGCCAGTGATCGTCGATGCCTCGCACGGCACGGGAAAAAATTACATGGTTGCGCCATTGGCGCGCGCGGGCGCGGCGGTCGGCGCGGATGGATTGATGGTCGAGGTGCATTGCCGGCCTGAGCAGGCGCTGTCGGATGCAGCGCAGGCCCTGACGCCGGAGGAGTTTGAGAAAATGGCGAAGGAAGTGCGCGCCATCCACGAAGTGATAAGCCCGAGGTAACGCCACGGCGAATTGCCTTGCGCTAAAATCGCGGCGCGCGATTATTTTAGCCCGCGCGCGGGTGTAGCTCAGTGGTAGAGCACCTCCTTGCCAAGGAGGACGTCGCGAGTT
>DAIOVO010000093.1:0-8438 GCA_036758965.1 Chthoniobacterales bacterium
CATTTTCCAAATGCACCGATTGTGCCCGGGGTCATCATTTTGGAGGAAGTCGCCGCCGCCGCTATAGCCGCGGTCGTTGGCCGCGGCTCGCCGCCCGCACAAAACGCTCCCGCCGCGGCCGATGACCGCGGCGATAACTGGCAGGACCGCATCCACCTAACAGAAGTTAAGTCCGTTAAATTTCTTCGCCCGCTCCGGCCCGGCGAAGAATTCACCATTTCCATTGAGCCTAACGAAACCCAGATCGACTTTCGCTGCCGGACGCCGGAGGGAGTGCTGGCGGAAGGCCGGCTCGAAGTAAGCGCCAAATGAATCTGCCGCTCGCGCCTGCCTTCGCTTTGAAACCGCGCGATCCGCGCCTGGCAAACTTTTTGCACGCCTATCCGTCCGCTCTCTTTAACGATGGCCTTTATCAAAGTATCGAATTAATGGAGCGCTACAGCATCGATCTCGCGATCGATCTGCTCGCACGCCTCGAGATATTTGAGCTTCTCGACCAATGGCACTCCGCCGCCGCGCTCGCGCGCGCGCGCGAATTTCAATCTCACTTCTGTTTTCCGCTCAGCTGGCTGCTGGAGCGATTAGTCGAGACAAATTGCGTCGTCGCTCGCTCGGAAAATGGCGACCGCGTTTATCGTCGCGCTAACGATTTCTGGCAGCCGGAGCTGGCTCAATTGCGGGAGCTCTGTTTGCAAATCGATCCCGCGAATGCGCCCACTCTGGATTTGCTGGATTACGCAGCCAGCCTTTACCCCGCGGTCGCGCGCGGCGAGCAGAGTGGCGAACAGGCGCTCTTCGGGCCGCCCGGCATTCCACTTTGGCTAAATTATTTTCATAACGAGAACCAGACCTACGCGGTCAACAATTGGATCGGCGCCATCGTCGCCGCCGACCATCTTGCCGCCAAAGAAAAATTCCGCGTGCTCGAGGTCGGCGCCGGCGCCGGCAGCGCCAGTGGAATTCTCCTCCACTCGCTTCAGGAACACGGACTCCTTTCGCGCCTCGAACATTTTCTAATCACCGAGCCAAACGCATTTTTTCGCCGCCGCGGCCAGCGCGAAGTCTCGGCGCGCTTTCCCGATTTGCCGCTGGAATGGAACGCGCTCGACCTCAACCTGCCTTGGGCCGAACAAGGCGTGGCCGCCCAAAGTTTCGATCTCATCTATGGCGTCAACGTCCTGCACGTTGCCAAAGATTTGTTGTTCAGTTTGAACGCCGCCCACGACGCGCTTAAGCCAGGTGGCTTCCTGGTCATCGGCGAATGCATTCGTCCCCGCCCGCTCCAACCCATTTACGCCGAATTAATTTTTCAGATTCTCGACAGCTTCACCGAAGTAAAAACCGATCCCGCCTTTCGTCCCAACCCCGGGTTCCTTACTCCCGAGCAATGGCGCGCTGCTTTTGCCCGCGCGAATTTTGAGAAAATCGAGGTCGTGCCCGAGATCGAGCGCATCCGCGATATTTACTCGCACTTCTTTACCGGCGCGATCTGCGGCCAGCGCGCATCCTCGCCATGACGGCGAGCGATGTCGCGCCTTCCCGGCGCTGGACTCAGCTGCCGGAACGCGGCACGCCGGCGATGTTGCGCGCGATTCATTGGATCGCGACCGGCCTCGGTCGCGGGGTCGCGAAATTTTTTCTCATTCCCATCGCGCTTTATTTCCTCATCGCCGCCGGCCGCGCCCGCCGTGCTTCCTATCAATTTCTTTCTCGCGTGCACGAGCGCCCCGTTCATTGGTGGAACGTCTTTCGCCATTTTTATTTTTTTGCCGTCACCATTCTCGATCGCGTTTATCTCTTGCGCGGCGAATTCGAGCGATTCGACGTCGCCGTTCACAATCGCGAACTACTCCATCGCCAGGTCGAGAGCGGCCAGGGTTGCATCCTGCTCGGCTCGCATCTTGGCAGCTTCGAAGTCATGCGCGCGCTCGGGGTCACGCAGCAGGAATTTCCACTCAAAGTTTTGATGGATGTGGTGCACAATGAAAACATCACTCGCTTCCTCGATTCATTAAACCCGCAGATCGCCCAGACCGTCATCGCTGCCGATCGCCCCGATTTTTTGCTTCAGGTAAAAGAAAGTCTGGAAAACGGGTTCCTCGTCGGCGCGCTCGGTGATCGTCCTACCAGCGACGGCAAAACAGTGCGGTGCCAGTTCCTCGGCGCGCCCGCGACTTTCCCGGCGGGCCCGGTCCTGCTCGCGGCCACCATGCATTGTCCCATTTTTCTCTTCTTCGGTTTCTATCGCGGCGGCAACCGTTACGAAATTCATTTCGAAAAGCTGGCCGATGAAATTGTTTTGAATCGCGAACAAAGAGCGGAAGACATCCAACTCTGGACGCAACACTACGCGCATCGTCTTGAGTATTACGCACGACTCGCCCCCGAAAACTGGTTCAACTTCTATCCCTTCTGGGATTGACCCACCCGACTGGGGAGCACGGGCTGCCAGCCCGTAGTTGGAGGCAGTCTGCCTTCAACCGCGCGGAGTGAGCGCGCAACGAAACGATAAAGCGATGCCGGCAGATTGATTCCGCGTGTGTTGCGCTTCGCGCGAATGCGGTCGGCTAACAGCCAACCACGGACGGGCTAACAGCCCGTGCTCCCCAGAATGCACGCAGTTTGCCCATGACCAATCGCAGTTAGTCTATACAATCGCAATTGCGTGCTGCTTACCTCTACCATCAACCAATACAAAAATAATTTATGACCACAATAACCACACCATTCTCCGGCGGGTGCGCTTGCGGCGCGATTCGTTATCAATCCACCACGGAACCAGTAATGATGCTTCACTGCCATTGCCGAGATTGCCAGCGATCCAGCGGAGGTCCGTTTTCCTCTTTCGTCGTCGTGCCGGCAGAAGCTTTCAAGCTCTTGCAAGGTTCACTGCGTTTCCATGCCTCGCCCAGTGAGATGGGTGGTAAAACGCAGAGGGGCTTTTGCCCTGAATGCGGCTCACCGATTCTGGGCAAACCCGACTCGGTTCCACACATTGTCGCGATCAGAACCGCGAGCCTGGATGATCCGAGCTGGTTCAATCCACAACTAGATGTATGGACATCAGACGCGCACCCATGGGACCAAATGAATCCAGCGTTGCCGAAGTTTGAGAAATATCCTGGCGGTGGAGATTCGGCCAAGCCGGCCGCACCTTAATGCAACAGCAATTCTAACCAGACACTGCGGCTAGGTTCTTTTTGGAACTTTCATTCGAACGCGGAAGAAGTTCGTTTCGGCTGAGAAGCCGAAACCGGCGGGCGGGACGCCCACCCTACCCGCGACACTGGATCACGCCGACAAAAACATAGCCTCGAAGTTCCAATTTCGTTTCCGGTCTCCGATTTTTTGAAATCGACTACACTGAACAAAGCGGAAATCCGCACCCTCATTCCGCACGCCGGGACAATGTGTCTGCTGGAGGAAGTGCTGCGGTGGAATGATGACGAAATTCTTTGTGCAACGGCGACTCATCTGAGCGCCACTAATCCGTTGCGACGCGATGGGAAACTCTCGGCGCTTCATGCCTTCGAGTACGGAGCGCAGGCTGTCGCTATTCACGGCGGCTTGCGCGCACGCGCGGCCGGCACCACCGCCCCCCCATGTTATCTCGCTGCCATTCGCGATGGGAAATTGCACGTCGCTTTTCTGGATGATCTCGAAGCGCCCTTGCAGGTGCGGGCGCGGCGTCTCTTTGGCGAGGCTGGGAATACCGTTTACGAATGCTTCGTCTCAGCCGGCGGCAAGGAGGTAGCCGAAGCGCGCGTGACTATTATTCAGCGCAGGGCGTAGGGAACAGCGGACGTTACAAGTTTCTCTACTTACTCTTACTCTTACTCTTACTCTTAATCCTGATCTTACTCCTAATCCTCTTCTTGTTCTTCCCTTGCCTGGGTCCCGAAGGATCAAGATTACGATTAGGATTATGAGTAAGAGGGAAATAGCTACTGCATCACGATCCCGCCGTCCACGCATAGGACCTGGCCGGTGATGTAACTCGCTTCGGGCGACGCCAGATAGGCCACCGCGCTGGCGATTTCTTCCGGCGTTCCCACCCGCTTCAACGGAATTTTGTCCTGGATCGATTTCTGGATCTCGTTAGAAAGCGCGTTGGTCATGTCGGTCGCGATATAACCTGGCGCAATGGCGTTGACGGTGATGGCCCGGCTCGCCAGCTCGCGCGCGAGTGATTTGGTTAGGCCAATCAGGCCCGCTTTGCTGGCCGCATAGTTTGCCTGGCCGGCGTTGCCGATTAATCCGATGACGGAGCTGATGTTGATGATGCGGCCGCCGCGCTGTTTGATCATGGCGCGTTGTAAGGCCTGCACAAAATTAAACGCCCCTTTGAGGTTGATGTTTAGAACAAAATCCCAGTCTTCCTGCGACATTCGCATGCTGAGGGTGTCGCGCGTTACGCCGGCGTTGTTCACCAAAATATCGGCCCGCCCGAAATCGTGCAAAATCTGTTCGCCGACTTTCTGCACGCCACCGTGATCGGAAACGTCCACCGCATAAGCTTTCGCGGCGTCCGCGCGGGAGCTGCATATTTCATCCGCCGTCTTTTGGGCATTGGCTTCCGTGCGGCTCACGCTCGCCACGCGCGCCCCTTCCTGCGCCAGGCGCAGGGCGATCGCGTGCCCGATCCCCCGCCCCGCCCCGGTCACCACCGCCACCTGATTCTCAAACCTCATCACGCGCCCATCGTCCGCGAGAGCAAGGCTCGCTGTCAACTACAGGGAATAGTGGCCTCCTTTAAAAAACCAAAACCTGTCTCGAAAATGCCAGCCCGGCCCGGACTTGAGGCGTCACTTTGAAACGAACTTGTTTGCATAGCAAGTCTTTTGAAACAGTGCAAATAGCTAGAACCGCTCCAATCTTCCTCCCGGCCATGCGATTAGATTCCGGGTAGGGTGGGCGTCGCGCCCGCCGGTTTTGGCGTCTCGCCAAAACGAACTTTTTCCCGCCGAACCTCCTCAGTAAAAAATATAGAAATACGGGACCGACCCGGCGAACCCAGTAGACCCTAGAACTGATTTACTATTGACCCGCGCCCTAATGGGCGACTTCAATTGTCTCACGCGTAGAAGTGGTTGATTGCTCCTCAAGTCGTCCCGAAGGTATTAGTGAGAGCCTTCGGTTGATTCGCAAGTCGCTATACTATTACGATATTGTCGCCACACTGGCACGGAGAAAAAGGTGACAACGCCGACCGCGAGGGTCAGATAGCAGGGAGAGTCATACGATGATGCCTCAGGTATCTTCCGGCCAGCAATCTTCTGCTGTCGTTAATCCCGACTAGAAGGCGAAGCCGAAGCTGAAGTGGAAGGCGCCGAAGTCTTCATTATCGCTCGGGTCGGGGTTTACGCCGTAATCGAGTCGCACCGGGCCAATAGGTAGTTTATAACGCAAGCCGGCGCCGATGGCGTAGCGCATGTCGTTTAGACCGGGACGATCGGCATCGGGCAACAGGTTGCCGGCATCGACGAAAACCGCGCCCAGGATTTCGCCGAAAATCGGGAAGGTGTATTCGGCGTTGAAGATGGTGTAGAACTCACCGCCGATAGGCGAACCGCGGTCATGCGGGCCGAGGTTGCGTTCGCCGAAACTGCGCACGGTGTTGCTGCCGCCATTAAAGAAGCGCTCGTCGATGGGAATGGCCGTGATGTCGCTGACACTTCCGTTAAGCGGGCGAACCATCCCGCTGCGTGCGCCCAGCTCGAACAGTTGCGTTTTGCCGATGGGAATGAAGTAACTGGCGCGGACAGTAGTGCGCAGAAAATCGATCTCGCTTCCAATCGCGCTGCTGGCGACATCCAGGGTCTGGTTAAAAACGAAGCCGCGCGTCGGCACGACCGGGCTGTCGCGCAAATCGAGCGTGTGGAAAATTCCAACTGAACTGATGAAGTAGTTCCGGTCGCCGATCAAATCGTGCATGATGTCGGTATGAGTGATCTCGTCGTGGCGCTGCGAGGTAAGCACACCTACCTGATATTGTTTGGTCAGGTTGCGCGATAGTTCGAACCGATCGCCGATCTCGAATTTGCTGTAGCCATCGAAAGCGAAAGTAAGTGCGTAAAGCCTGGCCTTTAGCTGGATGTCGGTGTCGAATAGATGCGGGTCCTGGTAGAGAATCTCGCCTTTGTAGCCGCGTTGCGATACTTCCACTGAGGCAACTAGGGGACGGCCATAACCAAAGAGATTGCGATTGGCAAATTGCGCGCCGATGATGAAACCCTCATAGGAACCGTAGCCGACGGAGAAGCCGAACTCTTTCGCTTTCGCTTCCTCGGCCGCGATGTCGAGCCGGAGTTGGTTGTCGCCTACTGGGACAGGATTGATTTGGAGGATATTGAATAGTCCAGTCCGCATGAGCTCGCGGAATTTTTCGTCGATTACATCGGGGCTATAAGTCTTTCCTTCGAGCGAAGTGAACCGATTGCGCACATAGCTCGGGCGCAATCGCTGCAACCCACTAATGTTCACGTCGCCGAAATGGTAAACCGGCCCACTCGAAATGGTGACGTAAACCGGCACGTGATTATGTGAGGCGCGCGTCGATTCGCCGTTCGCTTCGACCTTCACGGCGTAGTAGCCGCGCGCCTTGAAGTAAGCTTGTAGCCGGCGAGTAATGTCATCAACGCGTCGGTCGGTATAAGGCTGCGAAAGCAAATCGGTCAGTTGCCCGCGCAATGCTTCCGCGCCATAGACAGTGCTGCCGCGAAAGTCGATCGCGCCAAAAAAATATTGCGGGCCTTCGTGCAAAGGAATCGTTACATCGACAAGCGCGCCATTTTCAGTGAACTGGTCGCGCGGGTCATCCACCACCACGTCGAGAAAACCTTCGCTAATATAATAGCGGCGCACCAGGCCGGCGCCTTCCTGCACATCGGTTGCGACAAACGGCAGCTTGCTTTGCAAGCGCGAATAGCGTTCGCGTGTCGGGCCTACCGCATACTCGAATAGTTGCGCGGCGTTTAACTGCCGGTTTCCTTCAAAGGTAATCGTGCCCAGCATCGCACGCGGCCCTTCGTTTACGTCCAGCACCAGACGCGAACCACCTTCTATCGTGTAGCGCACATCCACTTTCGCGTAACCATGTTTGCGGTAAAACAATTGGAGGAAAAACGCCGCGTCATCTGCCCGCGCCGCCGTTAATCCGAAATCGTGAATAGTGGCAATCTGTTCCTTCAAGGCGGAACGCAGCTCGTCTTCCTTAAAGGCAGTCGCGCCGCGAATCTCAAGATTGGTGCGCTGCGCTTTTTTTTCTTCCGCGCGTTCGACTACTTTTTGCTGGCGCGCTTTTTGTTCCGGGCGCTGCACATCGACCGCGGTTTGTGCGCGCGCGGAGCACGCCACGCCAGCAATTAGCATCGAGAAAAATAAAGCGCGGCTCATCATGCGACTTATCTGCTTTTAATCATGCTCATGATCCTGAGCCTGATCGAAGCAAAAGCGATTACGATCATGATTAGGAGCGCTAGTGAAAACGAATCAGATACTTCACCTGCCCGCGAAACTCGCCGCCTACTCCCAGGTCACCAACCAGCGCCCAGTTTTCATCAATCTTAAATCGCGCCGAAGCCTGCTCGCGACCGGTGCGCGGATCGACCGAGCCGAGGTCCAACCGCAAGCGATCGAAAACCGGATTGCTTTGCGTCGGCTGACCTTTCTTAAAAATTTTGCGGTAAAGCTGTCCCGCAATCAACAACACAGCGCGCCCCGCCAGCACGCTGTTGTTTCCCGCCAACTCCTGCCGGGTAGTGCCGGTGGCGAGCAACGAAATAATTTCCTCCTGCGGCAGCGGCGGTTCGCTGGTGAAAATCGCCTGGGGCGAGAGCGAGCTTCCATAAACATAAACGCGCACCGTGTAATCGCGGACGACCGAGACGCCTTGCAAATCGATCTTGGGATTAAAGGAATCGCTGGGATCGAAATACAAAAAACCGCTCGTCACCTGCAGCCGGCTGAATGGCAGAGTCGCTTCCACATTTTGCATACGCACCGTTCCCTTCAATTCCGGATGCAATCCAGTGCCGCCGAGATGGACGTCCACGACCGCGCCGCCGTTTGCCAGGTTTCCGCGAATCGAAAACGGGTCCTTCGTTTTAATCGCGACGTCGAATTTCCAATCGCGCAGCGGCGGCTCGGGAATGGAATAATCGGGCCGATCTTCAATCGCTTCCGGCGCTGGCCGGCCTGGCAAACCGATCGGCAACAGGTCGATGTCTTTCAAAAAATGGCTGTCGGTCAGGGCGACATTTCCCTTTACCGTCGCGGTGGCGAAAGGGCCGGTGACATTGATGTTTCCATCCGCCCGCACTGTCAGCGTATCGTTGCGCGCGACTAAAATACTTTCCGCGCGCAACGCGAGATCGAGAGTCGGCTCGGTCAGTTTTGTAAAGACGACTCGTCCACCCAAAGTGAACGGGCCGCCCGCG
>DAIOVO010000094.1:0-8206 GCA_036758965.1 Chthoniobacterales bacterium
GCCCTTGAGTGGACGGGCGAAGCGATCGCGATCCGAGACAACATTCGGCAACACGCGATTGCGGCATGACAACCGCAACTGGTAGTAAGGTCGGAACGATCTCTCAATTTATTCAGGACCGCGGAAACAATCTCACCAGAAATCGCGAACAAATCGAAGCTTTCGGCAAAGAGCTATTCCTCATTCTGCTTCAGATCATCAATGCGACTGAAAACAGATTTGGATTGCGATCGGTCATGACCTTTCCGCGCTTGCGAATCGACGCCTTCGATCTGATCGACTTCCTCATTTGGAGCGTTTGCTATTTCGAATGGATGGACAGCCTGGGCACGGAAGAACGGAAAACGTTGAACGCAGTGCGGATCACATGGGAATAAACGAAGAGACGCTTTTTTTCCCGGTCGAGATCGCTCATGCGATTGGTCTGCCAGGCACGGCGATTAATGCGATGAAATCGCGAGGATGCCGGTTTTATGGACGCAAAACCACCATTCGATGGGTGCGCGAATTTATCGAGCGGGAGACGGCGGAAATACCACCAATTCACGAGCAGGCCGCAGACGTGCAGCATCAGTCCGCGCATAAATAGCATGGATATCGCGGCTCGAATGATTGACCAGCGCCATGGCGTCGCGCTCCTCGATACCGGCGTCCCGACAACGGGTGATGAACGTCACCCGAAAACTGTGGCTGGTTCCGCCGGTCGCAGCTTTCAGCACTTCGTTGTAACGGCTCACCATCTCGCGGGTAAGAGGGGGGATGGTGAGCTCGGCTTTGATCTTGCGCAGCCTCGCGGCGAGTTCGGGTACAAGCGGCACGGTATAACGTTTTTTCGGGTGCGTGGGTTTGCGCTTGGAGTCGGTCAAGACCAGCTCATCCCGAGCAAAAAGAACGTCCGTCATCGCAATCGACGTTTCGCTAATGCGGCAGCCGGTGTGCAATTGAATCTCGCAGGCAATCTGCATCCATTCCGCTCGCGTGGCGAAAGCGCTTCGGGCCGCGGTGATTTGTTCGTCGGAAAATTCTGGCTTCAGTTTCGACGGCGCTTTGCCGATGCCGAGGTTGGACAGGACGTTGCGTTCCGCGTACTCGCGCCGAATGGCTTCGTTCAAGACAAAAGAGAGAAAATGAATCTCTGCCAAAGCAGTGTTTCGACCTGCGCCTTGAGCTTCGCGCCAAGCCACAAATTCAGCTCCGTGTTGGTAACGAATCTCGCGAGGATGGCGAAGCTTTTTGGCGTTGAGCCAAAGCCTCAGCGATTCCCACGAGTGGATTGCCCTACGGCGCGTCGCGTTCTGAGCGTAGTGGGAAATAACGAAGTCGCCTATCCATTCACGGAAGGCTCCGGTAACGCGGCCAACTTGTTTGATCTCCTTCTCTTTCTTGTCAGCGATGCGCTGAGCTTGCCGCGTTTGGGTCGCATCGTTTTTCAGCAGGTGCGTCGATTCCTCGCGCCACTTGCCGGTATCAGCATCGCGAAAACGAACATACCAGAATTTCGAGTTCGAATGAGATCGAAGATGAGCCACGCAGCGGATGGTCTCACAATATTCGCCATTTGGTCAACGCTTCCTAAGGAAAGATGTAGTCTCTCCATCGAGACAACCAAGGTAAACTTACAGTCGAATTCTTACCGTTACACCACGGGGTACACCGCGATGCCCGATTCTCTCCCGCTCAGTGGAAGATGCAACTGTCGCGCGACGACAGCCCTAAATGTCGCTCGGCTTCGGCAAGCGAATGTCCACTGTGGTGCCGCTGCCCTGGATGCTGGAGATGGCGATTTTTCCGCCGTGCGCTTCGATGATCGATTGGGCGATGGCGAGGCTGAGGCCGGTGCCGTTGGCTTTTCCGTAGGTGACGAACGGCTGAAACAACTGCGGCAAAACAGTAGCAGGAATACCCATGCCGGTATCGGAAATGCGCAGGACAACCTGTTCCTGCACCAGGTCAATGGTGATGGTGAGAATGCCGCCGGCGCTCATCGCTTCGCGCGCATTCTTTATCAGGTTGGACAACGTGCGAACGAAACGCGCGCGATCGATTTCGATGTCGCCTTCGTAGCGGATGTGTTTGACGAACTGGATGTTTTTTCCAGGCAACAAACGGAGCGACTGCCGGGTGAGGTCGTCTAACAAGGCCCAGATCGAGACGCGCTGCTTATGCAATTTGGTGGAGCCGCGCGCGTAATCGAGCAGCTCCTCGGTCATCGCGAGCATGCCTTCGACCGCGCCGTCGAGCAGACCGGTAAGCTCGCGCAGATGCGGGTCGGTCGTTTCGCTCGCGATCAAGTCGGAGCAGCAGCGCACGATGCAAATCGGGTTTTTGAGATCGTCGATGATCGAATTCGCGAGCGCGCCGACCAGCTTGAGCCGTTCCGCCCGCATGACGTCGCTGATGAAATGGGAATTGACCGTGCGCAACCGCTCCGTGATCGAGCGCAGGAAATTCATGTGCAGCCGCGCCGGCGCCAACTCCAGAATATGCTGGAACGCTTCTTCCTTTACCGCGCCGACCAGCGTCGCCTCGGCGGCGGTGGCCGTGACGGAGCGCGGTTGCGCATCCACCAGCACCATCTCACCGAAGAAATTTCCCGGTTTAATGTAACCGATGATCTCTTCCTGCCCGCTGCGATTTTCCTTGGAAATTTTAATCGAACCTTCGCCCACGAGGTAGAGCGAATCGCCCGGATCGCCTTCGTGGAAAACCACGTCGCCCCGCTTCAGTTCGCGGATGTCCACGTCGCGCCGTATTTTTTTTAGCAAATCCGTGCCGAGGCCTTCGAAGAGCCGGTTATGGGAAAAGTGATCGAAGACTTCGATGCGCGCGGCAGCGGAACTCATGGGCGCGATTTGGAAAAGCAGGGGCGATGCCGTTGGCTCAGCTATTTGCGCGAGTTTTGGCTGCGTTCAATCACCGAGTTTACCGTAATCAACAGCTCGTCGTTAGTGAACGGTTTTCGCAGGTAGCCGCACAGCCCGGCCTTCATCATTCGCTCGAGCCTTTCTTGCTCGCAAAATCCGGTCGTCAATACGACGTCGATCTCGGGCCGGATTTTGCGCAAACGGTTGAACGCTTCCTCCCCATCCATGAATGGCATGGTGAGATCGAGCAGCACTAGGTCGAAGGAATGCTTGTCGCGCCGGAACAGATCGACCCCTTCGAAGCCCGATTGGGCGCAAACCGGGTCGTAACCGCCGGTGTTTAAAATGTTCCGCACCAAGGCGAGTGCCATCGGTTCATCGTCCACCACCAGCAGGCGGGGCCGGTGCTTGCGTTCGTAGGATTCGTCGATGCGGGTCGATAATTTTTGCAGCTCAGGATGAAGCAACACTTTGCCTTGGACGCCGCCGGCGCGCGCGACCAATTGCGCCGTGACCTGTTCCGCCCGCGAAACGCTCGCCCGCAGCATCGCAAAATATTTTTCCGAATCGGGCGAGCCCTCCCACACGTTTTCGATCATCCCGCTGGTGCTGGAGATGATTTGCAGGAGATTATTCAGTTCGCTTGCGACGTTGGCGACGGCGGGTTCTTTGCTGGCGTTGGAATCAGTCATGATAAATAGCAGGCACCGAAACGGCCCCGGAGAACTGAGAAGCAACCGCAGTGCCTCCGCTGGACAAAACGGAATATCCCTTCATCCAGCGTTTCCCGAGTCTCAAAATCTCGGAGTTTTTTGTTAGCCGCCGGGCGGAAGCTGATTGAGGGGCTGGGTCGTTGCGCCTTTGCCGGCGAAGGCGCCGGTAGTCGAAGCATTGCCGCCGGAGCCTGTGTAATTTGGATTGTTAGTAAATACACTCGCGGGCGAGTTACCGAGAACGGTCACCGTCTTTCCGTTAAAAATAGTAACGGCGTTGCCGGCGATGGTTTTCGCGCTGTTGCCGCTCAACGTCACGTTATTGGTGAAATTCACATTCCCGTTGCTGCCGCCGGCGTAGAGGGAAATGGCGGAATCAGCGTCAATCGTGCCGCCACCGATATTGAGCGTGCCGTTGTTGCCGAGCGCGCTGATTTTGACGGTGTCGCCGTGCAAGGTCGCGTTATTGACGTTAATCACGCCCGCGTTGCCATTGTTGATAATCGCCACCGCGCCGCGATCGGCTTTCACCGTTCCGTTGACGTTGATCACGCCGCCCGCGGATGTGAACCTGATCGAGCCGCCGGGGCCGGGTGCCGCGTTATTGAGTAACGACAATAGTTGGGCCGAGCTTGTGATGTTGATCGCTGTGCCGTTGGTGCGCCGGCTGTTGAGCGTGATATTTCCTCCGCTTTTGCTCGCGCGCGATCCCGAGGAATTCGATACCGTCACGTTCGAGGTGGCCGTAATTGTGTCGTTCGAATCCGCGGTCACGGTGCCGCCATTTCCCCCAAAGGGAACCAGCAGGCCATTTGCGCCCGTGCTCGCATCAATGTTGGTATCAAGGTCGATCTGACCGTTAATTGGCCGCGCGGTATCGCCAAGATGGATTGCACCGCCGTTGCCGCCTTCGAAAAAACTGAGCAGCAGCGCGTCGCCGCCGGCCGCAGTAATTGCGTAACTGCTCGAGCGTGGATCAAGATTGAAAGAATCGAGATAGAGCGTCAGTTGCCGGCCATCGGCAGGAGCCGCCGACAAACTGCCGCCGGCCGCCGGACCAAGCAATGGCGCTGAGAGTTTAAGATTATGCCCGATATCTAGAATATTCTCGTTCGCGTTCAACGATGAATGAATGTCCAGATCGTGGCCGGTAGTGATCTGGAGAAAGCCGCCAATAATCGGGGCGAAGATGTGCGCGTCGTTGCCGATATTTAAGACCATGCTCCCGGCAATAATGTCGGCATTAACATCCAGGTTTTTCTGCGCGTCGATTTGCAGAGCCGGGACGATGATATTGCTATTGATTGATCCATTCTTCGAAAATGCGATGTGATACGGCGACGCTGTCGGGCTGGCGGTCGGTGATGCTGTAGGGCTGGGCGCCGGAGACGCAGTCGGACTGGCAGTCGGGGTCGGGGTGGCACTTGGAGTCGGTGTCGCGGACGGCGATGGCTTTGAAGTTGGCGTTGGGCTCGGGGGCGGATTACCCGGTGTCGGTAGCGGAATCGGCGGCGCCGTCGGCTTCGGGGTTGGCTGAGTTCCGGGTTTGCCCGCGTTATTCGAGGCCAGCACAATCGGATCCGTTTGGGCGCGGCGCGCTGCCGTTTCCACGACCGCATCGACGCCATTATCAATCGTCACTTTGCTGCCGCTTCCTTTGATGACGAGGTTAGTGTCGATCAATTGCGACTGGCTTTTATCGCTGAGTTGAAGATCGATTTCGTGATCAATCAGCGGCATGCTGGGCAGCGCGGGAGCGTTCTTGGCGTTCTTGCCGCCGGGCATGTTCACCAGGCTGGAGCTTTTCACCAGCTTGCGAAGATCGACCGAAACCGGATCCGGCACGCGTTTGGCGTTAGCCGGCATAATGACCATCTTGCCCGGCGTGAGCAGGAGAGAGTCGCCCATATGGCCGTTAACAGCGAGTCGAAGGCTACCTTCCAGCACCAGCACTTTTACCTGCGAACCCGGGATGTATTCCATCATAATGGTAGTGCCGGTTATCGCAGCCGTGATGGCGGCAGTGTGGATAGTCGCGCCGCCGATGCCTTTCGGCACTTGCAACAACATCGTGCCGCGCTCCAGGGTCATGTCGCGCGTGCCCGGCTTAAAACTGAAATAGGTCTCCGGCCCGATGCGGGTGAGCGTGTCATCCTGAAAAAGCAGCTCCGAACGGGACTTTATTCCAGTCTTTAACGCGAGTTCGTCGTGGATCGACTCGCTCAATGCGGCCGGATGCACGCCGCTGGCGGGATCGATGACGCGCACATCGTTAATAATCTTGGTGATTTTCGCGGTCGTCAGCGGGCCAGCAAGGGCGCTGGCGGCGACTGAGAGGGACGCAATGAAGGTACAGACGGGTAGATAGGATTCTTTCATTTTAGGTAGGCCGAATTGGGACGGGCGTTGGCTGTTAAGCAGCGTTCAGAACAAAAGCAGGAACAATACCAAAATTATGGTAATTATAATCCGACCGCTGCTTATGTTAGAAAAGCACCTGTACCGCCAGCCCGCCGCCCCCGGTTAATACCTGGTAGGAGAACGCCGGAACCGTGGATTCATTATCGCCAACCGAAAAGAAGCCAGCCACGCTGATTTCGGATGAAATCTGATAATTGAGACTCAAATTTAAGAATTGATTGAGGTCATTGCGTCCGCCCTGGGTGTAAAAGAACCCACCGATTCGATAGCTCAGATCGCCTTGCAGGTGTCGGCTGAGAGCGACGTGGTAGGCCGCGATCATTGCCAGTTGGTCGCGCTGGGACGCCGCCGGATTCGAGATTCCGGCCGAGCCGAGCAATCCAATCGTCAGAGCGTGGGCGCGGCCAAACACAAAAGCGCGATTGGCCGAAAGCGTAAACTCGTGGTCACGCAAGATCTCGCGGCTATGGCTATCGAGCAGTTCGGTGAAATCGTAACGGGCGCCCAAGACTATTCCGCGACTCCAATTGGGTGCCCAAATCAGCCCAGCACCGTCGCCCACGCCCTCGAAATCGAGCTGCCGCGTTTTATTGTAGCGAAAAAAGGATGAACGCAGCCCAACTTGCAAAGCCAACTGTGGATTGAATTGGTGCGACCAGCTGCCAGAGACGTTTGCGACTAAAAAAGCATCGCTAATGGTGTTGCGATGAGTGAGCGCGACATTGTTCGTGTAAATCACTGAGATGTCGCTGGCGAAGGCAAACTCTTTGATTCGCGGCCGCGATTTCAGGATTTCTTGTATCCCGAAGCTGTCGTCACTCGAATCGGTCGCTGCCGTCGATGGTAGCGCCATGCCGTCGGCATTGGTTTGAGGGCTGGCCGGGGCGATATTGTTTTCCTTAAGAATTCGGGATTGCTCGATTACCGGGGAAACAAGTTGTTGCGCGCGCAAATCAAGTGGCGAAACAACCGTGCACGTAAACGCGCAAAGGAGTGCGCTCAGCCGAGGAGAAGGCATAGCAGAGTTTCAGCACGGTCTATGCCTCTGGCGCAGAGGCACGCTTTCCGCTTTCCACGCTTTCGATGTCGCTCAAGCGTTTCGGATTGGCCGTCGGCTTCGCTTCTTTGCTGCTGGTCGCGCTGGTCTGGTTGGATTCCTTTCAGCCCACGCCCTATTTGCGGCTGCGCAATTTCTATCGCGATAGCCTTGCCCGCGTCGGCCGCAAAGCGCCGGCAGACCCGAACCTCGTCTTTCTGGCCATCGACTCGGATTCGGTTGGCCTCGATGAGGAAACTGACACCCGTGAAATGTTTGGGCTAACGAATCCTGAATCGAAAGAAGCGCGCGCGCTTCAACGAATGTCGCAGCGGTTTCCCTGGCCGCGCGAAGTTTATGCTCTGGTGCTGGAGCGATTAGTTAATGCGGGGGCAAAAGTCGTGGCGTTTGACCTGACGTTTCCTACTTCCACCGACGGCGACGAAGTTTTTCGCGACGCACTTGAGCGCTACCGCGATCAGGTAATCATCGGAAGCAGCTTTGTCGATCCAAGTTGGAATGGCCTGGCCAAAGTCGGAGCGAGTCACACTCGCCCAACGTCCTCGCTTGTTCCCCAAACCGCACCGATGGACGACCGCGTCGCCTATACAAATTTCTGGCCGGATGCCGACGACGTCGTTCGAAACGCCCAATACCGCGTCACCTTCGAACAGGTAAAAGGCAGCCCGCCCGAGCCGTCGTCAGAACGATTCGTTTCCCTGGCAGCCCGTGCGTTGGAGAAAGCGGGCTTCGGCGATCGCCTGCCCAAAGGAATTGACGAACATGCCATTCGTTTTGCCGGGATGGCCCGGAGCGGCTTTCCGCCTCATTCAATTTTCGAAATTTTCGTGCCGGATTACTGGCAGCATAATTACAAATCCGGCGATTTTTTTCGCGGCAAAATCGTCGTCATCGGCGCGGAAGGGAATTGGCAACACGACGAACATCGGACGCCGCTGGCCACGATGCCGGGCACGGAGTTGCACCTCAACGCCATTAACGCTGCCCTCCAGCACGAATTTATTCGCGAGATCGACGGCCGCGCCGCGCTGGGCTTGATCGTTCTGGCAGCGGCCTTGGCGATTTTGCTTTGCTACCGCGTGCGCTCGCCCTGGCTGCGGCTGGGCGCAGTCGTTATTTGCGATCTTGCTGCGTTTGGACTAGCGCTCGTT
>DAIOVO010000095.1:0-8181 GCA_036758965.1 Chthoniobacterales bacterium
GAAAAACACCACCGCGCTTGCTGTGAATATCGTCCAGCGCACTCGTGCCGCCTTCGTCGCTCTGCACTACCGCCATCACGATTTTCGGATTCGCCGGCGTCACCGCCAGACCGATTTTCCCGGTCAACGCCGGCAGACCGGTAGCGCATTTCTTCCAGCTAGCGCCGCCGCTTGTGCTCTTGAAAATTCCGCCAACATCCGCGCCGCCCATAGCCGAAGCGCCGTAGCTGAAACTCCACGGCGTTCGCTGCCGCGCGTACATCGCCGCGTAAACGATCTCGGGATTATCCGGAGCTAACGAGACATCGACACAGCCGGTCTTCGCATTCTGCGGCGACGGAGCAGCCAAAACCGCTTTCCAATTTTTGCCGCCATCAGTCGTCTTGAAAAGTCCGCGCTCGCCGCCATCCGCCCACAAATTCCCCAGCGCGGCAACGTAAGCTGTCTCCGGATTTTTCGGGTGCACCATCACCCGTCCAATCGAGCGGCTGTTTTCCAGCCCGACATGCTGCCAGGTGCCACCGCCGTCGCTCGAACGGTAAACGCCGTTCCCCCACTCCGCCGAATTGCGATCGGTCGGCTCGCCCGTCCCGACCCAGATCACTTCGTCATCGCTCGGCGCGATCGCCACCGCGCCAATCGACATCACCGGCTCTTTGTCGAAAACAGGATCAAACGTAACGCCGTTGTCGTTTGTCTTGAACAATCCGCCCGTCGCCAAACCGACGAAAAACTGCGCCGGATTTCGCGGATTAATCGCGATGTCACAAACGCGCCCGCCCATCGTTGCCGGCCCGATCGCGCGCGCTTTGAAATTCTTAAAAAGAATTTCCGTCAGTTTGGTCGACGTCGCTTCACTCGCTACGGCGGTCGCCGCCGCCGCCGGTGAAGAGCTCGGCGATGGCGAACTCTCCGGCGTGCCGGGCCGCGCGCCTTCCAGCGCCGGCGAAGGCGTTTGCCCGCGCATTGAAACGACCGACAAAAAGATCACCGAAACGAAAGCGACGAATTTCATAGCAGCAATACTTTCGGCCGCCCCATTCGCTTGTCGATTAAGACAATAATTCTACGAATCGTTAGTCAACCAAATGCTATACCTGACTCACGTATAGCATCCCAAGGGCGACTCCTACACGTGACGCTTGAAACGTGTCATGGACTTCGAGCCAGGGCAGTCGCCTCAGCGCGCAGGTGACTCAACCGGAGAGACGATCTGCCCCGTTGAAGGGATTCCGCGTTGTAGTGGCGCCGCCTCTCGGCGCAAAACGCGTGGCCCGTTTAGCACTGGACGGACGCCCGCAGTGGGTCCGAGTTTCCCCGGGGACGGGACAGCGCCCGTCCCTCCAGCTCGGCACAGCGTGGCCTATGATCCACGCGCGCCACGGCGACAGAGCGCCGTCACTACAATCATTCTATGAATCGTTAGTCAACCCTATGCTATACGTGACTCACGTATAGCATCCAAAATGCGGTTCCGGCGCCGCGCCGCGCCGCGCCGCGCCGCGCGGCCTAGCGATTATCGCGATAAGGCTGGCCGGCGCGATATGACGCAATCTGTCCTCGCAGCAGATCAACCAGGGCCGCGTTCTGTGTCTCGTTAGCCAGTCGCAGCGCGTTCTCCGCCGTGGGGGTAGCGTCGGAAAATCGGCCTGCTTCCGCGTAGGCTGCCGCCAGGGTCGCCTGAAAAATTGCGTTCGGCCGTCCGGCGAACCGGTTCGCCGCTTCCGCCAGTTCCACTGCTTTGGCGCCATCGCGCATCTCCGGGTCGGGCGCGGTCGCCAGCAGCCATGCCATATTTTTTAGCGCTTCGGGATCGTCCGGATGCGCGCGCAACACCGTTTGTAAATGCGCCATCGCTTCGCTCGCTCGCCCCAGCCCCAGCAGCGTGTTGGCGAGATTAAAATGCGCGGCGATGTAATTCGGATCGATCGCCAGCGCTCTTTCCAGCGGCGCCAGGGATTCTTCCGCGCGCCCTATTTCCAAAAGCGCTTTTCCCAGATCATTGTAGGCATAGAGAAAAGTGGGATCGATCTGGAGCGTCTTCTTCAATTCCGGAATCGCTTCCTCCGCGCGGCCTTGTCCCAGATAGATCGTACTCAGATTGTAGTGGACCGCGGCCGCGCGATTCGGCTCGAGCTCGAGCGCTCTTTGAAAATAAGGAAGCGCTTCCTCCGTTCGCCCCAACTGCATCAGGGTGTAGCCGAAATTGTTCTGCACCTCGACGTTGTTCGGGTCCAGTTCCAACGCCCTCCGCGCGTGCAAAAGCGACTGGTCGAGTTCTCCTTTGCCGGCCAGCACCAGCGAGTAATTGCTTTGCGCCATCCACGAGTCCGGATTTTTCGTCACCGTATCGCGCCACAAGCTCTCGAGATCACGGTAAATCCCGACCTGCCGGAATGTGAGCGCGCCCAGCAATACCAGAAGCAAAGCGGGAATCGCTCGCGGCAAACGACTCAACCCGGCCGCTGCCAGCGCGATCAATCCGACGACGGCCAGATATTGGAAATGGTCTGCGACAAAGGAATAGCGAAACGGATAGACGTTCGCGAACCCAAGCGCCGGGAAAAGTGTTCCGGCGAAAAAAAGCGCCGCCACCAAAGGGCCGCGGCCGATTCTTGCCCGCAAACTCCACAAGGTCGCGAGCACACCAACCACTCCGGCAAGAAACACCCATTGCCAGGCGGCATGCGCGTCAATTTGCCAGCGCGGATAGATAAAAGTGAGCTGCGCCGGCCAGAAAAGTTTGCTCGCGTAAAACCAAAGCGCGCGCCCCGCGATCA
This sequence comes from Chthoniobacterales bacterium, assembly GCA_036758965.1. GTDB lineage: Bacteria > Verrucomicrobiota > Verrucomicrobiia > Chthoniobacterales > UBA10450 > AV69. The sequence goes on from DAIOVO010000095.1 coordinate 2,781, forward strand.
GGCAGCGCTCGAGAAAATTAAACGACCAGGCCGCGCCGGCCGCGCCAACATGATGTTTTTCGATCCAGGCCGTGAACAATCCAAACCCGGCGCCGATGAAAAAAAACGGCAAGAGCGGCCCGACAGCGCGCCAGCCAAGCCGGCCATTCTTCCACCACACGACCAGAAGCAACGCGGCCGGGAGCGAGGCCGTAACCGTTTTGCTCAACAGCGCGCAAAGAAAAAAAAACAGGGCCGCAGGATAAAACGACCAGCGCCGAGGATGGTCGTTCGCGGCGGCCGGCGAAAGGCTCACGAAACGTAGATAACAGAGCGCCGCCGCAAAATAAAAAACGCCCGACAAAACATTTTTGCGTTCCGTAATCCAGGCGACCGATTCCACTTCCACCGGGTGCACGGCAAAAATTGCCGCCGCCAGCCACGCGCCCGGCATTTGCAAAAAACGCAGCACCCGCCAGAGCAAAATCGCGGCGATTGCGTGCAGAAGGAGATTGACCAGGTGATAGCCGAGCGGATTCAGACCCCAAAGATGGAAATCCAGCCAAAAACTGGTGTGGACGAGCGGGTAATATTGCGGCGTCGCGCTGATTTCCGACCAAATGCGCCACAGCCCGTGCAGATCGCGCAGCGGGACGTTTTGGGTGACATAGAAATTGTCGTCCCAGATGTAACCGCAACGCCAGAGCATCGCGTAGGCCGCCAGCGTCATCAGCAACAACGCCGCGCCCGGCCCCCAGCGCCGCGGCAACGCGTGCGCGCCTGATTTTGTTTTTCGCGCCGTTACCGAAGGGCGCGCTTTCCGATTCATCGTTTTCTTCGACACAGAAACAGCCGCATTACGCCGCCTACCTCATCGCCTCAACTTCTTTGCGCGCTCGACTCCAGCACAATTTGTTTGCATAAGGCAGGCTGGTGAAAGTTTCGGTCGTCATTCCCTGTTACAATGAAAGCGCGACCATCGAAAAAATCATCCGCGCCGTGCGCGACGCGCCGATTCGTGATTTTGAAATAATCGTAATCGACGATGGCTCGACCGACGGCACCACCGCGATCCTTGAGCGCGGTGACAAAGAATTTGCCGACCAAATTATCTATCATCAGAAGAATTCCGGCAAAGGCGCCGCCGTTCGCGCTGGTTTCGCGGCCGCCACCGGTGACATCATCATAATTCAGGATGCCGACCTGGAATATGACCCGGCCGAGTACGAGTTGCTGCTGGCGCCGATCGTGGAAGGAAAAGCCGACGCAGTTTACGGCTCGCGTTTCATGGGCGGGCAAAGCCATCGGGTGGTTTATTTCTGGCACATGCTCGGAAACAAATTTCTCACGCTCGTTTCCAACATGTTCACCAATTTGAACCTGACCGATATGGAGGTCGGGCTAAAAGCATTTCGCGCCTCAGTCGTGCGTGAAATGAAGCTGCGCGAAAACCGTTTCGGCTTCGAGCCGGAGATCACCGCGCGCCTGGCCAACGCCCGCTGCCGCATTTACGAAGTGGGAATTTCCTACTCCGGCCGCACCTACGAAGAAGGGAAAAAAGTCACCTGGCGCGATGGCTTGCATGCTCTCTACGCCATCGTGCGTTACAATTTGATCGAGAATTGATTCTATGAATCGTTAGCCTCGCGAGACTCAACCATCTGCATCGCGCGCATACCAATCCACTTTGCGCGTCACATACATTACCAGCGCGAGGATGAGGAAGAGCGCAATCGCACCCATAAGCAACGCGTAATCTTGCTGGCGCAAAGTGATGTAGAGAAAAGTGTAAACTCCCGCCAGGCCCGCGCCGACCATCAAGGTGCGCGCACCGCCGCCGAGGAAAAATCGGCAATACCAGGTGATCAGCAAAGCGGAAGCGATGGCTGCAATCAGATAAGCCAGGCCAAAGCCGATAAACTCCGAGATCGACAAGAGCAACAGATAGAACAGGCACAGCGCCGCGCCCACCATCAGATATTGGAACGGATGAATTTTCTGACGCGCCGTAATCTCGAAAAGGAAAAAGGTCGTGAAAACAAGAACGAGAAAAAGCACGCCGTACTTAATTGAACGTTCCACAAAACGATAGGCGTCGAGGATCGATAGAAACTGCGCTCCGAAGAGGGAACGAGTAACCGACGGAACATTGAAGCGCTCATTGCCGGCGCGGGTTGTCCATTGCTGTGGATAATCGCGGCCATAGTAGGATATTTTCCAGCTCGCGTCGAAGCCATCCGCGCGCACACTTCGTGTCGCGGGCAAAAATGCCCCGCGAAATCCTGGATCGGCCCAATTTGATTTCAGGGTCGCTTCATTTTTTACACCGAAAGGCGCGAAAAAGATTCCTTCGCTGCCGTTAAAATCGAGTGTGATCGCGAAATCAACCGGTGCATCGATCGATTTGTCGGCCGCTAAAGTTGCGGTGGCGCCGGTGGTGTAACCCGGAAGCTGCGACCCCGGCAGGAGCGGCCGTTTATTTCCTCCCCAATTCAACACAATTCCTTCGCGCGTTCCGCGCATGTCATTCAGCGCGATCGTCACGAACGCATCTTTCCATTGCACGTCCTTCAGATCGATTTTAAGCACCGCAAAATCCGGCGCCGCAAAGCGTCCGCTTAAATTTACGTTCGCCCGAAAAACCGCCGCCTGGTAAATCCCGCGATGCAGTTTTTGGGTTTGCGCGTCGGCGGAGATGATGAGCGTTTCCGGCAGGAAATACGCATTCGTGATTGTCGTCTCCTCCACCTCGCCCAACGGAAATTCTTTTACGATTCGCGCGCGATAATGTGTACGGGATTCCCAGCACCGGACCGACCACGTTCTGCTCGTTCCCCCAAGACGAAAGTAATCTCTGCCACTGCCTCGTTTCGGCGTCGCAGACGATCATTTAAGACGCCGGTAATCATTGCCAACGGAATCAACAGGACTAATACGAGCGCACCAACGCCCAGCAGTTTGATGATGGTCGAGTGGCGGCGGCCAAAAGATGGCTGCGATTTCGGCAACGGCGGTGGGGCGTACGGGTCAGCCATCCAGCGAATGATGTTGAACTAAACTGCGCCTTTCGGCAACAACTCCCCTTAAGCTTTTAGCCGCTGATCGAGCGGGAAGCTGCCGCTGTCTTTGATGTTAATTCTCGCGAAATCGCGATGACGCGGATTTAGCAAAAATGTTCGCTCCTGCGGAATCAGTACACTCGGCAGCGCCAGCACCGCCGAACCCGCGGAGTTGACCCAGTCGTCTCCGATCTTTTTCGAGGCCGCAGTCGGAGGCTGCGCGTTCCAGCTCTTCGGTAATTTTTTGAAATCGAAAATGATCAGCAAGCGTTCATCGAAGGTGACACGGAACGCGCGAAATTTGTCGCGAATGGCAATGCTGGAGCTGTGCACCAGAATTTCCAGCGCTGCCAGCGCCAGATTTTCGCTGCAATAAACCATCCGCACGCCGGTAGAGTTCCAGCGGCCTTCGAAAATCCGCGCGCCTTCGCCCGAGAAAGCCGATTTCGCGTGTTTCTCTTTGACGATCCGCCAGGCGGCCATCTCGGCCATCAGGAATAAACGCCGTATTCAATTCGCCCAAGCAAATTCTCCACTTCGCGCGCGCCGATTTCCGTGCGGGCAAACTCCAGTGGCACCGCGTTTCCCAGCCCGACCTGTTTGCGTTGCAGCCAGGCGCGCGCGTTGGCGGCGTCTCCAAAAACTTCCTCCGCTTTCTTCAACAAACGCTCGAAGCGAACCAATTTTTCGGATTCTTCGGCGTCGATTTTTCCCTGATTTTTTCGCCGATGCAGAGTGGCACGCGACATTCCCAGCACGCCCGCCAGTTTTTCCAGCGGAAGATCGAGCGCCTTCTGCAAATTCTGCACCGCGCGAAAACTTAGACCGGCATCAATTCGCGCAATTTGAGCATGAACGGAAGCTGTCGGTCGATGTTTTACCAGGGCTCTCATTGTTTCAACTGAGATAGTTTACTGTCTCAAATGAGAAGTTCAACTCCAATCCTACGCTAACTTAGGACCATCGAGATTCTAGATGCCAGCTAGCTCTGTGGAAATGCTGTTGACGCGACGCCGCTCTGTCGGCGTAAGGGGCATGGTTTGCTGCCAAGCGAAAAACGGCGACAGAGCGCCGTCGCTACAACCAGCGATACCTCTCGAACTTCGCAACAGAACTAAGCCATCTCGTGAATAGTAAAATGCGGTTTTGTCCCTGAAACCGTGACTGCTTTAAGCAGTCAAATTTTCTTTCGGGCGAAGGTAATGATTGCGGACTCGCGTTTCTGAGAATTGATGGTTCGGTGGCGAGCTTATTTGTGAAATGGCTTGTAAAAAATTTCCCCAACTTCCCTGAATCCGAATCTGCCGCTCGCTGCATCTCAATGGAAATGAAGCGAGATTTTCCATGATTCAGGATTTCAGGTTTGCCGTCCGCCAGCTATTCAAGTCGCCGGGATTTACCGCCGTCGCAGTTTTGACTCTTGCCCTCGCCATCGGAGTCAACTCCGCCATCTTCGCCATCATTAACGGCGCTGTCCTGCGCCCGATGGTTCCGCTGCGGCCGCAGGAGGTGGTGAACGTTTTCAATTGCCGGCAAAACGCCAACCACGATTATCGGCAGTTTTCGTTCAATGAATTTCGCGAGCTGCGCGAAAATGGCGGCGAACTTTTCGCAGACCTGGCCGCTCTCGAATTTGCCGTCGCCGGCATCGGGCGCGAGCACGAATTGAGACGCAGCTTCGTTTTCCTCACTTCGGAAAACTATTTCTCGTTAATGGGCGTGAAACCATTCCGCGGACGATTTTACAACGCCGACGAATGTAAACCGAACGCCAATATCGCCGTCGTGGTCGTCAGCTACGGATTTTGGAAACGCCAGGGCGCGAGCGATGATTTCGTTGGCCGCACTCTCTCGATCAACGGCCAGCCGTTCACCGTCATCGGCGTCACGCCAAAAGGATTTAGCGGCGCCAGCGCCCTGCTTTCGCCCGACCTTTGGCTGCCCCTTGGAATGCATTCCCAGCTTGGCTCCGCTTTCGGTGACTCCGATGCGGTGCACGATCTCGCGAGTCCGAAAAATTATGCGCTCAATCTCGTTGGACGCCTGCGTTCGGGATTGACGATCGAATCGGGGAAAACTCGGCTGCCGATCTTGTCCCAGCGATTCAATGATCTCCAAGGGGCCGATTCGGAATTTGCGCGCGAACTACAAATTCAAAAACCGTCGCGTTTCAGTTTGAGCACGTCGCCAGAGGATGACGGGCCGGTGACTTTGATCGGCACTCTTCTGATGGCCATGGCCGGCGCAGTTCTTTTGATCGCGTGCCTGAACCTGGCCAACATGCTCCTCGCCCGCGGCACCGCGCGGCGCAAAGAGATCGCCATCCGCCTCGCGCTCGGCGGGAGTCGTGGACGCATCGTTAG
>DAIOVO010000096.1:0-8156 GCA_036758965.1 Chthoniobacterales bacterium
TTGATAAATGCGGTAGAAACTTTTTATCTCGCTGACCGCGTCCTCGACGCTGGGCACGATTTTGAAAAAATAAAAATCGTCCGGCGAAAGAAAACCCAGCTTGAAGAGATGGTCGGTGCAAAATTTCATCCACGTTTCCCAATAAGTTCCGCCCGGCTGATCAAGCAGCACCACTGGAATGATGCGCGCCTTGCCCGTTTGCATCAGGGTCAAAACTTCAAACGATTCGTCGAGTGTGCCGAAGCCGCCGGGGAAAAGGGCGAAGGCATGCGTCTCCTTCACGAAATTCAGTTTGCGGGTGAAGAAGTAATTGAAATTGATCAGCTTTTTGTCGCCATAGATTGTTTCGTTGGCGCGTTGCTCGAAAGGCAGCCGAATGTTCAGGCCGAAACTCATATCCCGGCCGGCCCCCCGCTGCGCTGCGCCCATGATGCCGTCGCCGCCGCCGGTGATGATCATGAAATTTTCGGCTACCATTCTGCGGGCGAATTGCTCCGCTACCTGCGCTTCCGGCGAATCGGCCGTGACGCGCGCCGACCCGAAAATCGCCACTTTGCGCACCGCCCGATAGGCGCTGAAAATCTTTGCGGCATAACGCATCTCGCCCATCGAGCGCGAAATTAATTTCAGGTCCGCCACACCCATTTGATCGCGCGCCATCTTGAGCGCGTTGATGATCATCTCCTCGATCAATTCCGGCGCGCGACCGGCGCCAAACTCCTGCACCAGCTCGCGCACGCGCGCGTCCCACTCAGCGCCCAGCGTCGATTGGCGCCGGGATGGCTGGCTGTGAATTGTGCCCGCAGTGAAATCTTCCACGGCGGATTTGTAGCGCGCGCTGCGCCAAGCGCACGAAATTTTTCAAATCAACCCGCAGGCGTCTCGAGCAGATCGCGTAAAATTTCGCGCATATGACGAATCGGAGTTGAGTAATGACCGGCGTTTTCAATCAGGCTTAACTTGCAATTGGGAATCAGTTGCGCGGTCGCCTGCGCCGTCGCGGCGGAAAAACTTCGGTCCAGCGTGCCATGCCAGATGCGCACGGGCACGCGTAACTCTGCCAACGAAAATCCCCACGGCTGAGCGTAAATTTGCGCATCCGCCAGAACACCAGCAGCTGAAGCCTTCCAGGCACGCCGCTGACTTTCGAAACAAGCTTCGAAAGCGAGTTCGTCGCGCAACGCATCGGAATCGCACGTTTGCAAAAGCTTCAACAATAATTCACGAGTTCGACGCGGCGGTCGCAGCGAAAGAAAAGGCCGCGCGAAACGAAACCCCCAGCGCGACAAGCGTGGCAGCCGTCGATGCGCGCCGATCAACCATCGATAAAGCGCGAGCAACCCCCCGTGATCATCGAGCGTCGCGATCTCGGGCGCGCCGCTCACTACCGCGATCGCCCGCACGCGCTCCGGCAAAGCCCATGCAGTCGCAAATGCGTAGGGCGCGCCACCGGAAACCGCCAGCAGGCGGAATTTTGCCAAGCCGAGAAAATCCGCCAGCTCGTTCACCAGCAGCGGCCAATCCAATAGCTTCCGTTGCGCCACAAACGTGGAGTCGGCAATTCCCGGCCGGTCGGGCGAAATGACCCGCGCGCCCAGTTCGCACGCCGCTTCTTCGGTCAACGCCGCCATGATGCGTGAACTCGGCCAGCCGTGACAAAAAATTATCGGCTCGCCGTTTTCCACTCCATACTCACTGAAAGCGACCCGATCTCCATTTGCCCGGATGAAACTCCCGTCGCGTAACATGGTCGTTTGCTGAGAAGACTTGGTGCTGGCGGCGGCGATTTCAAATCCCCACTCGACACCGATGCTCTTCGTGCAGACAATTACCATTAGCCATGCGATTCATGGATATGAACGAGAATTCTCACCCGGCCACGGGAAAAATTTCGGTGCACGGTGACGGCATGGGCGCACCGAGCCCGGAAATGATTGAGCGTCGCGCGCGCGAGATCGCCATGATCGATGAGCGCGAGCCTGATGATTACACCGATGCGGATTGGGACCAGGCGAGGCGCGAATTGATCGGTGCGCCCAGCCATACCGCGCCGGAAGAGCTTGGCATCGAAATTTCGGCGGACGAACACGAAATGGTTCCCGAATCGGTCGCACATCGCGCGCCACGCGCGCTCGCGGATGAGGACGAGAGCATCGGCCAAACGCTGGTCAGCGGCGGACTGGAAGAAGCGGCGCACGATCAAATGCTGGAAGCGCGCATCGAAGAACGCGAAGCGGAAGAGAGCTGACATGCCATCGCATACCCTGGAGCGCCGTTCGCCGGCGGCGCAGCGAACATCACAGGCGGAAGATTTGCTGGCGCGCTATCGCGACGTGCGCGATTTCTCGAAACTGCTCACGCGCGATCTCGAGCCGGAAGATTGTGTCGTGCAATCGATGCCGGATGTCAGCCCGACAAAGTGGCATCTGGCGCATACCAGCTGGTTTTTTGAAACTTTTGTCCTCAAAACCTGGCTGAAAAATTATCGGCCGGCCATTCCCGAATACGGCTTCCTTTTTAATTCCTATTACAACGCTGCCGGCTCGATGCATCGGCGCGACCTGCGCGGCCTGATCTCGCGCCCGACGGTGGCGGAATCGTTTCGCTATCGCGAAAATATCGATCGCGCGCTGGAAGATTTGGTCAGCTCGGCTTCGGAAGAATTGCTACGCGAAATGGAGTCGATTCTCGTGCTCGGAATGAACCATGAGCAACAACACCAGGAGCTTCTCCTAACGGATATTAAGCACGTCCTCGCTCAGAATCCGCTTCATCCGGTTTTTCGAAAACGCGCGGAAGATAAACCAGCGGCGGTGGCGCCGATAAAGTTTGTCCAATTCGAGGAAACAATCGCCACCATCGGTCACGACGGAAACGGTTTTTCTTACGATAACGAAAGCCCGCGGCACCGTGCGCTCGTCCCGGCTTTTTCCCTGGCAACGCGACTTGTTACCTGCGGCGAATATCTTCGCTTCATCGCGGAAGAGGGCTACAGACATTCCGAATTCTGGCTCTCGTTAGGTTGGATGACGGTGAACGAGCAACGCTGGGAAGCTCCGCTCTATTGGGAAAAGCAGGATGGCGAATGGTGGCATTTCACTCTCTCCGGTTTTCGACGCGTCGATGAAAACGAGCCGGTGACCCACGTCAGCTATTTTGAAGCGGACGCGTTTGCGAGCTGGGCCGGGGCGCGTTTGCCGACTGAGTTCGAATGGGAACGAGTGGCGCAGGAGCAAGCCGTCGCCGGTAATTTCGTCGAGTTGGAACGCTTCCATCCCGCGCCAAGTTCTACGGTCATCCCGAGCGAAGCGGAGGGATCCCGCCGAAGTTACCTTAAAGCCAGCGCCGAGGGATCCCTCGACTCCGCTCGGGATGACCTCGCAAAAGGGCCCTCAGGAACAAATTTGAAGCAACTCTTCGGCGACGTTTGGGAATGGACGCGCAGTTCCTACTCGCCTTATCCCGGCTATCGCGCCGAGCGTGGCGTGCTCGGCGAGTACAACGGCAAGTTCATGTGCAATCAATACGTCCTGCGCGGCGGTTCCTGCGCCACTTCCCGCTCTCACATCCGCGCGACTTACCGCAATTTTTTCCAACCCGAGAAACGCTGGCAATTCACCGGCATTCGACTCGCGCGCGATTTGTGATGAGTCGCGGGGCCGATGGTGTCGAGCTGCTCGATCTCGAGCCGGCGACATCCGATTTTCTGGCGCAGGCGATTGCGGGACTTTCGGCGTCGCCACGCACGCTCCCGAGCAAATTTTTTTACGATGAGCGCGGCTCCGATCTCTTCCAGCAAATTTGCGAGCTGCCAGAATATTACCTAACGAGATCTGAGACGGAAATTCTGCGCCATTATGCGCCGGAAATGGCGGCGTCAATCGGTGCGAATGCGGAGATCGTCGGCTTCGGCACTGGTGCGGGGACAAAGACGCGGATGCTGCTCGAGCAACTCGAAACTCCCATCGCCTATGTGCCGGTAGATATTTCCAAACAGCGCCTGACCGATTCGGCCGAGGCCCTCAGCCGCGAAATGCCGGACCTCGAGGTGCTGCCAGTGTGCGCCGATTACTTGCAGTCGATCCACTTGCCAGCGCCGGAGCGAGCGCCCGACCATATCGCGGTCTTTTTCCCTGGCTCAACCATCGGAAACATGGAGCCGGCGCTGGCGCGCAATTTTCTCATGCGCGTCTGCCGGCTCTGTGGGCACAGCGGCGGATTAATCATCGGAGTCGATTTACGGAAATCGAAAAAGATTTTGGAAGCGGCTTACAACGATAAGGCAGGCGTAACCGCCGCCTTTAACCTCAATATGCTCGCGCGCGCCAACCGCGAGCTGGACGCCGATTTTGATCTCAAGCAATGGCGACATCGCGCAGTTTTCAACCGACAGGCATCGCGGATCGAGATGCACCTGATCAGTCGGAGGGAGCAAAATGTCCACCTGGGGGAACGCGAATTTCATTTCGCGGTTGATGAAAACATCATCACTGAATTTTCCTACAAGTACACGATTGAAGGATTCATCGAGCTTGCGGCCACGGCCGGCTTCGAAGCCTCAAGCCCGCGCGCTTCTAGTCCTTCTCGTTCCGAAGTTGAACTTGGGGACGCACCTGGCCCGGCAGTTGCACTGCCCCGCTCGACCCCCCGTGTCTGGACCGACGCGGAAAAACTTTTCGCCGTCTTCCATTTCACGACTCGTTAGGCGTTCCCGCCTTCCGGGGAGCGCACGCGACCCGCGTGCCGGTTTCGGCGACGCGCCGAAAACCGGAGTCCGACGGCACTTCGCACTGAATTAAAACCCGCGACTCGCGAAAGCTTTCGGAGTCGCCAGCACGCGAGTCACGTGCGCTCCCCAGAACAAAAGCCCGCGGCTCGGTCGCGACTTCTGCGTTCAACGTTTAAAACGATCAAGCTTTCGCCCGCCTCATCAACCGACTAACTTTCGCATTCGCGATGAATCCGCTCGTCCAACTCGTCGGCGTGAGCAAATCCTTCGGCGATGCGCCGGGCGTGCGCGACATCAATCTGGAAGTCGCGCGCGGCGAAATTACCGTCCTCATCGGCCCGAGCGGCTGCGGCAAATCAACCGTCCTGCGCTTGATCGTCGGTTTGCTCTCGCCCGATGAAGGCAAAATCAGTTTCGATGGCCTACAACTTTCCGATCGCACCATTACCGAGGTGCGGCATCGCCTCGGTTACGTAATTCAGGACGGCGGTTTGTTCCCGCATTTGACGGCACGCGACAACGCCGGCTTGCAACCACATTATCTTGGCAAAAACACGGCCGAAATCGACGCGCGCCTGAACGAGCTTTGCACGCTGACCCATTTCCCGGAAGATGCGCTTGATCGTTATCCACTCGAACTTTCCGGCGGACAACGTCAGCGCGTCAGTCTCATGCGCGCGCTCATGCTTTCGCCGGAGCTGCTCCTGCTGGACGAGCCATTCGCCGCGCTCGATCCGCTCGTGCGAATGCGTTTGCAACGCGACCTCAAGGAAATCTGCGCGCGCCTGCAACAAACTGTCCTGCTCGTAACTCACGACCTGGCGGAAGCCGCCCAGCTCGGGCAGCGAATTGTTTTGATGGATCAGGGGCGAATTGTTCAGGAAGGAGCAATTGAGGAATTGCGTGACCGCCCAGCGAACGATTTTGTTCGCGAATTCATCGCCGCCCACCGAGGGGGCACAAGTTTATGAAAACAGGCCTAAACTCCCTGGTCTATTTCCTGTTAGTTTTGTCGGCCCAGTTTGCTGGCGCCGAGACCGTCATTATCGGCTCGAAGAAATTCACCGAATCCTATGTCCTGGCGGAGATTGCCAAACGCGCCTGTGAAAATGCTGGGCTGCAGGTGGAACATCGTCCCGGCATGGGCGGCACCATCATCTTGTGGGAAGCGCTGCGAGGCGGCGGGATTGATCTCTATCCTGAATACAGCGGCACAATCGCCGAAGAAATTCTTAAGCAGCCCGCTGCTAACGAGAATCAGATTCAAGCCGCTCTCGAGCAAAACGGCATCGGGATGACGGCGCCGCTTGGATTTAACAATACTTATGCACTGGTCATGCGGCGTGATACGGCCGCTCGACTCGGCATCAAATCGATCAGCGATCTGCGTGCGCATCCCGAATTGAAGTTTGGTTTTACCCATGAATTTCTCGACCGCCGCGATGGCTGGCAGCCAATGAGCGCACGCTACGGCCTGAATACGACGCATGTTCTAGGAATCGAACACGCCCTCGGCTACGCCGGACTGGCCAGCGGCGAGATCGATGTCAAAGACGCGTATTCGACCGACGCGAAAATTGCCGAAAACGATCTCGTGGTGCTGGCTGATGACTGGCAATTTTTTCCGCAATACAAAGCGGTCTTTTTGTTCCGAAAAAATAATTCCGCGAAAGCGATCGATGCGCTGAACAAACTCGCCGGGACAATCGATGAATCGCGCATGATGCGATTGAACGCCGAAGCTGAGCGCACGAAAAATTACGCGCAGGCAGCGCAACTTTACTTTGGCAGTGCAGGTTCGGTTGCCCCGCCATCGTTTTCTAACAAGCTCTGGCGCTGGGTCAGCCGGCATCTCGAGCTCGCCGGCATTTCACTTTTGATTGCCATTGTTATCGGGTTGCCGCTGGGGATCATCGCCAGCCGCGGCGGGGCCACCGGTCACTTCATCATCGGAATTACCGGCATCATTCAAACCATTCCATCGCTGGCGTTGCTCGCGCTTCTCGTCCCGGTGCCGTTTTTCGGCATCAGCGCCCGCACCGCCATCGCCGCTTTGTTTCTTTACAGCCTGCTCCCGATCGTGCGCAACACCGCCAGCGGTTTGCAGGATATTCCACGCCCGCTGCGGGAATCCGCCATCGTCCTTGGCCTGCGCGCGCGCACGCGTATGCGAAAAATTTACCTCCCGCTCGCGATGCGCTCGATCCTCGCCGGAATTAAAACCAGCGCGGTCATTAATATCGGAACGGCCACCCTCGCCGCGTTGATCGGCGCCGGCGGTTTGGGCGAACCGATCATCAGCGGTTTGAATCTAAACGATCACGTCACGATTCTGGAAGGCGCCATTCCCGCCGCCATTCTCGCGCTGCTGGTGCAACTGCTGTTCGATCTTCTCGATCGCGTTTTCATCCCGCGCGGTCTGCGCCTGAAGCAGTAGCCTGTAGCCGCCGTTTTGCGGGCGTCGCTCAGGTGATCGCGGGAAAAGTTTATAATTTTCCTCCGATTGAAAGAATCCTCCGAATGTGCCCCTATTTTGTAGAGGCGCTGGTATCGACCGCAAATCCCCGCGCGCGTTTGACACAAACGCCTCTACAAATTGTTTCCCAGAAAGAAAAGTCTCGACATCCCGGCGCGATTCTGATTGAAAGAATCAACGCGTCGCACGTTGGGCCAATTGGACGGCCCGACTTTCGACAAAAACGCCGAAGCCGAGCCAGGGTTTTCCGCGCGACGCTAACAAGGAGGGCCTCTATGTTAAAGGTATTGGGAGGGGTAGCGGCGGCAGCATCCATTTTCTTTGCCGCGAAACTTCCTGCGCAGACGGCGCAGGTAACAACGGCGGTGGCACCATCGCTCTTGAGCGACGGCAATCCAACCGTATCGATTCAATTTGCCGACGGACGCAGCCTTCCGCTGCGAAGTAGGGATGGGCGGTACCCTCTCGTCTTAGCGTCCTTCGGACAGACTCTAACGGTAACCGCGAGAATTCCCGTCGCGCTCGCTTCCCTTCTGGTTTTCCAGCCCCTGGACGGCGGCATCTTCTCGGCCCAATCGCCTCTAGCTGCCGACGGCACGACCGTTTTCCATTTTCAACCCGGCACGCAGCCGGGACTCTACCGGGTTCTGGTTATTCTTGGCTCTCACTCGGCCGCTCTGCAATTCTGGGTTCCGAACCCAGCCGGCGAGAATCCACCGGCCTTGACGCCGGAAGGAGCGTTACCATGAACGCGCACCTCTTCCGTCATCCCGAACGCAGTGAGGGAGTTCACAAACGTGCGACTGGGCTGTCATCGAGTTTCTGGCTGGCGTTGGTACTAATTGCTTTTTTCAGCGAGGTCGCCGCCGCCCAGGTTGGCAACAATAACCCAACTGGTCCCGCAGGCATCTTCAACGGCGATATTACGACGGGCGGAGATTACGACCCGCT
>DAIOVO010000097.1:0-7642 GCA_036758965.1 Chthoniobacterales bacterium
GCAGTTTGAAGTTCATGTGCTAATATATGTAGGATTTCCTGTTAAACGAAAACACGATTTCATAGGGTGGGGCATTCCGCGCCAAAGTCTTCCGGGAAGATCAACCAACATGAAAGTACGGACATGGACAACATCCGGCCCGATGATCGTCCGTGCTTCACACTCGGTATGAAATCGCCACTATCGTTGGATTTCCCCGAACAATTGCGCGGCTCGGAGAAAATTGACTATGGTCCAAGCCAGATTATCCGCGCCCTGGCTCGTTGGGAAAACGAGGGCGGGGCGGTCACGAAGGCAGAAATGAAAACGCTTTCAAGGACGATTAAGAACGCCCGCTCCGACATCGCCACATTCGAAGACATCAAGAGGCTGGTCGATGCCTTTTACGAACGAGTGAATCGGGACGCGGTATTGGCTCCGATTTTCAACGAAGTCGCCCGCGTGGATTGGGCGCAACATCTACCGGCCCTTTACCGCTTTTGGGGTTCGATGCTTCTCGGCGCGGGTAGCTACGACGGTGCGCCTTTTCCGAAGCATGCGGTGCTGCCGATTGAGCAGGAACATTTCGAGCGCTGGCTGGCGTTGTTTGTAGAGGCGGTGGATGAGAATTTCGCGGGGCCGAGGAGCGAAGAAGCTAAAAGCCGCGCCGTCTGCATCGCCGACACGTTCGCCCGACGCATGGGTGTATTAATTGACGCCGCTGCTCTCGCGCGGCTGCATTTCTCGGGCGTCTGATGATCGAGCGTGAAGGATTGAACCTCGGAAGCGAATCCGTCCTTCCGGGAGCTGGGCTGGCCGTTGAAAAAATGCCGGGCATTGGCTGCTCGCCCGGCTCGGCAAACGGGTGTTGCGTCCTGGAGGATTGGAACTGACACGGTGCATACTGGAATCACTGCCATTCACTCGTCCGATGCTATCGTGGAATTTGCACCAGGCCTGGGCGTGACTACCCGTCTCGTCTTGGATCTGCATCCGGCTTCTTACACTGCAATCGAAGGTGACGAAGCAGCGGCGGCCCAAGTCCGATCTTTCCTGGCGGGCTTCAACCAAAAATGCCTGGTCGGCAGCGCTTCGGAAACGGGGCTGCCGGAAAACTCAGCCACGGTCGTTTACGGAGAAGCTATGCTGACCATGCAAGGACCGGCGCAAAAACGCCAGATTGTGCAGGAGGCCGGACGGCTTTTGCAACGCGGTGGCCGTTACGGCGTCCACGAGCTATGCCTCGTCCCGGACGATTTGGATGGCAACATCAAGCAGGAAATTCAACGCGCTCTTTCACAGGCGATTCATGTCGGTTCCAGACCGCTGACCTCAAAGGAGTGGCGCGCTATTCTAGAAGCGGAAGGCTTCGAGGTTCAGACGGAAGCGCTTCGCCCAATGCGATTGCTGAAAGCTGACCGACTCATTCAGGACGAAGGCTGCTGGGGCGCTCTGCGGTTTGCCTGGAATCTTTGTCGGGACCCTCGTGAGCGCGTGTTCGCAATGCGCCGGGTTTTCATAAAGTATCAATCGCATCTAGCGGCCATCGTGTTGGTAGGCACCAAGACGTCTGAACAGCACGCGAAGTAACGATTGTAGGACGAGCGAAGAAGGCAAAATGAACGTCAAACTCAAACGCGCGTATGAAAAACCCGATAAGACGGATGGCACGCGCATTCTGGTCGATAGACTTTGGCCTCGTGGACTAACGAAGGTGAAAGCAAACATAGATCTTTGGTTGAAAGAAATCGCTCCCAGCACAGAGCTGCGGAAATCGTTCGGGCACGATCCCAAGAAGTGGAGAAGCTTTCGCGGTCGTTATCAGACAGAACTCAAGCGCCACCCCGATCAGCTCAAGTTAATTAAGAGCAAAGCAAAAGAAGGAACAGTTACTCTTATCTACGGAGCTCGGGATCAAGAGCATAATGAGGCCGTTGTCTTAAAGCAGTTTCTTGAGGGAAGCTGACTTATTCTACTTATGGCGCACCGCTTCAAAGGTCGGCGATCATATTGGATGGAACTCGGAAGCAGGCGAGCCAGGGAGCGATCAAGAAAACATCAAGAGCGATAAGAACGATCACATGGCTAGCTTGCCCTAACGGGTAATGTTCTCACCTAATAACCAGGAAACTCACTATGGAAATCAGACCATCAGGGAAAATTGAAGCTCAGGGAAAGGGAATTGGCGCGGTCTCGGATAAGCTTCTCCAGCAACGCAGCCGGGACCTGGCCGAACAAGATGGCCGCACTGAGCCCACCGACGCCGACCGCGCACAAGCTCTCGAGGAACTAACCAGTTCCTCTGCACATCCTGCGCCCGAAGTTCCACCTGGCGATGAAAATCTGACTACTTGGAACGAGAGTCCGGATGTGACGGGCCATGCTGTTCCAGCGTTCTTGCCAGATGACGAGGCCGATGTCTCAGCGGAACTGACGGAGGAAGGCGTGGAAGAGGCGGATCAAGATCGCCGCCGCGCGGCCAAAGACGAAGATCCGCCCGGAGCGGATTAGATTGCTAGTCCGGTTACGCCTGCGATCCGGCGTCGCGCAACCGTGTCCGGATCGTCGTCCGGCATCATCAAGAGCGCTCTGACGACGCCCAGGAAACCGCCAACGATTTCTTTGTTCTTCTCGTATTCATCAAACGCCTTTCGATACTCGGCAGCATATCGACTGGCCTCTGCCAGATCAGCGTCTTCGGGCATATGGCTGAGAATCTGTTGAGATATTTCATCCGTTTTCGCCGCGCCGTAACGAGTTCGCATCTCACTCTTAGCTTGTGCGACCATGGCACGGGCACGGATCGCCTCGAAACGACCGAGGATCCGGCGCCAGAGGTCTTTCCAGCGCAGCCGGACGTCTTCGGGGAGGGTAGCTGCGGCAGAATCTCTCAAACGCAAGAAAGTTGCCTCTACTCGCCGGTCGTGTTTCTGGATCGCTTTCCAATTCTTCTGCTGGACCTCGGGATTACCTTCCATCGCCTTATCAATCGATTCGGCATGATCGCGGATCGCGCCGAGTTCGGTGGACAGGCTCTGCCAGTCGACCTCCGAGGCTTGCGAAGATATCCCAGGAAACGCTTTTGCTTCATCCAGAAGGCGCTCGATCTCAGCGTCCAATCCGTGGAGGCGCTTGAGATCGCAGCGCAGACCCGAATTGATTCCCGCGAGAACGTATAGATCGGCGTCGGTCATCTTGCCCGAAGCGTACATGACGTGAATATGTGGCGAAACCAGAAAACTTTGGAATCAACAGTGCCGCGGTAATAGAGTTTCAATCGTCGCTGCCGAGCGTTCCTTGTGCCGCGATTGCACCGGCAGCGGTGGGTTTGCCCTTGAGAATCCATTCAAAGGCCGCCCCTATTAGCGCGCCTATGAACGGTCCAATTAAATAAACCCAAGTTGTGTCGAAGTTGCCACGGACTAGATCCGGGGCTAATGATCGCACGGGATTCATTGAGGCGCCGCTGACCGGCGCCGACCAAAGGCCCGCCAAGGCGATGTATCCGCCCACTGCAATCGCACCGTTGGTACCTATATTCCGCGCTCCAGACGCCGTGCCTAAGATCGTGTTCACCAACCCCGCTGTTAGCACCGCTTCCATTATGAGCGCCTTCCAATTTCCCACACCGCTCCCCGGCACCGTCGCGCCGAGCGCCCCAGCGAGACCGAACATGGCCCGGAGAAAGATCGTGGCCGCGACACCACCGACTACCTGGGCCAGGATGTAGCCGGGTACCCGCCGCCACGGGAAGTTACGCCGAAGGGTGAATGCCAAAGTGACCACGGGGTTCAAATGGGCTCCGCTCACTGCTCCCATGAAGTAAATGATTGCCATCACCATGAGCCCGGGGGCGACCACGATCATGCCGAGCGTGACCTCTCCACCGCTGCGGGCGGCGACAACCTCACCGCCTGCGGCGACCATGACTAACAGAAACGTGCCCCAACCTTCCGCGAACACACGCCGCCACTCGTGGGCGGGATTAAGGAAGTCGGGCGACGAGGATGCAAGGATCATCCGACGGTGCTGCGCTGTGGTTGGCCGTTTCGCCGAAGGCTTCATAAATCTTGCGAACTGATTTGTCCTGTGATCCCAATTCTAAGCGTCACGAAGCATCGGGACCGGCGCAAGTTTAATCGACCTATCGCGGGCCGCGCACGAATTCTATTTCGATTCGAGCCAGCCGTTGCTGAAACCAGCGCGCCGCAAACCGCGTTTGATCTCGGGAGAATCGCGCATTAACCGCCATAGGAATCCAGAACGATAATTCTCTATCATCATGACGATGGGACCTTGATCGAGTCCGTAGTAACCTTGCGAAATCCAACCCGATTTCCTTTTCTTTGACCGGTTCGTGAACGTGGGATTATAGCTGCACTTAAAGCCGTATTTGCTCGACATCTCCGGATAGGTGTCGTCGAAATACTTGACTGATGGCAGAACGATTTCCGGGGCAAAGGGGAGCGACGCGAGCATAGCCCACGGCGCGATGGTGCCGTCATCGGGACCATCGGGAATGCCGCGCGCCACATAGTCGAAAAACTTGCGCGTGACGCCGTTGATTTTGCGCGTCGCCGGCCCGGGCCCATCGCTCGCTGTTACCCCCCACCCGTATTTACCGTAGCCGGTGAACTTGTTCGGATTGCGTATCGCATACGCTTGCTGCACGTAGGTCGCGCGCCGGCTGTTTTCAAAATAAGTGATTCCTTTCGCGCGCATAAACTCATCCTGAATGCTGCGAAAATCGATCCAGATGTGGGAGAGTTGATGGATGAACAACGGCCCGGCGTAGAGGAATTCCAGACCGCAGAGTGTCTTCCATTCATAGGTGCTCGTCCACGCCGCGTAGCTCTCGGCGGGCAACGGAAAGTCCGGCGCGGCCAGGCCGAGGATGTAAAGAATCAACGCTTCGCTATAACCTTCCCAGACATATGGCTCGAATCCCTTGTCCGGTTTCCAGGCGTGCGAGACCTTGAGTTTTCCGTTCTGTGCCCATTGCCAGTTGGCGCGCGCATAGAGCGCGGCGGCGTGGCGACGGATTTCCCGCTCAGGCGCGGTGTCGCGATTGAAATACCTTGCGGCCGAGAGCATGCCGGCGAAGAGAAACGCCGAGTCGATCGTGGATAACTCGGAGCCGAACGCGCGACGGCCGGTTTCCATGTCGAGGAAATGATAATAGAACCCTTGATAGCCGGTGGCGTCCGGCGCGGTCGATTGCTCGCTCTCCCAAAAAAAACGCAGCGTCGTTCGGGTGCGCCGGGTGGCGTCGGCGCGGGTCAGGAATCCGCGCTCCACGCCGATCGGATAGGCGGTAAGGGCAAAACCGATGGCGGCGATGCTGGCAGCAGAATTTTGGCGGGTGCTGTCGGGCACCATGCCGTTGGCGAGGTTGGTTTCTTTAAGGAAATATCCAAACGTGCTCTTTTGGATTTCCGCCAGCTTGGTTGTGCCTAACGATACTTGCTCGATTTTCGTCTTCACCTCGTTAGGCTTCCTCATTCGAACTCTACTGTAATCGCCGCGACGCTTTGCGGCGGCAGTTCGATCTCTATTTGAACCATGCGCTTTTTGTATTTCCATGGGTGCGGCTCAGGCACGGTGCGCGAGGCTTCTTGCAACTTTTCCACCTGCGCCGGACTTAAGTAATCAGGTGCCTTCATCGCGCGCCAAAGGCGACGCGGATTGGCGTGGGTCTCATCGATCCGCTCGACAACAACGGCGCGCGGCCGGGCGGCGTCCGCGAGCCGCACCCGCACCTGCTCGATCGCGATCGAATGGCGCGGGAGGGCGTGATTAGTCAGCATGACGGTCAGCTTTTTTCCCTGCGGGATGACCCACGCATCCACCGTCGCGTGAATTCCGTCCACGAGCAGTTGTTCCCTCCCTAGCCGATGCAGCAACTCGAAGGCGCGATAAGAGGGCTTGGGGATGCCATGCAGATTGAGCAAGCCGAAACCGCCGTGGAAAGGGACGGAGGGAAAATAGTTCTCTTCGAAAATATCGCTGAAAGTCCAGAAGCTGTAACCCTCGACCAGCCCGGTCATCTCCAGGATTGTTTTGACGATGAAGGCGCCTGTGTAGGGCTCGTCGTGGAGCGGATCGCGCGGATTCGAGGAAGCGTTCCATTCCGTGTAATAAACCGGCTTACCCCGCGCGCGCTGGAAAGTGTCCTGTGCTTGCTCGCGTAAAATGCTGCGCCGGCTGTTTGCCAGTTGCGTCAGGGTATCGTCGCCCTCGTTGCCGAGTGCGTCCGTCGGGTAATGATGGGTGCTGATGAAATCGGCCGGCGAATTTTTCTTCGCGCAGAAATCGACAAACTCTGCGATCCATTCATTCTTCGCCGTCGCTGGGCCGCCGACCTGGAGTGATGTATCCACGCCTTTGATGGCTTCGACTGTGGCGCGATAGAGTTTGAAATAGTCGTCCTGCCCCTTCGTCCAAAACGCCGTCAAGTTCGGTTCATTCCAAACTTCGAAGAACCACTCTTGCACTTCGGCGATGCCGTAGCGATCCACCCAATGCGTCACGATTTTGCGAATAAGTGCCGCCCATTCCTTGTAATCTTTCGGCGGCGTGACGTTCCCGCGATAGTGAAAAACCGTCTCGTGTCCCGAAGCCAAACCCTCCGGCATGAAGCTCAATTCCACGAACGGTCTCATCCCGATCGAGAGAAGAAAATCGAAAATCTGATCGGCGTTAAAAAACGAGGGGAGCGGCTTATCGTTCTGGATCGTGAACGTGCCGACATCATCCGACAAGAGGCCGTGAAAGCGCACGTGCCGGATGCCCAATTCATCATGACAGCGTAGCAATTGTCTTTGCCAATCGGCCCGCAGCGCGAGAGTCGCGTGCCCGCTGCCGATGGTGTGTTCCCAGAAATGGGGCAGCGGTGTGGTGCGATCAGTCAGTCGGCAAAAAAAATCAGGCATGACGTTTCGTTCCTCTGCCTCCGCGCACAGGGAAGGAGTCGAGCGCGTTTAAAATTCCAACGCTTCCTGTCGCCGTTCGTTCGAGAAAAGGAAAAATGTGGAATGTGAAATCGGCCTAACGACAACCGTTCTTTTGCCTCCGCGTAGCTCGCTCGCACCGCCGCAAGCGCGAGACTCGCCGCCAGCCAGATGCCAGTTAATCGTACCGCGTCCCTCGCGACACATCACGAGGCGTAATCACACCGGCCAGCCGATCCCATGCGACCCGCGCTGCACCCTTGGCATCATCCCAGGGGAGCGTTGATTGATGTTTTCCGTAATCAACTGCCAAGTCGCTCTCGACCTCGTCGAATTTCTTCCCTTGGTGCTTGTGAAAGCCTTCGTACCCGGTGCGGTACGCCGGTGCGTAATGCTCGTAAGTGTGACCGGGTTTCGCGAACGGCTGGTTCTTGTGATGTTCGCGCCAGTGCTTTTCTTCATCCGTTGGATTCATAGTTGCCTTCCCTTTGCGGAACCGTAGTTCTCGGCGCGTGCCTTGACAAATCTTTCATCGCGGCTCGTTCGAAAAGAGACGAAATAGTACAATGTTCCAGCTTTTGAATAATCGACATCAATGATCGCGTACAAGACGTCGAAAAATGCGCGAATCCTGTTCGTGGGTATCAATCCGCATCCCGGTTCTTATCGGCGCGGTGTGCCGTTTTCCAACAACAAGATGTTTTGGTATCTGC
>DAIOVO010000098.1:0-7590 GCA_036758965.1 Chthoniobacterales bacterium
TCCGGGTATCATCCGTGATCGCGATTTTGCCGCCGCGCTCTTCGATCGGCACATTGAAATCCACCCGCACCAGCACGCGTTTTCCGCGGACCTCGAGATCGCGCAGGGAAAGTTTTGCCATTCTTACTCGTGCTCCTGCTCGTAATCGTGCTCGTGCTCGTGCTCGTGCTCGTGCTCGACCCCATAACCGTCTCCTTCCTCGCGCAGCACCCCCGCGCGCTCCGAAAATCGCCGCAGCATTCCCACCAGCATCTGGACGATTCGAACAAGTTGTTCTTTTGCCGGAAACGTCTGCTCAGTCGCAGCCAGTTTCCGAGCAACGAGAACGTCTAAGCAGGCCGCGCATTCGAGAGCTGATCGCCGCGCCATTTCCAAAAAACGAGCCCGATCGCGCGCGGAGAATTTGCCGTTCCCCTCTGCAATATTGAGCGGAATGCTGGTCGAAGCTCGATCGAGCTGATCTTTTGCCGCGGTTTTACCATTAACGCTGGGTGTAAATTCTCCGACCCAGCCGCAGAAGGCGATTGATTCCTGGTAAACATCAAGCTTTTCGTGATCGAAGAGTGTTTTCATTTTTCGATTACGAGCACGAGCAGGATCACGAGCACGAGTTTACTTCCCGCCCAGCAATTCCAGCAACTCCACGCACCGATTGCTATAACCCCACTCGTTATCGTACCAGCCAACTACCTTCACAAACTTGTCCCCCAGCATGAGCGTGAGCTGGCTATCGAAAATGCAGGAGTGCGGATTACCCACGATGTCGGCCTGCACCAGCGGCTCGTCCGAAAATTCCAGCACGCCTTTATAACTCTTGTCGCCCGCGGCGGCTTTGAAGGCGGCGATTACTTCAGCGGCCGTTGCTTTATTTTTTAACAACGCCACGAAATCCGTCACCGAGCCGTCCGGCGTCGGCACCCGAAACGAGCCGCCATTTAATTTCCCGTTCAACTCCGGAATCACTTCGCCGATCGCTTTCGCCGCGCCCGTGCTCGTCGGCACGATGTTGACCGCCGCCGCCCGCGCCCGCCGCAAATCTTCATGCGGCAAATCGAGAATGCGCTGGTCGTTAGTGTAAGAGTGAATCGTGCTCATGAACCCGAGCTCGATCCCGAATTTGTCGTTCAACACTTTCACCATTGGCGCCAGGCAATTTGTGGTGCAGCTGGCGTTCGAGACGATATTGTCCTTGGCCGCGTCGTAAACGTTGTCGTTAATCCCGAGGCAAATCGTCACGTCCGGATTCTTTGCCGGCGCGCTGATCAAGACCTTTTTCGCCCCCCCCTTGGTGATGTGCACCTCGGCTTTATCGCGCGCAGTGAAAAAGCCGGTCGATTCCAGCACCACCTCCACCCCGAGCTCCTTCCACTTCAACACCCCGGGATCGCGTTCCTTAAAAATCCTAATCTTCTGCCCGCGCACGATAATGTTCTCGTTATCGTAGCCGATCTCCCCATCGAATTTTCCGTGCACGCTGTCCCATTTGAGCAAATGCGCCAGAGTATGCGTGTCGGTTAAATCATTGATCGCTTTCACCCGCGTGACTTGATCCTGTGACATGGCGCGCAGAACGTTGCGTCCGATGCGCCCGAAGCCGTTGATGCCGTAGTTAGCCATAGTTCGTTTTTGAAACTCCAAAGATTGAAACCTTAATCGTGAGCGCGAAAACTAAGATGCCCCGAAGAGTGAAGCAATGGCGAAGTATCATGCGCCAAAGCGTCGCCTGGTCCGCGATCTTGGGCTGGTTATTTGGCGCAACGGTTTCCTTCGCCTCCCGCGATTCTTCTCCGAAAATGAAAAACATCCTCGTGCTCGGCGACAGTTTGTCGGAAGGCTTTCGTCTTCAACCCTCCCAGGCGTGGCCTGCGTTGCTGGCGGAACGTTTGCGAAAAATCGATCCCGGTTTCCAAATTAGGAACGCGAGTGTAAACGGAAGCACCACCGACGGCGGGCTGCGCCGGCTCCCGCAATATTTGCAGCGGCCCGTTAGCATTTTCATTCTCGAGCTCGGCATCAACGACGCCTTCAGCAACAATGCGACAGCTGATTTATCAACGACGCTACGGCGAAGCGATTGCAGCTCTTACCGCTGCGTTGGCGACAAATCCACCGCCACTTTTCTACCTGCAAGAGATCTACTTAAGTCATCTGACATTGTTATACGTATCTTCTGGTAATCGCATCGCCGCTCAAGCTGCCGGACGGCAGCTGCAGGAATTAATCGAGACGAATTCCAACGGAGGACTGCGCCCCTACAGGTCCGCTTCGCTGGCTTTAGCCTACGCAGTGACCGGTGACAAAGCGAAGGCCGTCGCAACGGCAAAGGCCCTGGAGAAGGCGAGCGACGCGGTTCTGGCGGTCAATTTTCCGTACACGATGGCGCAAATCGGCGGGCTGACCTCGGACAAAGAAATGGCTTTGACTCAACTCGCGATTGCCGCCCAAACGCCCAGCAGCCTTACCTATGGCGAACTACGCTTCGATCCCCTGTGGGACCCGCTCCGCAGTGATCCGCGCTTCGAGAAAATCGGCGCCTCCCTCGCGCCCAAACAATGACATGGCCTTCGTCCGCGTGCCTGACTAGAACCAAGCGATGCCGGATGAGATAAAGGATAAGGTTCGCCTGGAGATTGGGCACGTTCTCTTTCTCGACATCGTCGGCTACTCGAAGTTACTCATTAACGAGCAAAGCGAGCAGCTCCAGAAGCTGAAGGAGATCGTGCGTGGGACCGAGCAGGTCCGTGTCGCGGAAGAAGAAGGCAAGCTACTTCGGTTGCCGACCGGCGACGGCGGCGCGTTGGTCTTCCGCACCAGCCCGGAAGCGCCGGTGGAATGCGCGGTCGAGATCAGCAAGGCTCTGAAGAGTCATCCCGCATTGCGTGTGCGGATGGGTATTCATAGCGGCCCGGTCAATGAAGTCACGGACTTGAATGAACAAGCCAATATGGCCGGCGCGGGCATCAACATCGCGCAACGTGTGATGGATTGTGGAGACGCGGGACACATTTTGTTGTCCAAACATGTCGCGGATGATCTCGAGCAATACGCGCAATGGCGCCCGCTCCTGCACGACCTCGGGACGTGCGAAGTGAAACACGGGGTGATGCTCGCCCTCTTCAATCTTTACTCAGATGAGTTTGGCAGTCCGGAAGCGCCGGAAAAATTCAAGTCCAATGAAGATCGCGCGCAAAGGATCGAGCCGCCGCGTTCCACCCCGCGAAAATCGATCGCCGTGCTGCCATTCGAGAATTTGAGCGAAGACAAAGCGAACGCGTATTTCGCCGACGGAATTCAGGAGGAAATCCTGACAAGATTATCGCGCATCCGCGATTTGACGGTGATCTCGCGCACCTCGACGCAGCGTTTCAAGAATACCGTGGAGCACATTCCGGAAATTGCGCGACTTCTCGGCGTGGCGACTATTCTCGAAGGCAGTGTGCGGAAGGCCGGCAACAAAGTGCGCGTCCATGTGCAGCTGATCGACGCCGAGACCGACGCGCATCTTTGGGCCGAGCGCTACGATCGCGAATTGGACGACATCTTTCTCGTCGAAAGCGACATTGCGACCAAGATCGCCGATGCGCTGCAGGCGAAACTAACCGGAGCCGAACGGCAGGCGATTACGGCGCGTCCGACGACGAACATCGAAGCGCATGAGCTTTATCTCAGAGGCCGTTTTCTCTGGCGCAATTTCTACGCGCCGGGTTACCAGCGCGTGCGCGAGTATTTCGAGCAAGCGATCGCGCTCGATGCGTCCTACGCGCCGGCTTACAACGGCCTGAGCCTTTACTATTCCTTCGGAGGCGCGAATGCGATTTTTGCGCCTGACGAATGCTGGTCGCTCGCGGAAAAAACAGTGCGCAAGGCGCTCAGCCTCGATGATACGCTAGCCGAAGCATACAACGCGCTCGCTGCGGTTGAGCTCTACTACAAACGCGATTGGCCAGCGGCCGAGCGCGCTTTCCTTCGCGGTGCGGAGTTGGATCCGAACTTCGCGGACATTCACGCTCATTACGCCCTTTGCCTCTCGTATTTTGGTCGCAACGATGAAGCGGTCGCGCAGATGAATCGGGCGCTGCAACTGGATCCTTTCTTTCCCGGGTTGAATCTGCACTACGGCGTTATTTTCTTTTTCAGTCGCGACTACGACCGCGCCGAGGCGCAGCTAGCGAAAACGCTCGAGCTCTATCCCGAATACACGGCGGCGCACGAATATTTTGGTGAAGTTTGCGCACAGAAAGGAATGAGGCACGAAGCTATCAGGCATTGGTGCGCGGCCTTGGGCCTCAATGGCGAGCGCGAAGACGCGCGACTGCTCGAGCAAGTTTTTGCCACCGCAGGATTCGATGCCGCCGTGCATGTGCTCGCGGAACGGCAGATCGAGGCACTCGATCGCAAACGCGCGCGCGGCGATTACGTGCCGGCAGCGCATTATCTTTTCGCGCAGGTGCGACGAGGACGCATCGAGGACGCCTTCGCCTGTCTGCCCGAGGTCCTGGAAGAGCGCGATTGGTTCGCCTGGCAAGTGCGAGTGAATCCAATGCTGGACCCGCTCCGGGGCGATCCGCGCTTCGAAAAGATCGTCGCCTCGCTCGCGCCGAAAGAGTCGAAGTAATTTAATCGGCCGACCTCTTCGTTAGGCAAGAAGCTTCAGGCCATAACCCGCTCGGCTCGTCTCTACGGTTGTGGCCGTATGGACGCGGTCCGCCTGTCGAGGGGGCAGCCGGCAGCGGAGATGGCCGTCTGCTATGACAGACCAAAGCGCAGGAGTATGATTATGAGTAGGAATAAGAGTGGGAGGGGGTTGGCATGCGAAAGAGTTGCGGAGTATGGAACAAATCAACGATCCTCATCAGCTCGACCCAGCTGATCCTCACACAATCTGCAAGGCGCGGACCAGCCAGTACTGGAGCGAATCGAAATCGCGACCGAAGGCGAAGATTGCGATGAGTGCGTGCGGAAACTCCGCGCGCCCTTGCTAAAAATCCAAGGGGTAAAACAAGTCCGCACCGACACCAAACGCGAGCGCGTCATCATTACATTCGACGCGCGCAAGACCCACGTTCCCGATTTACACGACGCGATTTTAGCCAGCGGCTACAAACCCGCCGCGAATGCACCCGGGTAGGGTGGGCGTCCCGCCCGCACAGGACGCGGGTGTATTGAGAATAAGGGTTGGGAGTCCGTCCGGCGTTCGCGTCTCGCGAACATGAACTTCCTCCAACCGTCTCAACCTCTCACGACTTCACTACCCACTACTCTATCACTCCATTCTTATCTCATCGCCGGCTGCTGCTGGGTCAGACAATGAAACGCTCCCAAGCCCCAGATCAATTCCTGACAATCGATTCCAACTACCTTCCGCCGCGGAAATGCCTCCCGCAGTATACCCAGCGCCGCGTCGTCGTTCTCATCCGCATAGGTGGGAACTAAAACAACTTCATTCGCGATGTAGAAGTTCGCGTAGCTCGCTGGTAACACCAGCTCCTCTCGTGTCATTCGCCGAATAGTAGGTAGCTCCACTACTTCGAGCTTCATCGCCCGCAATCGCTCCAGGTTATCCTGCAACGGCCGATAGTTCGGGTTTTGCCGATTTTTTTCGACTATCGCCAATACTGCCTTTTCCGCCACGAACCGCGCCAGGTTATCGATATGCCCATCGGTATCGTCCCCTTCCGTCCCCTGGCCGAGCCACAAAATATCGCGCACGCCGAGAAAATCCCGTAACCGCTTCTCTATCTCCGCCCGCGATAGCTCCGGATTACGGTTCTTATTCAAAAGGCACGACTCACTGGTGAGTAGCGCGTCCGCGCCATTTACCTCAATCGAACCACCTTCCAAAATCATTCGCGGATAAAAGACTGGCGTTTGCAAAATCTCCGCGATCCGCGTCGGGGCCACCTCATCCAGTTCAAATGGCGGATACTTCCCGCCCCAGGCATTGTAATCCCAGTCCACCACCGCCAGCGGCGGCTGCTCAGTTCTCGTTATGAAAATCGGACCATGATCACGGCACCACGGCTCATTGGTCGGGACTTCATAATAAGTAATACATTCCGCCGGCAACCCTTTCAGCTCCGCCCGCGCCTCCGCTTCGTGCGCGCCGTTGCAAACGTTGATGTTTACCGGCTCGGATTCGGCCAGCGCCGCCACCATCGCGCGCAAGGTCGGGAGCACCCGGTCGAATGAATCGGGAAAACTAATCCCTTCGCGGCGCGGCCAGGAAAGCCAGGTGGCACTATGCGGCTCCCACTCCGCCGGCATCCGATAGCCAAGCGCCGCCGGCTTTTGTTCTTCGTTACTCTTCATTCCTCAATCGCTTCTCGCCTCTCACAAATCACTTCTCACCAACCCCAAATCACTCACAACCAACCACCCCGTCGCCCGCGAAATAGAGCATGATGAAATCAAGCAGCAATGATCGAATAAAGGGCCGCGCCGAAGAAGCGAAGGGCAAAATCAAGGAAAAAGCAGGACGCGCACTGGGGAACGAGCGCATGGAAAACGAGGGCGCTGCCGAAAACGTGGGCGGCAAAGTGCAGCGCAAAGTAGGTGAAGTAAAGAAAGTCTTCGGAAAATAGCTCGCGCACGCTGTTTCGCCCGGTTATAGCTCGGGCCTCACCAGCTCGAGCTATGGACGAATTCAGCTACCTGGCCGTCTTACTATCCATTATCCTGGGGCTGGCGATCACCCAGCTCCTTACCGGCTGGCGCGGCCGGATGCTGGCGCGCGCCCGCGTGCGCCCGTTTTGGCCCAGTGACCTCTGGAGCGGTATTCTCCTCCTCATCGCCACCCAGACTTGGTGGGCGATGTTCGGTTTGCGCGCCCGCACCGCTTGGGATTTCGGCGATTTTGCCATCGTCCTCGCCCAGACAATCGCTCTTTACCTTTTAACCGGCCTGGTCTATCCCGATTTTGCATCCGACCGCGAAGTCGATCTCCGCGTCCATTACTTTGCCCAACGGCGCCACTTTTTTTCCGTTGCCAGTCTCCTCGTCCTTATCAGCATCGCGCGCGATCTCGTCCTCAATCATGCCCTGCCGGATCCGGTAAACCTTCGTTACCACTTATTTTACCTTACCGCCGCCATCCTCGCCCTGCTCACGGCCCGGCCCTGGTTTCACAAAATCTTCGCGGTCGTCAGCGCCGTCGTTTTTATCAGCTACATCCTCGAGCTCTTCACCCGGTTGCGCTGATCTTCAATCGCGCAATACGCCGATTGTCAAAAAAAAGGCGGACCGGTCCCGCGTATCGGACGGATTATTGAATCCGCCCGGTGGGGCGCGCAACCGGCCCAAGAACGCTTCCCTTATTTCAAATCCCGCGCTCCTCTGCAAGAACAATTTCGCACCCCACCCGAAAAATCGCCGTAAAAAGCGTTCCACAATTTTCCCCAGAATTCACGATTCCATTCACCGTTCACAAATCACCGATCACCTCTCGCCCCGCACCCTCGCTTCAACGTTTCAACGTTTCAACGTTTTAACTTCTCACCTTTCACCTCTCCCCGCTCACCTCTCGGCCCGCATCTTCGAACAGCGATTCACGCTCTAACACTCCAGCACTCCAACACTCCAACACTCCAACAC
>DAIOVO010000099.1:0-7221 GCA_036758965.1 Chthoniobacterales bacterium
ACTGGCAGAACGCCGGCGAGCAATTTGAGCAGGGTCGATTTGCCAGCGCCGTTCGGACCCACTAGCACGGCGCGCTCTCCGCGCTGGGCCTGGAATTGCATTGCGCGATAGACCATCACTTCGCCGTAGGCGTGGTCGATGTCTTTTAGTGTGATGACGCGCAGACCGCTCCGCGGCGGCTGCGGGAAATGGAATTTGATGGTTTTGCCGCGCGCGATCGGTGCGGCGATTTTCTCCATGCGGTCGATCTGCTTGAGCTTGCTCTGCGCCTGCGATGCTTTGCTCGCCTTGGCGCGGAAGCGATCGGCGAACAGTTGGAGGGATGCGATTTCCTTCTGCTGATTTTTGTAAGCCGAGAGCTGTTGTTCTTCGCGAGCGGCTTTCTGCGCCAGGTAATCGTCCCAGTTCCCGCGGTAGCGATTGAGCCGCCGGTGCGCGATCTCGACGATGGAGCCGACGAGCTGGTTCAAAAATTCGCGGTCATGCGAGATCATCAGGATCGCGCCGGGATAGGTGCGGAGGTATTCCTGAAACCATTGCAGCGATTCGAGATCGAGATGGTTGGTCGGCTCGTCGAGCAAAAGAAGATCAGGCTCCATCACGAGTAAACGCGCCAGGTGCGCGCGCATGATCCAGCCACCGCTCATGGCGTGTGCTGGCCGCTCGAAATCGCTTTCACGAAAGGCGAGGCCGCTCAGCACTCTCTTTGCTTTCGGTTCGAGTTGCCAGCCGCCGTGTTCTTCAAAGACGTGGAGCGCGTCATGATACAATTTCTCGTTTCCACCGCCGAGAGACTCGTGCTGTTTGATGACGCATTGCGCATCCGCCAACTCCGACGAAACCGCCAACGCGAGCTCAAGCACCGTTTGATCGCCTACCGCGGCAGTTTCCTGCGGCAGGAATCCGATGGTTGCGTTCTTCTCGACCGCGATTTCTCCCGTATCGGGAGATGTCTCCCCGAGAAGGAGCGAGAAGAAGGTCGATTTCCCAGCGCCGTTCGGGCCGACCAGACCGGTCCGGTCGCCGCGGTTCACCTGGAGCGATACATTCTCGAAGAGGACTCGCCCCGCGAAGGATTTGGTGAGTTGCGAAACCGTGAGCATGGCGCGAACGCGAAGGGTGCATCCACCAACTCTATGATGCAACCCGGGCGCGGAACGAAGGCGTGACGGCAAGTCTGTAGATTCAGTGCGTCGCTGATCGTGGGTGCAAAAGGAGCGTTGCTCCCAAACTCACGCGCATAACATCATCGAGGCAGTGGAAATGGAGCTGCACAATCGCAATTAAAGCACTCCGCGCTTACGATATGTGACTCGTACGACTCTACAGAACAACAGGGCCTGACCGCTGCTGCCCGACATCGTTATTATCGATTGCGCCCTGCCGGGGCCTGAACGCCGTCGCAACCGACGCGCGCCTCCGGGAACGTCTCCCGCGAGTGTGAGGTCCTCATCCTCTGCGACACCCGCTCGTGCCACGTCCTCGTCAGGTTATACCGCTGCAACGCCCGCGGCTGCCTCCTCAAAGACCGACTCGCTTGAGGAATTACTGACGGCGCTGGGGTCGCTCCGGCGCCATCAAACCTTCCGTTCCCGCCAGTTTACCGGTCTTCACGAACAAATCATGGCGAGCAACCGCGACCACGAAAGACCTGCTCGATGCCGAAGCTATCGTGCCGCTCACCGTGCGGGAGATCGAGACACTGCTTCTGATCGCGGAAGCGAAAACAACCAAAGAAATAGCCGCGCAAATGGGCATCAGCATCAAAACCGTTGAACATCATCGCGACCATCTCTACTCCAAGCTAGGCGTCGACTCCGCCGTGGGCCTCGTCGTCCACGCCCTGCTTTATGGTTGCTCGACTTGTGAATAGGTGAGCCGCCGCGGCAACAAGCCCGGCTGGTAACAGAACAGCATACTGGCTGATCGACGGCATGGTTTTTTGTTGGACGAAAGGACACGACTACCGTGGCTGCTTGGAATGCGTCGCAAGAACTGCTTCGTTTGAATCGAACCGTAGCGCAGCGTAACTCGCGGCGTTGATGTCATGCTTGTCGCGACAACACATCAACTCAGCCAAAGCTTCCTTTTGTTCTCGGAGAACTTTGCGAGTATACGCACTTCGTGTCGAAAGAAGCAGGTCACATTGATAAACCCGAACCACGCTGGCAGGCACTGCTTGCCTCGCTCGCAGTGGCCGGAATCTATCTCGCGCTTCCGAATTCTCTCCACGTCGGGCCGGCGTGGCTCCTACCGGCGCTGATTTTGATCTTGCTCGTGCCTACAGTAGTCACTCATCGAACCGGACGCCGGTCGGTTAATCGCCTCCTTGGCATTGTAATCAATTCAATTATTACCTTCGCCCTGATCGGATCGGTCGTCCTGCTCGTGCGTACACTGCCTTCGCATCGGGAAGATCCATTATCGCTTCTGCTTTCCGGCGGGGAGCTTTGGCTTACCAATGTTCTCGTTTTCGCTCTCTGGTATTGGCGTCTCGACGGCGGCGGATCCACCATCCGGAATGAGCGAAAGGAATTTGGCAGTCGCAGTTTTCTTTTTCCGCAAATGCAGATACCGCGCGAGGAACGCACCCAATTCGCCTGCACACGATGGCGGCCACACTTCATCGATTATCTGTTTGTCGCTTTGACGCAAAGCTCCACCTTCGGCCCTACTGACGCGCCAGTGCTTGCCCGCTGGGCAAAGATTCTGGCGATGATTCAGAGCATCATTTCGCTCAGCATCGTAATTCTGCTGATCTCACGCGCGGTGGGCGTGCTGTAACGACCCCGCCACAGAACGGCGATTTGCCGAAGCGTTTACAACGATGTGCCTGCCTACTGTCGACTGTGAGATATCAGCAGTGAGGACGGAGTCGTGTAAGATAATCTCGTTAGAAAGAGACTCATTTGATCGCGCAAGGGAAAAGCACCCAGGATATCGCCGCGCAAATGGGCATCAGCATCAAAACCGTCGAGCACCACCGCGACAATCTCTACTCAAAGCTAGGCGTCCAATCCACCGTCGGCCTCGTCGTCCAGGCCTTGTTGTACGTGGCTGGACTTGTGAATGAATAAGCGATGGCCACTGCCCATCGCGGGTGCGGACTGATCGGCTGCACCTTTCTTCGACTTCGGCAAATCCAACGAAGAAATCGCCACAATCGTGGCCAACAAACTCTGCACCGTGAAGAAACACGTGGCGAACATCTTCGAAAAACTCCGAGTCGAGAACCGCGCCGCCGCAGCCTCGTGTCTGCGCGCTATGCCATTTCATGCGGATCCGAATGCGTTGAGCAGCGGCGCAGCCTTCAGAGTTGAAAAGGCAGCGGTTGAGGCAAACTAACGACGGCCTAATTTCCGACCATGACACGACGGAAATTCTTGCGCGCGACGACTACTGGCGGCGCGATCGTTTTGGCAGGAGGTTTACCGAAGCTGGCGATGGCAGCGGCGGAATCGATCATGAGCAAAACGTTTTCAATCGGTGGAGATCTTACGGTCAATCGGCTCGGCTTCGGGGCCATGCGCATCACCGGCGCGGACATCTGGGGTTGGCCTCCTGATCGCGAGAACGCAAAGAAAGTTTTGCGGCGCGCCATCGAGCTTGGAGTGAATTTGATCGATACCGCCGATGCCTACGGGCCGGAGACGAGCGAGCTGCTGATTGCGGAAGCGTTGCATCCTTATCCGCAAGGTTTGGTCATCGCGACCAAGGGCGGTCTCACGCGACCGGGCCCGGGCGATTGGGTGCCGAATTGTCGCCCGGAATACCTGTTGCAATGCGTGGATAAAAGTCTGAAGCGATTGAAGCTCGAACGGATCGACCTTTATCAATTGCACACCGTCGATGGCAAAGTGCCGATCGAAGATTCCGTCGGCGCGCTGAAGAAGGCACAGGAGGCCGGGAAAATCCGGCACGTCGGCTTATCGAACGTCTCGGTGAAGGAGATCGAGCGGGCGAAGAAAATTGTGCCCATCGTCAGCGTCCAGAACCGCTACAACCTCTCCGACCGCGACTCGCAGGACGTGCTCGATTATTGCGAGAAAGAAAAGATGGGCTTTTTGCCCTGGGCGCCGATCGGCGGAGGAGGGCGAGACTCGTTGAGCAAATCCGACGACTCGTTAGAAGCGGAAGCAAAGCGTCGCAAATACAACCCGGTACAACTTGCCCTGGCCTGGTTACTGCAGAAATCCCCGGTGATGCTGCCTATCCCGGGAACAGCCAACACCGCCCACTTGGAAGAAAACATGGCCGCCGCCAAGATCCAGCTCTCGCCGGAGGAGTGGAAAAAGATCGAAGCCACGGGTTAAAGAGGTGATAAGTGCAGTTGGAAGAACGCCGCGCGAAATTGAGCGGATACAGTTTCATCTAACGAGTCAATAATTTCGTCCAGTTCCAAGGCGATCGACGCCAGCTTCCATCACCGGCGTACCGTGCAATTTCTGATAAATCCGGCGCAAGCAGTGATGCATGTAACGAGGGTCTACGGTTGCTTTAAGATTTTCGACGTTTCGAAAAGCCGTTCATCAACCGCGTAAATAGACGCCGCATGGCGTCAGCGGTCATCGGACCGCCGCTAACGTCGCTTTATCGGTATCCGATATACCGATATTTTATCATTGACATCACTGTTACGGGCGCTAAGCTGGCGACATGAATATGAGAATTAAGAACGAGCCAACATTAACCAGCGGAGACAAAATACGATGGAAATTGAGTTCGGATCGCAGGAGCTGCGAGACCTTTACACACAACAAAAATTCAACCCTGGTTATGGAAAGGAAATAGTCAAAGCTTATCGAAAACGTATTCAGTTCATCAGGGCGGCCAAAGACGAGCGCGACTTATATGCGATCAAAGGCAATCGCTTTGAGAAACTAAAAGGGGATCGTGCACATGAACGCTCGTTACGACTTAACGACAAGATGCGGCTCATTGTTGAGATCAAAGAAGGAAACCCAAGCAACAAGGTTTTGGTGAAAGGAATTGAAGACTACCACTGAGGAAATTTTAGACGAGACACCCGCAGAGGTGTTCCCGCCTGGAGAGTTCATTCGCGATGAGCTTGGTGAGCGTGGATGGACACAGGCTGATCTAGCTAAGATCATGGGACGCCCGCTACCAGCCATTAACGAGATAATTTTGGGGAAGCGAACAGTCACCCCTGAAACAGCTATTGCTCTCGGAAGCGCATTCGGCACAAGCGCCGAGTTGTGGCTCAATCTCGAAAGCGCCTTTCAGCTTTCCAAAATCAATATTGAGGATCATGAGGCGGGAGCAATTAGAGAGCGCGCTAAACTGTTTGAATCTGCGCCCGTCAAAGATTTGGAGAAGCGCGGATGGATCAAACCAACTCGCAAGATCGTGGACTTGCGACACGAGCTTGCGCACTTCTGCGACGTTCCAGAAATTGAAAAGCTTCGAGCCGCCGCAAAATCCTCAATTCAATCAGATGAGCTAACACCTGAGCAATTAGCTTGGTGCGTAAGAGCTTTGACTTTGGCGCGATCCGTTCCCGCGCAAAAATTCACGCGCAACTCTTTAGAATCAGGAATACCGAAGCTCCGTGCTTTAGCTGATTTCCCTGAGAATGTTCGAAATGTTCCGAAATGCCTTAGCGAAATGGGAATTAGACTGGTCATTATCGAGCACCTTCCAAAAAGCAAGATCGACGGTGCAGCGCTTTGGTTAGGGAAAGATTGGGAAAGGCCGGTTATTGCTTTATCCCTTCGATACGACAGGATCGACTCGTTTTGGCATACATTGTTCCACGAGATTTCTCACATTCGGCATAAAGATTCATTCGTTGTTGATATCGATTTGGTTGGTGCGGATAGATGCCTTTCAAGTGAGACAGTTTCAGAAATCGAAAATCGCGCTAACCAGGAAGCAGCGAACATGCTAATTCCAAAAGAGAAACTCCAATCATTCATTTCCCGAACGAGGCCGTTCTACTACGGCGAGAAAATTAATCAATTCGCTAATCTCCTGAAGATTCATCCTGGCATTATCGCAGGACAACTACAGTTCAAGAACGAAATAAAATGGGCCGCCAATCGGGCTATGCTCGTAAAGGTACGCCACATATTGATCTCTAGCGCACTAACCGATGGCTGGGGGATTACGATTTCGCGAAGACTAAGCAAACAGTGAAAACAAAGACTGATTTCCTCCAACAGATTGTCGAAAGATACCGTGAATCTGGCGAAGAGTGGCCCGCAACAAGCAAACAAATCGCGATGTGGGCAATTAGGTCGCGGCTTTGGTCCCCACCCACCAGGAACTTAGTAACCCAATGCGCTGGCGAGATTGCTGCCGCAATGCGGCAGGAGTTTTTCACTGATCCTCAAGGGCGTAGGGTCAGGGCTAAGCATCCTTACGTTACGGTCGAACAGCTTTCCGATGGAACATACGAACAACTGTATCTTTGGATTGACGTTCACGATGATACCGCCCGTCCTCCAGAGATAGAAATGGCTTTCCAGTACGGGCGGAAGCTTATTGTAGGAGATTGCAAGCAGCTCAAGAATGATGTCGATAGCTATAACGACAACAATAAGCACGGTCACTATGTAGAGGTCGACTTCGACTTTACTCCAGATTTAGAGGAGGCGGAACAGCCGACTACTTATCCGGGTTTGTGACGGTTCTTCCAGCGGGCTTTCGCTGCTTTAATCGTCGCGCAGCAATCTCGGAATCACCTCAAATGAGTCCTTGTGTGAAAAATTCAATATTTTTGACGCGCTACCAAGAAAATGTATCCGGCGTCGGCTATTCACTAGACGATCCTGACGTAATCTTTACGCTTTGGGACGATGTGCTCGTCGCATTGCGCGAGGGCGAAGCGCCGCAACAGAGCGAAGTTCTCGCCGAAATTTCTACGCTCCCTCCCCAATTAGAGATTTTTAACACGTAGTTACAAGAATGGATATGCGCCAGCGCCGGTTTTATAGACTGGCCCGGTCTCTTAGTTCCTAGAGCATTTCACCTGGGAGACGGCGATGTTGCCGTTAAAGCAAACATCGACATCGGCCTTGGGCGTGCGGCCGCGCAGGTTGTAGTCGCCCGCGTAATACAAGCCGGTCTCTTCTTCGTGCCGGTAATTCAAAGGGAGCGGTTTCGGTTACTGCGAGACCACCTCGGCGAGCCGGTGGACCGAATCTACATTGATTCGCCGTTTAACTCGGAGCGCGACAGGTTGAAGGTTTGATGTAAAAC
>DAIOVO010000100.1:0-5786 GCA_036758965.1 Chthoniobacterales bacterium
CATTTCCAAATACTTCAGCCGGCTGATTAATGTCGGCAGCCGTTCTTTTTCGCCACGATCATAGAGCTCCCGCAATTTTTCGTAGGCTTCGCGCTCGCGGCCGGGACACTGCGACAATTCATAGGCGCCGAAACGTTCGTCATACGCGGCCGCGCCTGGCAACTGCGCCGCTTTCGCGAAATTTTCCGCCGCCCGCGCGTGATCGTGCAATTTGTCGCGATAAAGGCGGGCCAGCGCTTCGTAAAGTTGCGCACTGCGCGGATTATTGGCCACGCCGTGCTGGAGGAAATCGCGCCCGAGTTCGATGTATTCAGCATGGATTCGTTTGCGCAACGCGAGCGGTTTTGATTCGTCGCGCAACGCGGCCGTGCCGGCATTCCAGGCCATGTGCCAGCCAGCAGTGTCCCAAAACATTGGCACGTGCGGTTGCAGAGTTGTCACCTGGCGCAGACGCAAAAGGAGATGCGGCCAATCGGTGTTTTCCCAGGCAACTTCGGCGTCGATAAAAAGGAAATCGGCCACGACCGAGCGAAACCCGCCCAGGATGGCGATGAAGGCATTTTGCCCAAGGCGTTCACTCAAATCGAGCGCTGGTTGGAGCGATTCATCGGCCATGTGTTCGCGGGCCACGCTGCTTTCCAGTTTCAATTTTGCCGGAACGAAAACGGCCGCGATTAAAACAATGGCGAGAAACGTTTTCATAATTCGCGCCGGTAAAACAGGGCGATCGCTAACAGGAGATAGATGACGATGTAGAAAATTCCGAGACCGAGAAGTTTGAGGAGAAAGCCGGCGGAAAGAATTGCGCCAGCGACGATTTGATCGCTCAAATTGAAGGCCTGCAAATCCGGAAAAACAAAAGCCACCAGGCCAATGAAAAAATGGGTGAGCGCGCTGGCCCCGTGCCGACTCAGCCAGTAATCGCGCGCGACCGATTCCAAATGCCCGATCAAATAAACCATCGCCATCGCGCAGATGGTAAAAATGCCGGAGGTCGCGAAAGTGGAGACGCAGAGGGTGAGCGCGACCAGGACCGCGCCCTTGAGAAACATAAAACCAATCGCGCGCAGAAGCGTGCCGCTGGCGACCGCATCCTGGATGGCGTGCAAACTGGCGCTAGCCTGCTCGGGAGTGAGCGCGGCGGTTTGCTGCTGCAAATCCTGCAAGGCCGATTGCTCCCGTAGTTTCAAAACCGCTAAACAAAGCGCGCTCATCGCTACGAGAGTGATCGCGAGCAAACCGACCACGCCAAAAAATTTGCCGAGAATGTATTCGTAACGCCGCACCGGCTTGGCCAGCACGCTGTAAACGACGCGATCTTCCAAATCGCGCGGCAGCAACTGCGCGGTCGCCACGATGGCGAGGAGCGCAACGAAAAAATTAATCGCGCCGAGCGAAATGTCCTTCGTCACCTGCAATTCCTGCTGGAAGGAAATGCGCGCGATAAAAGTGGAGCTGATAATGAGGACGAGTCCGAAAAGGATCAGGACATAAAAAACACGCAGGCGCGCCAGTTCGGTAAAAGTGGTGCCGGCAATGGCGCGAATGCGGCGGAGCGAGCGCATTATTTTTTCGGGGCGGTAGCGGCGAGGAAGAATTTTTCGAGTGAAGTATGCGGCTTGCGCCGGGCGACGAGGCGGGCGCCGTGGGCGGCGATTTCCTTCTCGAATCGTTCAAGAAATTCCGGGGAAGCATTTTCGAGCACGAGCTCGGTCTGGTTTTCCACTGCCAGCAACTCTTCCAGCGGTCCTTCCCGAAGTAGTTGGCCGCGATCCAAAATTCCCACGCGATCGCAAACTTCCTGGACCTGGCTAAGCAAATGCGAAGAAAGCAAAACGGTCACGCCGCGCGCCTTGAGCGAACGGATCAACTCCTGGATATCGCGCGAGCCGGCCGGATCCACGCCCGCGGTCGGCTCGTCCAGCACAAGAATTTTGGGACCGTGAATCAGGGCCTGGGCCAGACCAATGCGCTGCAACATTCCCTTGGAATAAGTGCTTAGTCGCGCCTCGCCAGCCTCCGCTAATCCAACTCTTGTTAGGAGTTCCTTTACTCGCGTCTTAATCTCGTTAGTTGGAATTCCGCTCAGCCTGGCGTGAAAGCGCAGCGTTTCCGCGCCGGTGAGAAATTTATGGAAATAGGCGTTCTCCGGCAGAAATCCGATCTCCCGCCGCGTCGCCACCGCCGCATTGTCGCGGCCAAAAATTTCCACTTTCCCGCGGGTGGGGGCGATCAGCCCGAGAATCATCTTCATGGTGGTGCTCTTGCCGGAGCCGTTTGGGCCTAACAAGCCATAGACTTCGCCCGGCGCGATTTCCAAACTCAGATCGTGCACCGCCACGGTGGTGCGGCGGCGGAAAGGAACCGGAAAAACCTTGCGCGCGTTTTGAAGGCGAATGGCTGGTTCACTCATGCCGAATTTCAAAACCGCGCGCGACGGGCGGCGCGGCGAGCGGATTTTCACTTTCGTTTTTGATCCAGGAACGTAGCTCACTTTCACGAATCGCTGCGCGAAACGCCGCCACCTCCTCCGCCTCGCCCGCGACCTGCATCTCCACCCGACCATCGGACAGATTTTCCACCCAGCCGGTGACGCTAAATCCTTTGGCGATCTGTTTGACCGAGTAGCGAAAGCCAACGCCTTGCACCCGGCCTTCGTAAAAAACCTGGACCGCTCTCATGAAAACGCTCCTGATTAAAAACGCAGGAGCGCGTCCTTGTCCAGCTAGAGCGTGTTCGGCACTTCGCACAAACGAGTTCGCCCGACCTGGAAGGAAAACGGCGAAGTATTGTAGTGACGCCGCTCTTTCAGTGTAAAGCGCGCGGCCTGCAATCCACGCGGGCCACGGCGACAGACCGCCGTCACGACACTTCGGATTCGCGGTTATCCTTCCGGACCACGCTGACTCGTTGTGCTGAGCGCATGATACGCTCTAGGGCGTGGGAGAAGTTTCCGGCTCCGGCACGTCGAGGGGCAACGGCTCCTGTGGCACATTCAGCAGCCGCGGATCTTCCGAGTTCAGGCGCAGACGGGACGGGCCCCTTGTTTCCGTCGGCCCGGGCGGGGGCGCGGTGACGGCGGCGATGAGCTGGGGCGAGGCCGTGTGAATGTCCTCGCTCGCGACGTAGCCTTGTTCGCCGTTCATCAACTTCACTTTGCAATAGCCAAACGAGGGCCGGATGAGAGTGAGCAGCGTGTCATGCGCTAATTTTTGATCGGGGCCATTGCCCTGCTGCGGGCCGTAGTGGAAAAACTCCGCTTCCTGCGCGGTGACGGCGTAATACTTTCCTGCAGCAGCGCTGGCCGATTTTGCCGGCGTGGTACTCGAACAAGCCGGGAACAAAAGCGGCATCGTCGCCACCAAAGCAGGCGCAGCCATCCATCGCATGATGCTTCTTCCCATAGCTTATCCTATTCCTAATACGCTCTACTTGTAGGAATAGATGAGGCAAAAACTGCTGGGAGCGCCTTCCACCAGATCGACCGAAACGTAATACTGGCCGCTATCGGTCGGGGTGAAGCCAGCCGCGGCGCGATCGGCCGCGTCGTATTGATCGGTCTTCACCAGCTTGCCTCCTTCGTCGTACACACTCACCGCGATTTTCTTGGCCGGATCCGTCGCGCCGGCTGCAAACCAGTATTGGTTGCCGGCAAAAAGATTGACCGCAATGATGGAGTGCGCGGCATTTTTGACCGTGCCGCACCAATGACCATCGCGCAGTTTGAAGCCGTCGTTGGTAAAAGCGCCCGCCACATCGAGCGCATTCTTGCGCGCATCCACTTCCGCGTCGGTATCTGCGCGCGCGATCATCGCCCCGCCCAACAAAACCATTGCCAGGAAAAAAAGCCGGCGCTTCATTTTGTTTCCGGTTTGCTTTGGATTTGGTGAATCAAACCCGTCACCACCTCGTGGACTTTGCGCACGTCATCGGGGCTGGGCGCCTGTCCGGGCGGGAACGAAACCAGTTTCTCCAGATTGCCCAACTGATCGTTGACACTTTTCACCAGCGGATCGTTGCGCAGCTCCGGTGCAATGTCGTTTAGCTTGGTATGAATAAAATTCACCAGCGCCGGCTGGCGCAACACTTTGGCCGCTCGCTCATCATAATTTGCCGCGACCGACCCGCTCACTACCTGCGTGCCGCGAATCCACCCGCCCACACTCACCAGAATCACCAGGTCCTGGTCGCTGTGGTTTTGCATCGAGCTTTTCACTTCGTTCTGGGTCGCTTCCAGTTCTTCCTGCAACGAATCCCACTGATTGGATTCGGCGAAATCGTTAATGCTATGGCCGCGGCTGAGCACGTTTTGGCTCACTCCCAGCGCCTTGGCCAATTTCAAAACGTCTGAGCCGATAT
Organism: Chthoniobacterales bacterium; assembly: GCA_036758965.1. Classification (GTDB taxonomy): domain Bacteria; phylum Verrucomicrobiota; class Verrucomicrobiia; order Chthoniobacterales; family UBA10450; genus AV69. Next base: position 4,360 of record DAIOVO010000100.1, read on the forward strand.
TTTTCACCTGCTGGCTGTCCTGGGCCTCGACCGCGATGAAACCGTCCGCGATTAATCCGCCAAGATTCAGGGCGAGCTGCGCGCGATCTTTATAAGTGGTGGGAATCGGTCCGCGGTACGCGCTCGTCCAATTCGGTTTGCCCGGTTTTTGCAAAGCGGCAAAAAGCTCCCCCGGGGTCGGAATAGTCATCGAATCGGTACGCGCGGCATGCGCCATTTGCTCGGGCGGGAGAGAAGTTTCTTCGGCGCCAACGAAAGTCGCGGCCAGAAGCGCGAGCGCGAAAACGAAACGGCGGTCCGCAAAAATCATCAACCGCAGAGTAATGATCTCCGCTCAGATTGCCAGCAGGAATGTTTAGGCACGCGATTGGAGGGTGACCGCTTCGGTTGCCCATTGAGTTGCGCTGGGCAGGCGAAGCGCCCTCCCTACAATTTGTTAGACAAAACGGTTGCCAGCCCGCACGTGGCGCGCATCATGGCGCGCGCAAAATGCAAACCAGCATCGCTGAAATCGTCGGACGCGAAATTTTAGATTCGCGCGGCAACCCAACCATCGAAGTGGATGTGCGTTTGGAAGGCGGCGCGCTTGGACGCGCAGCCGTGCCGAGCGGCGCCAGCACCGGCGAACACGAAGCGTGGGAGTTGCGTGATGGCGATAAAAAGCGTTACGGCGGCAAAGGCGTGCGCAATGCGGTCGCAAGTGTAAATAAAAAAATCGCCGAGGCGCTGCGCGGTTTTGATGCGCGCGAACAGGCGAAGATCGATGAAAAACTGATCGCGCTCGACGGTTCGCCGAACAAAAAAAATCTCGGCGCGAACGCGCTCCTCGGCGTTTCCCTTGCCTGCGCGCACGCGGCCGCGGCCGCCGCCAACCTTCCGCTTTTCCGTTATCTCGGCGGCCCGAACGCACGCGTTTTGCCGGTGCCGATGATGAATATTCTCAACGGCGGCGCGCATTCCGATGCACCGATCGATTTTCAGGAATTCATGATCATGCCGAAAGGCGCGCCGAATTTTGCCGAGGCGCTGCGCGATGGCGCGGAAATCTTTCACGCGCTGAAAAACGTTTTGCATGATCGCGGACTTTCCACCGCGGTCGGAGATGAGGGCGGATTCGCGCCCGCGCTTTCTTCGGCTGACGACGCGCTGGAATCGATCGCGGCCGCAGTAAAAAATGCCGGCTACAAATTGGGCGAAGAAATTTTTATCGCGCTCGATGCGGCCTCGTCGGAATTTTACGACAAGAAAGAAAATCTTTACGTTTTCAAAAAATCCGACGGCTCGAAAAGGACGGCGGAGGAGCTGGTGGAATACTATGCGCAGCTCTGCGCGAAGTTCCCTATCATTTCGATTGAGGACGGTTGCGCAGAAAATGATTGGGCTGGCTGGAAAAAATTAACGCAACGATTGGGCGACAAGATCCAGTT
>DAIOVO010000100.1:5868-7152 GCA_036758965.1 Chthoniobacterales bacterium
GGTGAATCAAATCGGCACGCTGACGGAAACGCTCGATGCCATCAAACTCGCGCACGACAACAATTATACCGCAGTAATTTCGCATCGCTCCGGCGAAACCGAAGACACCACCATTGCCGACATCGCGGTGGCGACCAATGCCGGCCAAATCAAAACCGGTTCGCTTTCGCGCACCGATCGCATGGCAAAATATAACCAGCTCCTGCGCATAGCGGAAGAACTTGGTGACAATGCGACCTACGGCGGTAAGATGCGCTAGTGGAGCAGCTCGGCGATTTCCGCGCCCGCCGCGAAGCCACCGTCTGGCAGCGGCTTAATCGCGTTCTGCGCGTCTTACTTTTCATGGCCGCCTGGCTTCTCATCATCAGCCTCTTCGTTCCGCTCTGGAAAAAAAAGGCGGCCGCGATGGCGGAGATCGATGGTTTGCAGGCGCAGCGGGACACGCAAAAAAAATCGCTCGCACGCCAGACGCGCGAAGTAAATTTGCTCAAGACCGACGCGGTTTATCTGGAAACAATCGCGCGCGACCGACTCGACGTGATGAAAGAAGGCGAAACGATTTTCCGACTCGAGCCGGCGAAAGCGCGCAAGCACTAGCTAGCAACGCGCTCCGTCATCCCGAGCGAAGTCGAGGGATCTCGTCGCGCAAGCTTTAAGGTAAATTCCACGGGATCCCTCGACTTCGCTCGGGATGACAGACTTCCATGTTTGATTATCTTTGCGCCATGCCGGCTGAAGTTGCGAATGTTGATGCGGGAGATTTAAAAGCGCGCGTGCGAGAACTGCGGAGGTTTCTTTGACCTCCCCAAACTTCAGGACCAACTAAGCGCGCTCGAAGCGCGGATGAGCGCACCCGATTTTTGGAATAATCGCGAACGCGCCCAAGTGGAGGTGGAAGAAGTTTCGCGGCTCAAATCGCTCATCAATCCGTTTCGCGAACTGGAACACGAACTGGAAGATTTCATCGCGCTACAGGAATTGGCGGAGGAGGAAACGGACGCCGCCGCTCGCGCACAAGCCGAGAAGGAAACGACAAAAGAGCATGAGCGCCTCGCGCACAAAATCTCGGAGTTCGAGCTACGCCAGTTTCTTTCCGGCGAAAACGATCGGAGCAACGCTTTTCTAACCATTCACTCCGGCGCCGGCGGGACCGAGTCGTGCGATTGGGCCGACATGCTTCTGCGGATGTATCAGCGCTGGATTGAGCGCAACGGTTATCAGTCGCAGACCGTCGATATCCAGACCGGCGAAGAAGTTGGAATTAAATCCGCCACGCTGCTCGTG
>DAIOVO010000101.1:0-7136 GCA_036758965.1 Chthoniobacterales bacterium
CATCGGAAGAGAGTGCGATTACACGTTCAATGAGCGAAATTCGACGGCGAAAATTGCGCCACGAACTGGCGACGATGATCGAAAAACTCGAAGCTGAGGAAGCAAAAACAAGAAATGAGTTGCGCGCGCTTAACGAGATGTGGACAAGCGACCGGACGGCGGCAGTTAGCGAAGCTGGAAAACTGCAGCAACGTTTTGCCTTTTCCACGCGCTGGCTGAGCACGCTGCGCGAATTGCAGTTCGCACTCACCTCTCATTGAGTCCGGCGGTTTCGCGAAACTGGAGGGACGGGCGCAGTCCCGTCCAAGTTTTGGGGACGACACGGCGGTCGTCCCTCCAGAACGGCGATTCAACGAACACGCGTTTCGAGTTCGATACGTTCATTTGAACTTGCGCCACGATAAAAACTGACTAAGCCTGTTACGAAATGCTGACCGATCGCCAAAAGAGCGTGCTCGATTTCATCCAGGCCGAGCAACGAGAGAAGGGCATTACTCCCAGCACGCGCGAGATTCAAAATCATTTTCGCTTCGCCAGCCAGACCTCGGTCATGCAATACATCGCCACCCTGGAGCGCAAAGGTTTTCTCGATCGCCACGCGCGCAAGGCCCGCTCGCTCATCACCCCAGTGCAAAAAGTGCGAATCGCCGACATCCCCATTTACGGCCAGATTCCCGCGGGCATGGCCGCGCTCACCGAACAAACCGTGCTCGGCCATGTTTCGCTCGATGCGCGTTCTGCGAATGCCTCGAAACGCGCGCGCTTGTTTGCTCTGCGCGTGCGCGGCGATTCCATGATCGGCGCGCATATTCTCGATGGCGACGTTGTGATTTTGGAAGATCGCAAGGAAGCGAAGAATGGCGATATCGTGGCGGCGTTGATCGACGGCGAGACGACGTTGAAGCGTTATGTAGTAGAACGCGGCCGGCCTTATCTGAAAGCGGAAAATCCGCGTTATCCAAATCAGCGCCCGGCGCACGAATTGAGAATTCAGGGCGTGATGATTTCGTTGGTGCGACGGCAACAGCAAAAAAATCCGCCGCGTAAATAGCTCGTCTCGTCATCCTGAGCCCCGAATGCTTTCGGGGTCGAAAGATCCCGCCGCGTCCGCGAGAAGTGCTCGCTTCTGCTTTCGGGGGGCGCACGCGGCCCCGCGTGCTGTTTTCGGCGGCCCGCCAAAACCTCTCAGCGTGGCGTAATCGGAAGGCGAGAACGAAATCCGTTGCGCATTGGCTCCAAGAACCGTTTGGCGAGCCGCCAAACGGAACACGCCCGCGGCGTGCGCTCTCCCGAAGTGTTAATGTTCATTTGAACATATAATTGTTATGTGCAATTTTCCTTCATGGCGCACCGTAAGATCATTGATCTGCGCAATCTTCTTGCTGAACGTTTCGCGCATGCACCAACCCCTGCCGCTTCGTCGCAAATCGCGACCGGTATTGCCGCGCTCGATCACGCGACGAATGGAGGCCTGCCCAGAGGCAGCATCACCGAACTCACCAGCCCGCGACCGAGCGCCGGCAGCGCCTTGCTCATTCATTGCCTGCTCGAGTTAGCGCGGCGGGAACGCTTTTTCCTCGCTCTCATCGATGGGCTCGATTCCTTCGATGTTCAATCAGTCGGCGAAGAATCGCTTTTGCATTTGCTCTGGGTGCGCTGCCAAAAAACCAGCGAAGCGATCAAGGCCGCCGATTTTTTGTTGCGCGATGGAAACTTCCCGCTCGTCGTTCTCGATCTGGTTTTAAATCCGGCAGCGGAATTACGGCGCGTGCCAGCCACCAGTTGGTATCGCCTGCAACGTCTGGTCGAGCCGGCGCCGACTGCTTTTCTGGTAATGAGCCGGCACAATCTGGTGGCCAGCGCCCGCACCAAAATCGTGCTCGAAAACCAATGGCGACTTTCCGATTTGGAGCGCGACCAGGTTATTTCCGATTTGCGCTGGAGCAGACGGCGCTCAGTCGCTTCAACAACTGCTTTCATGGCTCAATAATGTTCGCCACGCTTTTTCTACCGAATTTTTATCTGCAGGCGATTGCGCGGCATCAGCCGAAATTACGCCAGGAACCGTTAGCGGTCCTGGATGCCACCGCCAGCAAAGCCGTGATTTTGCAATTGAACGAGGCGGCGGAAAACGCCGGCGTCCAAGCTGGCATGACACCGAGCCAGGCGCTAGCGCGCTGTCTCCAGCTCGCGATCAAAGCGCGCGCGAGAGATTCCGAACAACAAATCACTCATATTTTACTCCATCACGCTTTTATGCTTTCGCCCTTTGTCGAAGCGACCGCGCCGGGAGTTTGCACCATGCAATTTAGCCGGCCCCATCGCCTCATCGAAAAACTGCGGCGCAGCATCGATCTCCTCGCGCGCTGTGATTTGAGCGCGCGGGCCGGCCTCGCTAAAAATCCGGACGCCAGTTTTCTGGCGGCGCATCTGGCCGAACCAGTCCTGGAAATCAGTGACGCGAAAAATTTTCTGGCGTCGCTCCCAATCGAAACGCTCTCCCTCGAAACAGCCGGTTAAACCATTGGCGTCGGCTCGGGATGAAAACAATTCTGTAGCGGCGGTCTGTGACCGTTCGAACGCAACGCTGCACAAATGCATTGGCGGCGCAGACCGCCGCTGTCCCCTAGCTGCCGGCGTAATTCGGATAGCGCTCGTGCAATTGTTTCGCGAATTCTTCGGCTTCCCCCTGCTTGCCCGCGCGACGATAGGCGTCGGCCGCTTTGTTCAAGGCGCGCGGCGTGATCGCGGCATCATCATAGAGCAAGGCGACGCCGGCGTAAGCCTTGCCCGCGTTCTCAAATTTCTGCCGCTCGAATTCGACGTCTCCGGCGAGCAAACGCGCTTCCGCGTTCACTTTTCCTTCCGGCTGCAATTTCATGATTTCGTCTGCAATTTTTTCTGCGTCATCCGGTTTGTGCGCGGCGATTTTAGTGGCGCCGAGCGCGAGTAAAACTTTCGCCTTGCCCGCCGGATCGCTGGAGGTTTGCAAATAGCGCGAGTAAGCGACTTCCGCCTCATCGTACTTTTTCAGCTTGCTCGCGGCATCGCCGAGATAAAACCAAAAATCAGATTTAATCGCCGCGGGGTTCTCGGTCGCGTTCAGGGCCTGCAAATATTTTCCCGCGGCCACATAATTTTTTTCGTTGTAGAACTCGATCCCGAGCCATTCCAGGACGTCGTTCGGCACGCTCGTTTTTGCAGCTAACAATTTATCGACTTCCGCCATCGTCGCCTTGCGATCGCGCAGATAATAGTCCGAAAGCACAATGCGCAGGCTGGCGAGATTATCGTATTGCTCGCGATTCAAGCGGCGCGCAGCCTCGAGAAACGGCAGCGCCCGCTTGTAATCTTTGGCATCGAAAGCCGCTTTGCCGATGTAATAGTTCGCCTGCCCCGCCGCCGCCGTTTTGGGATATTCCTTTAACAATTGCTGAAAAGTCTGCGCCATTTCTGATTGGCGGTTGTCCTCGCCCTGGAGCAAAGCTTTTTGCTGGAGCGCGCCTTCGCGCTCTCTCGCGTTTGGGTATTTTGAAATGAGAAAACTCAAATCGGCCACGGCTGCATCGATGTTCTTGCTTTGTTGATAGGCGAGAGCGCGCTGCGTGAGCGCGATTGGGGCCTGCGTGTCTTCCGGGAACGCTTTTAGAAAATAGCTGAACGCTTCGATCACCCGCGCTTCGTCTTTCGCCTGCACATAACACCAGCCAAGTTTGTAGGCCGCCTCCGCCCGCAACTTTGGCGACAACTGGGAGGAGCGCAGTTCCTCGTAAACCGGCGCCGCCTCGCCAAATTTTTGCTGCTTATAAAGCGCTTCCGCTTTCAAAAGTTTCGCCTGGTCCGCCCGTTCACCCGATGGGCTCGATTTCAAAAAAGCATCGACCTCCGCGATTACCGCGCCGGGATCCGAATTGTAAACGTTGATCAATCGTTGGTAGCGCGCGTCTTTCGCTTCTTCGCGGCTCGGAAATTTTTCGATGATCTGCCGATAGATTTGCTCCGCTTCCTGCGTGTGCCCCAGCTGCCGTTGCGCGTTGCCAACCAGCAACATCGCTTCCGGTTTTGCTTCCTCCGGCAAATCGGCCGCGGATTTTTTGTAATCGCTCACTACCTGCCCAAATTGCCCGCTCTGATATTCGAGACGAAGCAAGCCGGCGCCAGCAATCCCGCGCCATTTACCCGAATCCGCGCGGCCCTTCTGCAGAAGCGCGCGCGCCTTTTCCGCCATTGCTTTGTCAATCTTCGCGCGGTCCGACGTCGACAGGTCGATTGCGATTAAACCGGCGCGCACTGCTGCTTCCGCTTTTGCAGCTGGTTTGTCCGCTTCATTGGAAAGCGCTTCGTATTGCTTTAAGGCTTCCGTTTTTCGGCCGCGCGCCAGCAGCATCGCGCCGGCGGTTGCGCGCGCATCTTCGCGATACTGACTCTTCGCCTCCGCCACCTGCAAATATAAATTGAGCGCATCCTCCGTCCGCTTCGCGCTTTCAAGACAGCGAGCTTCGAAATATTTTGCCGAAAGCGCGACCGGTGCGTCTTTCGATTTCGCTGCGGCTTTGTGGAAGAGCGGTTGCGCGACGCTGTAATCTTTTTGCGAAAACGCCATCACCGCCAGGGCGTAGGCGGCGGGTCCGGCAAATTCGCCGTCCCCATCCTCATCGAGAACCTTTTGGAAATTGATGCGGGCCGAACCGGTTTTTCCCAGCGACCGATTACCTTCTCCTAACCCGAAGTAAGCATTCGCCCGCCCGGCGCCCTCCGGAAAATCGCTCAAATACTTTTCGTATTCCGGCACCGCCAGATCGTACATCTTGCGCGAGAAAAGCGCGTTGGCGTACTCGAGCTGACGTTTGTCGTTTGGTTGTTCGGGAATGGGCGGCTTCTCCACGATCGCCGGCTCCGGTTTGACGGGTGGCGGCGTTTCATCCACCGGTTGTGCGCGCAAAACCGTAGGTTCATCCGCCCGCTGCGCCCGGCGAACTTCCTGCGCCAGCATCGGTGCGGCCAAAAGCAACAGCGCCGCCGTCAACGCGGCTAGCGCTCTCATTTTGCGGTGGCAAACGCAACATTCGTTACGCCTGCTTCGCTGCAAACGTTCAGCACGTTCACGACATTTTTGTAGGCGCCGCCCTCGTCCCCGCGGATCACTACCGCCTGTTCCGGATAAAGCTTGATCAAGTTTTGCAGCAACTCGCTCAGCTCAGGAGTCGTTAGGGTGCGGCGATTCACTACCACCGTTCCATCCGTCTTCACATTCACCACTACGTCGCCCGGCGGCGCCGCCTTCTCCTTCGCCGACGAAGCTTTCGGCACTTTTACGTCCAATTCGTTCTCATTCCGCGCCGCGTTCCACGTCAGTAAAAAGAAAATGAGCAGTAGCATCAGCACGTCCACCAGCGGCGCGAGCTGAATGCCCGGATGCTGCATGGGCGCGCGAGAACGCAGGTTCATCTGATCCTCTGCAGAATTTAAAACTCCGATTCGAGTAATGCCGGCGCGCGCGTGTTTCGTTTGCCCAGTTGCAACGAAAGCACTGCCAGCACATGGGTCACGGCCGATTCCAACTCGGAAATTAAGCGCTGCGAACGTCCGCGAAAAAAGGCGTAAAAAATCATCGCCGGAATGCCGATGGCAAGACCGGCCGCAGTATTGAAAAGGGCCTGGCTGATGCCGCGTGAAAGCGCGACGTAACGGGCGCTGCCAAGATCGGCCCCGAGCGCACCGAAAGAACTGATGATTCCGATGACCGTTCCGAGCAAACCGAGCAACGGCGCGATCATCCCGATGTCGGCCAGATAAGTGACGCGATTATTGATATTGGAAGCGACCCGCGTCCCTTCCGTCTCGGCAATTTCGCGCACCTGCGCAAAATCCGCGCCCGGATTCTTCGTCGTAAAATCGAGCACTTGCTGCACCACCCGCGCGATTGCTTCGCCATGACGATTCGAGACCGCCAGCAGGCCGAGGTAATCGCGCTTCCGCAAAAGCGCGTCAGCCGTCGCCATATATCCCTGCGAAACGACTGCGCCTCTACGAATCGTTAGAAAATAAACAATGATCAGCATGACCGAGACGATCGAGAGCAGGACCAGGAAAATCATCACCGGCCCAGCCGAGCGCATCGCGTCCAAAACCGTCTGCGGATGCGGTAAAGTGGGCGCGACCGGCGAAGGTGTTTGTGCGAGAAGCGACGTGGCGCTGGCCGGCGCGAGAAGCAGCCAGAAAATTTTATTCATGCCCGAGTTGCGCTACGATAGGCAACAGAAAGCGGCGATGCAACCGGCCTTCAGACCGCTCGCCGCAGGCGAAAGATGTGCGCCGGCCTGGTTTGTGGGTCGAGCTCGATGTAATTTCGACGCTCCGACCACATATAACGCTCGTCGCTGAGTAGATCGTGCACTTCAAAGGCGCTGCCCTCTTTTTCGCCGAATAATTCCAATGGCACATCAATAAAAGAATGCTGGGTGCGAAAAGGATCGAGGTTTACTATTACCAGTATAACGTTGTCGCGCGCCGGAGTTGTCTTTCCGTAAAACAAAATCGCGTCATTTCCTGCGGAATAGAAGCGCAGGTTGTCGTAAAATTGCAGCGCGCGGTTTTCGCGCCGGATTTTGTTCAGGCGCGCGATGAAATCCTTGATGTTTCCGGGCGCGTCCCAATCGCGTTCTTTGAATTGATATTTTTCCGAATCGGCGTATTCCTCGCGCCCGGGCAGAGCGGCGTTTTCACAGAGTTCGAATCCGGAATAAATCCCGTAAGCGCTCGAGAGGGTGGCGGCCAAGACGGCGCGAATCATGAAGGCGGGCCGTCCGCCGATTTGCAAAATCGGCGGCAGAATATCCGGCGTGTTCGGCCAGAGGTTGCCACGAAAATATTCGCGCATGTCGGTTTGCGTTAGCTCGGTGAAATAGTCGATCAGCTCCTGCTTGTAATTACGCCAGGTGAAATAGGTGTAGCTCTGAGTAAAGCCCGCTTTCGCCAGTACCTTCATCATCTTCGGTTTGGTGAACGCCTCGGAGAGAAAGATCGTGTCCGGAAATTTCGCCCGCACCGACGAAATGAAATACTCCCAGAACGGCTCCGGTTTGGTGTGCGGATTATCGACCCGGAAAATGCGCACGCCGCGCGCTGCCCAAAAC
>DAIOVO010000102.1:0-6912 GCA_036758965.1 Chthoniobacterales bacterium
ATGCATTGCACTTTTTGCATCGTCCCGCGCACGCGTGGGGCCGAGCGCAGCCGCACCATCGCGGAGATTGTGGCGGAAGTGCGCGAGCTGGTCGCTGGTGGAGTGAAGGAAGTGACGCTGCTTGGCCAGATTGTGAATCTTTACGGCCGTCATGAGTTTCCCGCTGTAGCCGCCGTCGCCGACCGCGGCTCTGCCACAAGTGTTGGCCACAGAAAATCTCCGTTCGTGCAGTTGCTCGAAGCAGTGAGCGCGATCGACGGTCTCGAGCGAATTCGTTTTACTTCGCCGCACCCAATTGGTTTTCGGGAGGATTTGATCGACGCTCTCGGGCGGTTGCCGAAACTGGCCGAGCATGTCCATCTCCCGCTGCAATCCGGTTCTAACAAGGTCTTGAAAGCAATGCACCGGCCTTACACCGCAGAAAAATATTCCGCGCTCGTGAAAAAAATTCGCGCCGCCCGGCCCGGCATCGCGCTCACCACCGATATCATCGTTGGTTTTCCGGGCGAGACCGAGACCGATTACCGCGAAACGCGATCGCTTGTGCAAGAGTTGGAGTTCGATAACGCCTTTGTTTTTCGGTATTCGCCGCGTCGCGAAACGCCGGCCGCGGAAATGCCGCAGCAAGTTTCGGAAACGATTAAAGAAACGCGCAACCGGGATTTACTCGAAGTAGTAAACGCCTCCGCCCGGAAAGCGAACGAACGATTGGTCGGCGCTCACGCCGAAATTCTCTGCGAAGGCCCAAGCAAAACCAATTCCGCGAGACTGATGGGCCGGACACACTCTAATAAAGTGGTCGTCTTCGAAGGAGGCGCGGAGCGGATCGGAAAACTTTTCGACGTTGCGATTACCCGCGCAAACGGCTTTAGCCTCTACGGCGCGCCGGTGAACTAAAATGATTTACCATTTTTCGCTGCAAGCCGCCGGTTTGGTCGCCGGCATAATTCTCTGCCTCCTCGCCATCATTGGGTTTCTCCAAAAAAATGGGGCGCTGAAAGATTTTCCACGTTCGCGTTTCGCCGGCATCCTCCTCCTTGCCATCGATCTGGTCTGGAGCTGGTGGCTCGTTTCCACCATGGAGATGGGCGAGTTTGTCGTTTTTCGCATCCCATTCCTGATTGCTTTGCCGATCGCGTTTATTCTCGCCATTCGTTTCGTGGATGAATTCTTGGCGGTGCGCGCCCTCGGCATTCTCTTTCTGCTCGCGGCCGAACCATTGCTCGACGCTGCCTTTTTTCGCTACGAAACCAGCCGTCTGCTTCTGACCGTTTTTGCCTACATCTTGATCGTGGTCGGCCTCACTTACGTGATGGTGCCCTATAAAATGCGCGATCAAATCGATTGGTGGAACAAAACCGGTGCGCGCTGGCGCAGCCTGAATCTGATCGGCTTCCTCTACGGCGCCGCCCTCATCGCGCTGGCTTTTCTTTTTTATTAAAAACATTCTCGTCATTCGCGGCGGCGCGATCGGCGATTTCATTCTCACTCTCCCGGCACTCGAAGCGCTGCGCGACGCCTATCCGCGGGCACGTTTGGAAATTCTCGGCCACACACAAATCACTGCGCTGGCCGACAAACGTTTTTACGCGGACGAAATTCGATCAATCGATTACGGCGGCCTTGCCCGTTATTTCCTCAAAGAGAGCGAGCTTGCGCCTGAGCTGCGCGAATACTTTGCCAGCTTCGATTTGATTCTCACTTATCTCCCCGATTCCGACGGAATTTTCGAGGCAAACCTACGGCGCTCCGGCGCGGTGAAAATTTTGCGCGGTCCAGCCAGGCTCGGCGAAAAAGAACACGCCGCCCGCCAATTGGCTGCGCTTTTGAGCGAACTCGGTCTGATGGTAAACGATTTTGCCGCCAGACTGTTCCCCTCCGCGGACGACAAAAATTTTGCGCGGGAATTTTTGAACGATCAACCGCCACCCCTGCTGGCGTTCCATCCAGGCAGCGGAAGTGCAAAAAAATGCTGGCCGATTCAATCCTGGGTGCAGCTCGTGACGAAACTGCTCGAGTTCGATCGCCGCCTTTTGATTGTTGGCGGCGAAGCGGATGGAAGGCAGGTCGATCTCCTGCGAAATCGATTTGCAAATCAATTGTTGTTTGCAATCAACTGGCCGCTCCCTCGACTCGCTGCCGTTTTGGCCCACACGATTTTTATCGGCCACGACAGCGGCATCTCTCATTTGGCCGCGGCCGCCGGCGCGCGCGCGCTGCTTTTATTCGGTCCGACCGATCCCGCAATCTGGGCGCCGCAAAATGAAAACGCGCGCATCATTCGCGCGCCGGACGGCGATCTCGCCCAGCTTGACGTCGCTACGGTGAAACGAGCGCTCGCTCAGGAACTGATGCGCATCGGCATCAGCACGTAGAGGAAGGGCGTCTGGATTTTCAAAACGCCCGGGCTCATCTCGTCAATCAGATCGAAAAAGATTTCGTCTTCCGTCAGGTTGCGCAGCGGCGCCATTAAGAATTCCGGATTGAATGCGATGGAAAATTCGCGGCCCTTATATTGCACCGGCAAGGATTCCCTGGCTTCGCCCACTTCCGGCGTGTTGGCGGTGATCTCGATATTGTTTTTGCTAAAATTAAGCTTGATCGAATTCGATTTATCGCTCGCCAGCAACGACACCCGGCGCAGCGAATTCAGGAACGTCTCGCGCTCGAGCGTGACGCGCTCTTTCGATTCGTTTGGGATGACCTGCTTGTAGTTCGGGTAATTTCCCTCGATCAATTTCGAGACCAGCAGCGTGTTGTTAAGATCAAACGCGATCTGGCCGCCGCCGACACTCACTTTCACGTCGCCGTCATCGCTCAGCAGTCTTTGCAATTCCGTCACCGCCTTGGTCGGCACAATGATTTCGGCTTCGTGGCTGCGGGGAAACTCCAGTTCGATGTCGGCCATTGCCAGCCGCCGGCCATCGGTCGCGACAAGTATGAGTTTGTTTTCCTTGAAACTAAAGAGCACGCCATTGAGGACGTAGCGCGTTTCATCGGTCGAAATCGCGTAAGCAGTCTTGCGCAAACCGTCGCGCAAATCTTTCTGCCGCATCGTCACCACTTTGGCGTCTTCGAATTTCGGCAACGGCGGAAATTCTTCTTCCGGCAATCCGAGAATTTTGAAAAAACTTTGTCCGCTGCGAATCGAGGCGGCGTTTTTCCCATCGACCTCGACCGAAATTTCGCTCGAAGGCAACTCACGGATAATGGTGAAAAGCCGCCGCGCCGGCAAAGTGGTCGCGCCCGGTTTATCCACGTTCGCTTCGAAACTTCCGCGCACGCCGACATCGAGATCGGTCGTGGTTAACGAGACTTCGCCATCTTTCGCCTGCAACAGGACATTGGATAAAATCGGCAGCGTGGTGCGCGTGCTGACCACGTTTTGCACTTGTTGCAAACCTTCCAGCAGCTTCTCTTTGGTCGCGCTAAATTTCATCACAGCAAGCTAGATGTAAGCGGTGGAATTTTATTCGGCAACCGTATTTCGTTCAGCGTTGCAGCGCGCTGTCGATAAAGGAAACCGTCTGGCGCACGTTGTCCTGCTCCTTGATCCGCTTTTTTACCAGCTTGCAGGCGTGCAGGACGGTGCCGTGGTCGCGCCCACCAAAGGCGTCGCCAATTTCGTTGAGCGAAGATTTGGTCAACTCGCGCGCGAGATACATCGCCACCTGCCGCGGGAACGCAATGCTGGCCGGGCGACGTTTGCTCGTCATGTCGGCCAGCCGCACATCGAAATGCTCGGCCACTTTGCGCTGGATTTGCTCGATCGTAACGGTCTGCCGCCGCTCCTCCATTAAAATGTCCTTGAGCAAATGCTCGATATTGTCCTGCGTGAGTTCCTTGCCGCTGAGCGAGGCGAAGGACGCCACCCGCATGAGCGCGCCCTCAAGCCGGCGCACGTTGGTGCGAATGCGGTTGGCCAGAAATTGGAAAATCTCGTCGTTCAATTTGATCTGAAGCGTGTGCGCCTTTTTTCGCAGGATCGCGAGCCGCGTTTCAACGTCTGGCGGCTGCAACTCCGCTGTCATTCCCCATTCAAAACGGGACACGAGCCGATGCTCCAGATTTGCAATCTCCGAAGCAGGCCGATCGCTCGAAAGCACGATTTGTTTATGGCCGTCGAAGAGGGTGTTGAAGGTGTGAAAAAATTCTTCCTGCGACCGTTCCTTACCACCGAGAAATTGGATGTCGTCAATCAAAAGCAAATCGGCCTGCCGATAGCGCTTCCGGAATTTCACCAGGGTGTTGTGCTGGATCGCGTCGATGAATTCGTTAATGAACAGCTCGCTCGATAGATACATCACGCGCGAGCTTTTCTTTTTGCTCCAGACAAACTGGCCGACCGCCTGCATTAAATGCGTCTTGCCCAGACCGACGCCGCCGTAAATGAAAAGCGGATTGTAGGTGCGCGCGGGCGCCTGCGCCACGGCCAGGCAGGCCGCGTGCGCGATTTGATTATTCGAGCCGACTACAAATGACTCGAAATTATTGCGCGGATTGAGAGCTAGCCCGTGGCCGACGGAGCGGGTGTTCGCCGCCGCCAGCTCACTCGTGCGCGACGCGGCCGCATCGGCTTCTTCATCTGACTCGGCGGCAAAAAATCGAACGGTGCGCGGCTCGCCACACGCGGCAATGATGGCCGATTGCAACGCCGCCATGTGATTACTCTCAATCCAAAACTGGTAGATGTTGTTTGGAACGCGAAAAGTCAGCTCGTCCGGAGTCTCCTTGATCAATTCAACCGCCGCAAACCAGCGCTTAAAAGTGTCCGCGCTGACCTGCGGTTTGAGTGCCGCCGAAAGTTTCTCCCAGAGGGCTTTACACCTTGCATCCATACAAGTTGTTAACAGGAAAAAACGGCCCTTTGATTGCCGTTTTGAGAAGGGAAAATGATAGTTCCACGCGGCGCGCTGTCGTCTGCCAGCGTGTGAGTCAAATCGAAAACGGAAATGTCTCGGAGGGAAATTTCACGTTTCTCCGAGGGAAAATCGAATTGTCGCCGGAAAAACAGCATAGAATACTTCTCGGGCGCGCAAGGTCCCGCCGAGCGGAGAGTTGCGCTCGCACCGGGGAGAAGGTTAAGGACGTTACGAAATTGCTTAGTTCTGTTCACACTTTATTCACAACCGAGCTTCTTGCTCGCTGCCAGCGGCTGGAGATTAGAAACCGGACAAAACTCCGACAAGAAAAAATCTGAACTTTATTTTTGAACGCCGCACAAAAAATTCTTGACTGAGAAAGTTGTCTGCGCAGTCCAATTTTTTTCCCTCGTGCGAAGCGTTCACACTTCTCTTCGTCTAAAATCAGGCCTGCAATTTTGATGCTCGGCGATGTTTTTTGCGCGACCATAATGATTCCATGAGAAAGCTGTTTACTCATTTTTTCTCGCCTTTTCGAGTCGGCCTCTTCCTTTCGCTCGCGTTTCTCGTCTCGCCCGGCGCCTACGCTTCCAATCGGGGCGGCCAGGTGACGCAGGTCATTTTCTTTTCGCTCCAACGGCCCGGCAATATCGACGATCAAAATATTCTTTTGCGGGCCGCGCGTTCTCTTCGGCGCACACGCGGAGTAGTCGATTTCCGCGCCGGCCCCGCTCTGGCAGTGGATCGCGCCGCGGATTTCACCGTTGTCATTACCTTTAAGGATAAAAATGCGTTCGCCCGTTTCGTTGGGGACCAGCGACGCCAGCAAAACCTGGATGCGATTCTGCGACCGCTGGTTCGCCGTTACACCGTTTACAATTTTCTCAACGAATGATGCGCGTGCTGGTTGCCAGCCTGCTCGTGCTGCTTGGGGCAGTCCCGCCGGCAAAAGCCTTAAACGAATTGCTGCCGCCGTTTGGTTTTCGCTGGGGCGATTCCGGCAAACGCGTCGAATCGGTCCTGACCGGCGCCAAGGCGCGCGTGGTCGAGCGTAACCAGGATGGAAACCGCGCCACCTGGAAAGTCGATGGCCTGGTGCATCCTGGGTTGCGGCAAACGGTTTTCACTTTTCGCGACGACAAGTTGATCGAAGTGGAATTGCAATACGAGCAGTCGGAGTGGTCGATCGAGCGCTACAACGATTACATGGGCACGGTGCGCCGCTATTTCGACAGCAAATACGGCGTCGGCAAACTGGTCTCACGCAGCCGCGACACCGATACCGACGTGCTGCAAACGCTCGTCGGCTACCAATGGATGGTGGGCGCGACCATGCTCGAGCTCTTTTATTTCTCGGCCGAAAAACCGCCGCACACTTTCCGCACCATCACCATCGATTACAAAGCGCTTTAACGCCCCGTCATTCCGAGCGAAGCCGAGGGACCCCGCGAAAGTTACCTTACGGGTTCACATCGGGATTCCTCGGCTTCGCTCGGAATGACGACGCGAAAACTACATTCGCGCTGATAATCGCTCGCTGCCCTGGGTTTCTTTCTGAACTTTCTTTAGCCGGCTCGCCAGGCTGGCTTTGGCCGCGGAGTTCATCCGGTCGATAAATAGAATTCCGTTAAGATGATCGATCTCATGCTGCAACACGCGCGCTAGCAACCCGGTCGCCTCCAGTTCGATCGTCCTACCTTCCAGCGTTTGCGCGCACACTTTCGTCCACAAGGCGCGCTCGATGTCGCCCGAGATTTCCGGGAAACTCAGGCAGCCTTCCGCTCCCACGTCTTTTTCCGGACCGAGCTCAATCTCGGGATTGATCAACACCAGCGGCATGTGCGCCTTGGGCTCGACTTCGGCGCCATTGAGCGCCATCGTGCTCGGCCGATCTTCCACCAGCGAAACATCCACGACCGTTAGTTGCAGCGCTTTCCCCACCTGTTGCGCCGCCAGCCCGACTCCATTCGCCCCGCGCATCGTCTCCAGCATGTTGGCCGCAAGCTCGCGCACCCGCTCGTCAATTTCGCCGATGCGTTTTCCTTTCGCG
>DAIOVO010000103.1:0-6828 GCA_036758965.1 Chthoniobacterales bacterium
TCGTGCCGGAAGAAGACATGCCGTATTTGCCGGATGGAACGCCGGTGGAAATCGTGTTGAATCCGCTCGGAGTGCCGAGCCGAATGAATGTCGGCCAGGTCCTGGAAACACACCTCGGCGTGGCGGCGAAGGCGCTCGGTTTTAAGGTGGCGACGCCGGTTTTCGATGGCATCTCGGAGGAAAAAATCCGTGACTATTTGAAAGAGGCGAAGAAGATCGACGGCTTTACCTGGGTGCAGGAGAACGGCAAAGCGCGTTTGTTCGACGGCCGCACTGGCGATGCCTTCGATCAGGAAGTCGTGGTCGGCTACATCTACATGATGAAGCTCGGTCACCTTGTGGCCGATAAAATTCACGCGCGCGCGGTCGGGCCGTACTCGCTCGTTACGCAACAGCCGCTTGGCGGCAAAGCGCAATACGGCGGACAGCGTTTCGGCGAGATGGAAGTCTGGGCGCTGGAAGCGTACGGCGCGGCTTACACCTTGCAGGAATTGCTCACGGTAAAATCCGACGACGTGCAGGGGCGCACTCGCATCTACGAGTCGATCGTTAAAGGCGACAACTCGCTGGAAGCGGGCACACCGGAATCTTTCAACGTTTTAATCAAGGAAATGCAGAGCCTGGGCCTTGACGTCAAGGTGGGCGGGCAGGCGCCGAAGAGCGTTTTCGACGGCGCGGCGGTTTAACAATTGTCTCAATAGCAGAATTCAAGACACAACATAAATGAACGAACATTCCTGGCGGGAGTTAGTGGGTGAAGAACGCGCGGTTGGTTTCGACCAAGTCGCGATCGGCGTCGCCTCGAGCGACACCATGCGGTCCTGGAGCAAGGGCGAGGTAAAGAATCCGGAAACGATCAATTACCGAACGTTTAAGCCGGAGAAAGGCGGATTATTTTGCGAGCGCATTTTTGGTCCGACACGGGACTGGGAATGCTCCTGCGGAAAGTACAAGCGCATCAAACACAAGGGCGTTATCTGCGATCGCTGCGGGGTGGAAGTCACTCTCGCGCGCGTGCGCCGCGAGCGGATGGGCCACATCGAATTGGCGGTGCCGGTTTCGCACATCTGGTTTTACAAATGCATGCCATCGCGCCTCGGCCTCATGCTCGATATGAGCGCGCGCCAGCTCGAGCGAGTCATTTATTACGAGGACTACCTCGTCGTTGATCCGCAGCAGACGCCGTTGCAAAAAGCGCAGCTCTTAAACGAAGTCGAATTTCGCGAAGCGCAGGAACAATACGGCGAAGGTTTCACCGCCGGGATGGGCGCGGAGGCAGTCAAGAAATTGTTAGCTGAGATCGATCTGCACAAGCTCAACAAAGAGCTGGAGGTGGCGATGGGAAACACCAAGAGCAAACAGATTCGCAAGAAACTGGCGAAGCGTTTGAAACTGGTGCAGGGCTTCATCAATTCCCACGCGCGGCCGGAATGGATGGTTTTGGAAGTGCTGCCGGTCATTCCCCCGGATTTGCGCCCGCTCGTTCCGCTGGAAGGCGGACGGTTCGCGACCAGCGACCTGAACGATCTCTATCGCCGCGTCATTAATCGCAATAACCGGCTAAAGAATTTGCTGCAGTTGAAAACGCCGGACGTTATTATTCGCAACGAAAAACGCATGTTGCAGGAAGCGGTTGATGCCTTGTTCGACAACGGACGTCATGGCCGTGCGGTCACTGGGGCCGGCAATCGTCCGCTAAAATCCTTGAGCGACATGCTCAAGGGCAAGGGCGGCCGTTTCCGCCAGAACTTGTTAGGTAAACGCGTCGATTATTCAGGCCGTTCCGTCATTGTGATCGGGCCGGAATTGAAACTGCATCAATGCGGATTGCCGAAAAAGATGGCGCTGGTTTTGTTCGAGCCATTCATCATTCGGCGGCTAAAAGACCTCGGCTACGTCCACACCGTGCGGAGCGCGAAAAAAATGATCGAGCGTCAGACGCCGGAGGTTTGGGACATTCTTGAGGAAGTGACGCGCGGACATCCAGTTTTGCTCAATCGCGCGCCCACGCTGCACCGCCTGTCGATCCAGGCTTTCGAGCCGCAGTTGATCGAAGGCGAAGCGATCCGCATCCATCCGCTCGTCTGCACGGCTTACAACGCCGACTTCGACGGCGACCAAATGGCGGTGCACGTGCCGCTCTCGGTCGAAGCGCAAATGGAGGCGCGTATGTTGATGCTGGCGCCGAACAATATCTTTTCGCCATCGAGCGGGAAACCGATCACGACGCCGTCGCAGGACATCACGCTCGGTTGTTATTATCTCACCCAAAATCCGCGGCGCGCCGCCGGCTCGAGTGTCGAAACGCGGCTGCCGCTGTTTTCCGAGGCGGTGGAAGTGGAATTTGCGATGGCGGAAGGCTCAGTCAAAACGCACGACCGCATTCGATTCCGGAACCCGGACTTGGGCACAGACACAATCTACGGTGACAAGACGACGCGCGTGATCGAGACCACTGCCGGTCGGGTGATTTTTAATCAAATTTGGCCGAAAGGCCTTGGCTTCTTTAACAAAGCAGCCGGCAAGAAACAACTGAGCGACATCATCTGGCGCTGCTACCAGGTGTCGGGCCAGGAGGGCACGGTCGAAACCCTCGACGAATTGAAAGAGCTCGGTTTCCGCGAAGCGACCAAGGCCGGTGTCTCAATTGGAATTTCGGACATGATTATTCCGAAAGAAAAGCAGATCGAGCTGGATAATGCTTACAAACAAATCCGCACCGTCGAACAGCAGTATCGCAAAGGCATCATCACCGATGGCGAGCGCTACAACAAGATCATCGACATCTGGACGCATGCCGGTGACGAGATTTCCAATGTCATGTTCCGCACCCTGGAACACAACGATGGGCGCAAGGAACTGAATCCGGTTTATCTGATGGTCGATTCTGGCGCGCGCGGCAACCGCCAACAGGTGCGTCAGCTCGCCGGTATGCGCGGGTTGATGGCGAAACCGAGCGGCGAAATTATCGAGCGCCCGATCACCTCGAATTTCCGCGAAGGCTTGAGCGTGCTGGAGTATTTCATCTCCACTCACGGCGCGCGCAAAGGTTTGGCCGATACCGCACTCAAGACGGCGGATTCCGGTTATCTCACGCGCAAACTGGTAGATGCCGCCCAGGACGTGATCATCAACGTGGACGATTGCGGAACAGTCAACGGCATCGAAGTGCGTTCGATTTACGAGGGCGACGAAGAAGTGGTCGATCTCGCGACGCGCATTGTGGGTCGCGTCAGTTGCGAAACGGTGGCCGACCCGGTGGAGAAGAAAAAGAAAATCGTCAAAGCCAATCAATTAATCGACGAGAAAATTGCTAACGAGTTGCAGCGCATCGGGGTGGAGAAATTGAAAATCCGTTCGGTTCTCACCTGCGAATGCGGGCGTGGCGTTTGCGCGAAATGTTACGGGCGCAATCTTGCTACCGGACAATTCGTCAAACTGGGCGAAGCGGTCGGCATCATCGCCGCGCAATCGATTGGTGAACCCGGAACGCAATTAACCATGCGCACGTTCCACATCGGTGGCACGGCCAGCCAGACGTTCAAACAGCCGATCGTGAAAGCGAAGAACGACGGGATGATTCAGTTTAACGATTTGCGCACTGTGCAGGCGCTCGATGGCAGTTGGATTGTGTTGAACAAGAACGGCAGCATCGGCGTGCATAATGCCGAAAGTCGTGAGCTGGAGCGTTACAATGTCGTGGTCGGCTCGGTGATTTCCAAACCCGACGGCGCGCAGGTGAAGAAAGGCGAGACCTTCGTGCAATGGGATCCATACAACGTTCCGATTCTCACCGATAAATCGGGCAAGGTGGAGTTCCGCGACATGATCGCGGGTGTCACGATCAAACGAGACGTGGACGAAGCGACTGGTTTGATGGGCACCGTCATCATCGAGCACAAGGAAGATTTGCATCCGCAGATCGTGATTATGGGCGAGAAGAAGGAAGTGCTGGCGAATTATTCCATTCCGGCGGGCGCCCACGTGGTGGTGGAAGAAGGCACAAAAATTCGCGCCGGTGCGTTGCTGGCGAAAACACCGCGCAAAGTCGCAAAGACAAAAGACATCACCGGCGGTCTGCCGCGGGTGGCGGAGCTATTCGAAGCGCGCCGTCCGAAAGACGCGGCCGAGATCGCAAAGATCGATGGGGTCGTCGAAATGGGCGGAACGGTTCGAGGCAAGCGCAAGTTGATCCTGAAGGATGTTGATACCGGCGCGGAAGAAGAGCACCTTATTCCGTTGACCAAACACATCATTGTCTTCAAAGGCGATTTCGTGAAAAAGGGTCAGCAGATGACTGAGGGCCCGGTGGTTCCGCACGAAATCTTGGAAATTTGCGGACCGCAGGATCTGCAAGAGCATCTCGTGAATGAAGTGCAGGAAGTTTATCGACTGCAAGGCGTCGAAATTAACGACAAGCACATCGAGATCATCGTGCGCCAGATGTTGCGCAAGGTGAAGATTACCGATCCGGGCGACACCTCTCTGCTCTGGGGCGACCAAGTCGATAAGCTGGAGTTCGAGGAAGAAAACAAGCGTGTGAGCGAGCAAGGCGGCAAACCAGCGGAAGCTGTTCCGGTCTTGTTAGGAATCACCAAGGCTTCACTCGAAACCGACAGCTTCATCTCGGCGGCGTCATTCCAGGATACCACCCGCGTGTTGACCGAGGCGGCGACGCTCGGAAAAGTCGATCGTCTGCGCGGCTTCAAGGAAAACGTCATCATGGGTCACTTGATTCCGGCTGGTTCCGGCTTCAGCAAACACCGCGAGATTCGCCTGATCGAAAAAGGCGAACCGATCGGTGCGCCGGTGATGGAAGAACCGGAATTGCAGCCAGCAGTCGGCTGATCGGCACAGAGATTGAGTAATGGAGTTGTGGAGTGATGGAGCGCTGAAACGCCGTCACTCCATTATTTCTGCACTCCACTACTCCCGCTCCTGATGTCGATCGCGACTAAGACTGGCGACAAAGGCGAGACCTCGCTCATGTATGGGCGAAGAGTTTCAAAAACCGATAATCGGGTCGATGCCTATGGTTGCGTAGACGAGCTGACGAGCGCGCTCGGATTGGCGCGAGCCGCCACTAACAATTCTCAGATTCAGGAAGAGATTCTGCGCGCGCAACGCGAGCTTATTACCGTCATGGGCGAGCTTGCGACGGCGCCGGAAGACCTGGAACGTTATCGCAAAGAGGGCTTCGAGCTTACCTCGATCGCGATGGTCGATCGCCTCACCGCTGCGATTGATGAACTGGAGAAAGACAAAAACCTCCATCCGAAAGATTGGGTCATTCCTGGAAAGTCACTTGCTTCCGCCGCGCTCGATCTTGCCCGCACCACCTGTCGTCGCGCCGAGCGCCGCGTCGCCGCGCTCATGAGCGACGACGAGAACTTCAACCGCGAAACCTTACGCTACCTCAACCGTCTCTCTGATCTGTGCTGGCTCCTGGCGCGCAAAATCGAGCAGGCGACATGAATCGATCTTAAGGCGCCGTTTTCGTACGGAGGGTCGGCAGCTGTGCCGACCTTGGACGAGACTAGCGCTCGCATCTAACGAGCTACAGTTCGTCAGATTGCGAGCAGGCTGATATCCATCTGATAAAACTTGAAGGTATGCCCTTCTTCGCTGCCGTCGGCTGCGACCGCGCCGCGGTAGCGATCCAGAACATCTTTGATGAAGCTGGCTCGTTCGGCCTCGGGCAGGCGGGTCGTCCATGCGACACAGCCGACGGCGCTAAAAGCGACGAAAGCCGACCACGACCCGAAATCCCACGTCTCATCTTTCATCGAAACTTGTAGAACGCGGAAGCGATTGCGCTCGGCCGCGGCCGCATACTCTGCCGGTGTCAGGTGCAGATAAGGATCGTGAAATTCCTGGAAGTAAGCGTTCCATCTCGAGGATTGACGCGTTTCTTCGACGATATTTTCCAGGCTCCGGCGCGCTCCTGCCGGCACCAGACGAAGTTGCGCTTTACCCCCGGAAATCAAAGCGGAGCGGATGGAACTTAGCGCCGCGTCCTGCTCCGGTATCCAGTGCAATGCATTAAAGGAAACCACGAGATCAAACTCATTTTGGAAAGGCAGTCTGCGAGCGTCTCCTACCTGGAATCGAGGGTTGTGCGGTGTCGTTGCCTGACCGTAATGGCTCTGAGCGAAGCTAATCATGTCATGTGAAGGATCGACGCCTACGACCGAGCCGTTCGGGACAAGAGCAGCAATTTCGGCGGCAATTTTTCCATCCCCACATCCGACATCGAGAATCCGTTCCGAACCGTTAAGATCGAGCAGAGCGAGAACTTCTCGACCCATTGCTTTCTGAAGCGACGAGCAGTGTGAGTACTCAAAGGCGTCCCATTCAGGCATGTCTGTTAATCGGGAATCATCCTGTCGCCCTCTCGCGTAGTCGAGTGCGAAAAACGGCGCGGGTGCTCTGCAGAAAGCTCCGAGCTCCAATTTTCAAGCTCCAAGGAATCTCCAAGCTGCAAATTCCAAAAACCGCATGGGTGGCGCTTTTGATGTTTGGGATTTTGGAGCGTCCCTGGTGCTTGGAGCTTGGAATTTGGAGCTTAATCCGGCTGGCGATCCAAGCCCCCCGAAGCTAGTCATATGACCGAGCGGTGGAGGCCGGGTCAGGCCAGACACCTGACTTCCGTGCTGTCGGATTAAATTCCGGTTGCGCTCGGTGGGCTGCTAAGGCATCTTCCACGTCCGCTCGCCGGTTGGCGGGCGCATTTATTTTTTATGGCGGAGACGATTGAACTTGTGCCGGAGCTTTTGGAAGCCGGCGTGCATTTCGGACACCAAACCAAGCGCTGGAACCCGAAGATGC
>DAIOVO010000104.1:0-6216 GCA_036758965.1 Chthoniobacterales bacterium
GCCAGGCTTTCCGTTCCGGCATTTCCCGGCGCGCAAAAAATCTTCGTCACCTCCGGCGACTGCGAAAGTTTCCACGCCAGTGCGTGCTCGCGGCCGCCGCCGCCGATGACCAGAATTTTCACCGCGCCGCCGGCATCTCCAGCGGGGTCACGTAAATCTCCACCTGCTCGGTGTGTCTAATAATCGTTAGCTTGCACGGACGCTCGATGTGGTCGCCCGCCAGTTTCTTGTGCAAATCATGCACGCTCCCGATCGGCTCGTCATTGAACGCCACAATCAGATCGTCAGGTCGCACCCGCGCATGTTCCGCCGGACTTCCCTTTTCGATCGATGCCACCAGCACGCCGCTTTCGAGTGGCAAATGATAAAACCGCGCCACCCGCCGATGCAGCGGCGCCGTCTGCCCCGCCACGCCAATGTAACCGCGCCGGATCCGGCCTTCTTTAATCAGAAAGCCGGCGACGAATTTGGCGGTGTTGCTTGCGATCGCGAAGCAAATTCCCTGCGCCGGCCGAATCATGGCGGTGTTGACGCCGATCACTTCCCCCGCCGAATTCGCCAGCGGCCCGCCCGAATTTCCAGGATTCAGCGCCGCGTCCGTTTGAATAATGTTGTCGATCAAGCGCCCCGATTGCGCGTGCATCGAGCGGCCGAGCGCACTGATCACTCCCGCGGTCACGCTCGCCTGAAACCCGAGCGGATTTCCAATCGCAATCGCCATTTGCCCGACGCGCAATTTTTCCGAATCAGCTAACCGGACGTAGGAAAGCTGCGGCGCGTCGATTCGAATCACCGCCAGGTCGGTATCGGGATCGTCGCCGATCAGCTGCGCCTGAACTTCGCGGCCGTCGGAGAGATTGACCACGACTTCCGTGGCGCCATGAATGACATGGCTGTTCGTTAAGATAAAACCATCCGGCGTGATGATAAAACCGGAACCGCTGCCGCCGCGGGCGTTGCGCATTCGCGTTTCGATGTTCACGACCGCGAGCGCCACCCGCTCCACTACTGCCACCACTGTGCGCGAGTATTCGTCGAGCAAAGCGAGATCTTTCGTCGCCTCGCTAGCGACAGCGCCGTTTTCGGTGGCCGCTGTCTCGGGCAGAGAAAGAAAATCATATTCAACCATGAAGAAATTTAAGTGCGGGTCAGAGCACCTGCAAACTTTCCGACGCAAATCGCCGCTGCTTTTAGTGTAAGAGTAGTCGCACGCATGCATCAGGCCGAAATTCTCATGCTCCTGCTCGCAGCCATGACCGCGCTGGTGGTTTTCTCGCGCAAGGTCGAGCTGCCTTATCCGGTCGTTCTCGTGCTCGGCGGCCTCGCCATCAGCCTGATTCCGCATCTGCCAACGCTGCGCCTCAGTCCCGATTTCGTTTTTTATTTCTGTTTGCCGGCGCTGATTTATCCCGCGGCGCTTTTTACTTCCTGGCGCGATTTCCGCCGCAACCTCAGCTCGATTCTATTTCTCGCCATCGGTCTGGTTTTGTTCACGACCGTAGTGGTCGCCGCGATCGCTCACGCCATTCTGCCTGAGATGCCATGGGCGGTCGCATTTGCCCTCGGAGCAATTGTTTCGCCGCCGGATGCGGTCGCCGCCAGCGCAGTGCTCCGGCGTCTCGCCGTGCCGCAACGCATCGATGCGATTTTGGAAGGTGAGAGCCTGGTCAATGATGCGACCGCGCTAGTGGCATTGCGCTTTGCCATTGTCGCGATCACCACCGGCTCCTTTTCGCTCAGCCGCGCGACGGTCGATTTTCTTTTTGTCGCCGCCGGCGGAATCGGTTTCGGATTTCTGGTCGGCTACGTCGTGCGCTGGATTCAGAGGCATCTCGACGATCCGCCGATCAATACCAGCATTTCTTTTCTCACTCCGTTCCTCGCTTATCTGCCGGCGGAACGTCTTCATCTTTCCGGCGTCCTCGCCACCGTAACCGTCGGCATTTTCATGGGCTGGCATGCTCCGCTCACTTTGCGCGCGCACACTCGTCTGCAGGCGGTCGCGTTTTGGGAGATGCTCGTTTTTCTCATCAACGGCGTCATCTTCGTCACCATTGGCCTGCAGTTGCCGGGTATTATCGGACGATTAGCTAACGAGTCCTGGCCGCATTTGCTATTGATCGGCGCAATCGTCAGTGGCGCGGTCGTGCTGGTGCGGATGGGCTGGGTTTTTACCGCCGTTTCTTTGCGGCGGATTTTTGCCTCCAAAGAAACTCATTTGCCGTGGCGGCAGGCCGCCCTCATTTCCTGGTCGGGTATGCGCGGCGTTATTTCGCTCGCCGCTGCTTTCGCGTTTCCGTTCGCCGTCACCAACGTCAACGGCTTTCCCGCGCGCGGTTACATTCTCTACCTCACTTTTTGTGTCATTCTCACCACTCTCGTCCTGCAAGGGCTCACGCTCCCGTTTCTCATTCGTAAACTTGGCGTGACGGATGACGGCGCCAATGACGACGAAGAATGCCAAGCGCGGGTCGAAGCCAACCGCGCGGCCCTCCAGCTCATCGATCGCCTGGCGCAGGAGTGCGACGTTTCCAATGACGCCGCCGAACGTTTGCGGGTCGAATATCGCGAGCGGATGGCACAGCTTTCGCGCTGCGCTTCGAGCGACGGCGACGCCAGCGGTGAAATCTCGACCCCGCATTACCAGCGTTTGCAATACGAAGCGCTTAAGGTGGAGCGAGAAACCATCATCCGTTTGCGCAACGAGCGAGTGATTAACGACGAAGCATTGCGTCGCATTCAACGCGATCTCGATTTGGCCGAAGCACGACTAACGGGATATTGATTTGGAAAAAGGACGCCGCATTTTCCTCCTCTCACCCGCCTACGCCGGCGGCAAGCGCGCGCAGATGATCTTGAGCGATCGCGCCCAGTTCGATCTCGCGCGCCGTCTTCGTAATTCCGGCCACGCCACCTTCGGCGAAGTCTTCACTTTCCTCAGCGGGTTGTATTTCCGGGGGAAGCTTGCTTACGCCAACGCTTTCGCGCGAACGTCGAACGGAATCTGTGGTGTCCTCGTCATCACACCGACGCGCGGCCTGGTCGATGCCAAAGCAAAAATTTCACTGCGCGATCTGCACGAATTTGCGGAGGTCGATATTGACGAAAGCGATCCACGCTATCGCGAGCCGCTGGTGCGCGACGCGCGCAAATTGGCCAGTAAATTATCGCCTGCTTGCGAAGTCATTTTGCTCGGAAGTGTCGCCACCGGAAAATATGTCGAGATTCTGCTGGAAATCTTTCGGGACCGATTGCGATTTCCAACCGATTTCGTCGGGCGCGGCGATATGAGCCGGGGCGGTTTATTGCTGCGCTGCGCGGTTGATAAGACCGAGCTCGATTACATTTCCGTTGTCGGTGCAGTTCGCAAAGGAAAGCGCCCGCCGAAACTCGTGCCGCGTCGCTACCCTTCATCCCGAGCGGAGTCGAGGGATCCCGTCATGAAACCTTTAAGCTAACCACGGGATTCTTCGGCCCCGCTCAGAATGACAACGAAAATGCGACCGCCGCTTCCGCCAATGGAAGCAAAGTCGGTTGATGAAATTCCCTCCGGAAAGAACTGGCAATACGAACCAAAATGGGATGGCTTTCGCTGTCTTGCCTTCCGCCGTGGGAGCAGAATCTTCCTGCAATCAAAATCCGGGCGGCCGCTGGCCCGTTATTTTCCAGATGTCGTTAGCTCGCTCACCAGACTAAAAGCAAAAAACTTTGTCCTCGACGGCGAGCTCGTCATTGAAGTAAACGGCCATTTTTCATTCGACGAATTGCAACTGCGTCTTCACCCGGCCGCCAGTCGGGTCAAAAAACTGGCGGAAGCGCATCCCGCTACTTTCATTCTTTTCGACCTGCTCGAAAATGAACTTGGCAAGGCGCGCTTGCAGCAATCGCTCCGGCAGCGGCGGGCCGAATTGGAGACGTTTGCGCGTAAGAATCTAAGAAACGTTAGCGCCATCAAACTTTCGCCGGCTACTAATTCCCTGGTGCAGGCGAAGAAATGGTTCGCCAAGGTGGGCGGCAATCTGGATGGCGTGGTCGCGAAGCAACTCGATGCCGCTTACGCCTCGGGCGAGCGCACCGCGATGGTGAAAGTGAAAAATATTCGCACAGCCGATTGCGTGGTGGGCGGCTTCCGTTACGCCACCGGCTCGAAGCTGATCGGTTCGCTTTTGCTCGGTTTGTACGACGACCAAGGCTTGCTCGATCACGTCGGTTTTACTTCCGCGTTCCAGGCGAGCGAGAAACGTGCGCTCACTAAAAAGTTCGAAGCGCTGAAAAAAGCACCCGGCTTCACCGGCAATGCTCCCGGCGGCCCAAGCCGCTGGAGCACCGAGCGCAGCGGCGAATGGGAACCGGTCGCGCCGAAAATGGTGGTGGAAGTCGCCTACGATCATTTTACCGGTGGCCGATTTCGCCACGGCACAAGAATCGTTAGGTGGCGTCCCCATAAGGCGCCGCCCCAATGCACCCTAGATCAGGTGGCGCACCGCGAAGGAAAGGCGATCGCCCTGTTGTAGCCGCAGTCGTTGGCCGCGCAGGAACCGCCGTCAACCCCAATAATCCTGGAGGGACAGGCGCTGTCCCGTCACCGAATATTTCGTTATGGGATAACTGTTCTGGGACGACACAGCGGTCGTCCCTCCAGTTTCGATTCTCCGCTCGGCCGGACTACTGCGAATTCAGCGCGAAGTTAATGTTGATGTCGTAATGCCCGCCCCTCCCCATTCCGGCCGGCAGCGCATCCACTTGCGTGACCTTTTTTCCGACCGCCGTCACCGATTCATCGACCAGCACGTTCCCAGAGGCGCGCACGATTTTGAAACTGGAAACGCGCCCATCTTTCTCGATCCGAATCCGGGCCAATGCGGAAAGTTTAGCCCCACTCGCCACCACCGTCTGCGGCTGCGACCAGGCGCGATAAAAGCGGTCGTGCAACATGTTGCCGTAATAACTCGCGGTGGCCGCGTCGCTTTTCCCCGAGCCCGGGCCGCTCGCTCCATTTCCGCTGCCGCCCTTGGACGATTTTGTACTTTTGGTTTCTCCTAACGATTTCCTTGCAGCACTTTTTACCACCGCTTCCTTTTTCTTCGGCGAAGTTTTGGCGGCAACGGATTTCTTTTTCGATGGCGTCGCGCTTGGCTTCGGCGAACTCTTTTTTCGCGGCGTCGCCGCAGGCGTGGCAGTTGGCCGCGCCGTGGCGGTCGGCGTCGGAGTCGGCGCCGGCAAAGTGATTTCGCTTTTCGCCGGCGAAGGAGCCTCGACCTTTTCCGGTTCCGGCGCGGGCGTGCTGATTTCTTCCGTTTGCTCCGCCTCGGACGCGCCAGCGCCACTCAACCACGTGATCTCCTGCGCGTTCGCCGCTTTGGTTTCTCCCGCCCAGTGCAGAAGTGCAAAAAAGATTGCGACGTGCGCCAGACCGATCAGCACCACGTTTCGCCAGAAACGTTTTCGCATCCGCTATTTTGTTTCCGCTTTGGTCGCGATCCCGACTTTTGAAATTCCGGCGCGCTGCAGCGAATCCATCAGCGCCACTAATTTTTGCACGGGCAACTCGCGGTCGGGCCGAATTACCACCGCTACCTCGGGATTGGCCGCTCGAATTTCCTGCAAACGCGCCGCGAGAGAATCCTGGCTCACCGTCTGGTTGTTGAGCTTGATTACTTCCGCGCGATCAATCGAAATCGTTTGCACTTCCGATTTGCTGATCGGCGCGTTCGTCGCCGCGCTCGAAGGAATCACGAGGTTCATGCTGTTTTCCAAAAGCGGCGTTGTGATCATGAAAATAATCAGGAGCACGAACGCAAGATCGAGCAGTGGCGTGACGTTAATCTCGCTGAGCGTGGAAAAACTTGTGCGCGCGGAGTAGCGCTTCATCGCGAAAATTCCGCCGCGCGCGTACCGTGCTCGACGTATTTGTGCTCGAACTCGCTCGCCAGCTCAGCAGCGAAGTTGTCCATCTGCACGACGATGCCGCGAATGCTCGTAACCAAAAAATTGTAACCAAACATCGCTGGGATCGCGACGCAGAGCGCGGTCACAGTGGTAATGAGCGCGCCGGAAACGCCCGGCGCCATCGTGGCCAGATTCGGCGAGCCCGCCACCGCCACGTCGGTAAAAGTGTCCATTACGCCCCAGACGGTTCCGAGTAATCCCAGAAAAGGCGCGCCGCTCACCGCCGTTGCGAGCAAAATCATCCGCGATTCCAGTTCGAGCGCGGTC
>DAIOVO010000104.1:6226-6534 GCA_036758965.1 Chthoniobacterales bacterium
GTCTCGCCCACCGCGCGTTCCATCGCCGCCGTGACTGCATTCATCTGTGCCGGAGAAATTTTTTCGGCAACACCGAGCCGGGCGCGAAAAGTTTCGTCCACTTCCGCCGAGCCGAGAAGTTGGAAAGCCATTTCCTGGCAACCGGCCCGGTAAACATTAAAAATCGGCGCGCCGCGGAAACGCGCATTTTTTTGGAACAACCGCAGCGGCTGCCGGTCCTGCCGAAATTCTTCCAGGAATCGCGTCGTTTGTTTCCGCGCGAATTGGATCATGCGCATCTTCGTGATCATGACCGACCAACTGAAAAT
>DAIOVO010000105.1:0-6429 GCA_036758965.1 Chthoniobacterales bacterium
ACGTTTGCCGCCGATGACGGACGGCCTCTACAACCGACAAATTCTTGAATCCAAGCTCGCCTATTCCCGCGTCTTACCAACAAATGAAACCTATGAAAGCATTCGTCCTCGGCAGTGTCGCATTATTCGGGCTGGCGCTGGCCGTTTATAGCCAAACTCCTCCCCCTGAAGCCACGCCCGTAGCGTCGATTCCAGTGGCGACGCCCTCCGTCGCACCCACCGCTACGGTTTTGCCATCCATTTCCCCGGCCGCGACCACTTCGCCCGTGAACGATTTCGCAGAGCGAATCAAGCAACGGGCGGAATCCGGATCAAAACACAAAAAAGGCTTTAACCTGACCATCGATGATGACGACGGGGATAAATCCGACGATTCTGATGGCGTTCCTCATTGGGTAGGTTCCGTCGCGATTCTGGGGATCCTGGCCGTGTTTGGCACTCCGGTGCTGATCGTGGGGTTGATCATGTATTTCAGCATGTCGCGCAGCCGCGCTTTGCAACGGACCGTGCGGATGATGGTAGAAAAAGGGCAACCGGTCCCGCCGGAACTCCTAGCTTCGCCCGCCGCCGCCCCATTGCGACCGTGGTACGATTTGCGGCGCGGAATCATTTTGTTCGCGGTCGGAATCGCAATCACGATTTTCTTCGGCATGACCGCGGGTTGGGATGAAGGCGTTTGGGCGTTGGGATTAATCCCGGGACTGATTGGCCTCGGCTATATTCTTGTCTGGCGGCTTGCTAACAAGCACCAGAACGGCTTCAAATTATGATGTGGAGCTTACCGATGCGGACCTGCTCGCACGAATTTTTGTTGGTGACGACCAGCACGCGTTCGGCGAGCTGGTACGGCGCCATCAGTCGGCCGTGCGCGGGCTATTGCGTCAGCTCACGCGCACGGACGTGGAATTGGCGGATGATCTGGCGCAGGAAACTTTCATTCGCGCCTACAAAAATATTCGCAGCTTTCGCGGAGAAGCGAAATTTTCGACCTGGCTTTATCGCATTGCCTACAATGTTTTTCGAGATGACGCGCGCAAACGCAAGGAGCTGGTCGGAATCGATGAAGCACAACTGGCAGCCCAGGCCGATCCGCAGACGGTCGATCCCGGTTTGCGCCAGGACCTCATGAGCGCGCTCAATAAATTACCGGTACACGAGCGGAGCGCGATTGTGTTGTGCTGCCAAAACGGTTTGTCGCACGAGGAGGCATCGCGCGTGCTTGATATTCCACTTGGCACTGTGAAAACGAACGTCTTGCGCGGACGCGAAAAATTGAAGAAAATGCTGGCAGCCTGGTCTAACGAATGATGAACGATCCGCTGGATGATTTGCTCGATGCGCGGTTGCGCGAAGAGACGCCTTACATCGACGACGCTGGTTTCACCGCGCGCGTGATGAAAGAGTTGCCGCGCCGGCGCGGCGCGGCGCCGCAGACCCAGCGCTCGTTGATTATTTTTTTCGCTACCGTGTTTTCGGTGGTCATCGCCTTCTTTGCTTCGGGTGAGGGGATGTTTATGCACGACGCTTTCGCGCAACTCACCCGGCTCACGCCGTTCGGCCTTTTTGTCTTGTTGCTGGTTATCGGTTTGGTCACGAGCGCGAGCGGCCTGTGGGCCGCGTGCAATCGCGTTCGCGCCGTGGCGGGCTAAACGGCGCACAACGCGCGCGCCGTTTTCACATCGCCGGCGATTTGCTGCGCCAACGCTTCCACATTCTCGAATTTTTTTTCCGCCCGCAAAAATTTTACGAAGCGCACTTCGATATCTTCGCCGTAGATATCGCGGTGAAAATCGAGCAAGTGCAGCTCGATCAAGCGCTCCGAATTTTCGCCCGAAACGGTGGGGCGAAAGCCGATGTTCACCAACCCATGATGGAGCACGCCATCTAACCAGGCTTCGACAAAATAGACGCCGTTAGGGGGAAATTGCTCGCTGTGCGCACTTAGATTCGCGGTCGGAAATCCAAGTTGCCGTCCGAGTTGCGCGCCCGGTTTAACCGTTCCGAGAATGGTGTAATCGCGCCCGAGCATCTCCGCCGCACGCGCCAGATCGCCGCGCTCGATCGCGGCACGAATGGCCGTGCTGCTCACCACCGCGCTCTTCGCTTTCACCGGCGCAATGCCGACGACATTGAAATCATAACGCTCTCCCAGTTCGCGCAAGAGCGAGAGATTGCCCGCACGATTTTTCCCGAAGTTCCACTCATGACCGACACAAATTTCCCGCAGAGGCCGGGAATGAGCCAGCAATTGCGCCACAAATTCCTGTGGTGCGGTATCCGAAAAATTCTTGTCGAAATGAATGAGCAACAGATGGCTCATCCCGAGCTTGCGGATAAGCTCAATCTTATGCGGGGTTGAGGTAATTAAATGCGGCGCGTTTTCCGGTCGCAGAATTTTTGCGGGGTGCGGATCGAAGGTGACGACAACGGCGGTGCCATCGGCTGAATGCGCGTGCCGGGCGGAAGTAGATATGACCGCCTGATGTCCGAGGTGCACGCCATCGAAAACGCCGATCGCGAGAAAAATCGGCCCGTCGAGTTTCGCCAGTTCATCGATGGAACGCAAAATTTCCATCGTCAAAAATCAACCGCCGCGCATCCGCGAAACTTCCGGCAAAGTGAGAATGCGCGAGAGAATATCGACCGGCGGGACTTCGCGCAGTTCATCCACCGTGATCGCTTTGGCCACGTCGAAGCGCCCTGATTTTGTGCGCCGCAAAGCCTGCAGGTGCGCGCCGCAACCGAGCATTTCGCCGATGTCGTGCGCGTACGTCCGGACATAAAAACCTTTGCTGCACACGACGGTGAAATCGATTTCCGGCAGCGCGATCCGGTCAATTGCGTGCCGATAGACATGCACCAGCCGCGGCTCGCGCTCGACCACTTTTCCTTGCCGGGCAAGTTTGTAGAGCGGGACACCGCCCTGCTTGATGGCGGAAACCATCGGCGGCGTCTGATAAAAATCGCCGTGAAATTTTTCAAAAACGGCGCGGATTTCCTCCGTGGAAAACGATGGGACGGCGCGCTCTTCCAGCGTTTCGCCTTCGCGATCCTGCGTGCTGGTGGAACGGCCGAGCAAAATGGTGCCGGCATATTCCTTGTCCTCCGCCATTAACAAATCCTGGATTTTCGTGCCGCGCCCGAGGGTGAGCAAAAGCAAACCAGTCGCGATCGGATCGAGCGTGCCGCAGTGGCCGACTTTTCTGATCTGCAAACGGCGCCGCACCAGCGCTACAACATCGTGCGAAGTCATCCCGGCGGCTTTATCGACCAGCAAAACGCCGTCAGGTGTTGCGCTCGATGACATCACAACTTTGCTCCACGACTTTTTTTACCACTTCCTCCAGCCCGCCGCGCACGCGCGCGCCCGCCGCCAGCACGTGCCCGCCACCGCCGAAACTCTGGCAGATCGCGCAAACATCGACCGCCTTATTTTTCGAGCGCATGCTCACGCGCACTTTGCCATCAGCCAGCTCCTCAAAAAAAATCGCCACGATCACGCCTTCGATTGCGCGCAAATGATCGATCAATCCTTCGTTGTCTTCCGGTAAAACACCGAGTCTGCGCGCGGTCGCCCGGCTCAAACTAAACCAGGCAAGTTTCCCTTCGCAGGCAAACTGCATCGTCCCCAAAAGTTCGCGCAGCAACTCGACCCGGCGACGCGGGAAATTTTCGTAGAGCAATTGGCTCACGCGACCGACATCGACACCGCATTTCACCAGCTCGGCTGCAATCTCGAACGTGCGCGCGGTCGTGTTGGAATATTGAAACGAACCGGTATCGGTGGAAATCGCGACGTAAAGATTTTCCGCAATCGCTGGCGTCATCGGCAAATTTTGCGAGGTGATCAGCTCGAACAAAATCTGGCCGGTGGCTGGCGCGCTGGAATCGATGTGAACCAAATCGCCGTAGCCGGGATTGCTCGGATGATGATCAACATTAATCCAGAGCTTTGCGCTTTTGATCGCGCCCGCGGTTGTGCCAAGCCGATTTTGCACTGCGGTATCGAGCGCAATCGCGACGTCGAAATCCTCCGGCGCCGCCGGCGGTTTCGTCAGCAAATCGGCTTGCGCGACAAAACCATATTTCTCCAGCATGCCATCCTCATTCCAGGCGCGAACTTCCTTGCCGAGTTCCTTCAGCGAGAGCGCCAGCGCGAGCGTGCTGCCGAGGGCGTCGCCATCCGGCCTAACGTGACTTAGAACGGCGAAGCGTTGATTTTCGCGCAGCGCTCTCGCGATGGCCTGGAAATTTTCCTTCACGCTTCGTTATCGCGCGGCGGCTCAATTTCCTGCATGATCTCAATCACGCGCGCGCCGCGCTCAATGGAATCGTCGAGGTGAAAGGCCAAATGCGGCGTGTATTTCAGCACCACGTGTTTCGCCAGCTCAGCCTGTAAATGTGCGCGATGTGCTTCCAGCCGATTGATCACGCTCGGCCCGTCCGCGCCCAGCACGCTGACAAAAACGTGCGCATTTTTCAGATCGGAAGTGACATCGACCTGATTCACGCTCACCAGACCTTTTTTGAAATCGATTTCGCGCACGATCAATCCGCTCAATTCACGCTTAAGCACTTCGTTGACGCGCAATAATCGATGTTTCATAAGCTTGTCATCCCGACCGAAGCGGAGGGATCCCGCGGCGCTACTAGACTACAATTTCTGCGCCACCTGCTCGAGCTGGTAACACTCGATGATGTCGCCCACCTGATATTCGCTGTAATCGCCGAGCTTAATTCCGCACTCGAGCCCGGTTCGCACTTCCTTCACGTCATCCTGGAACCGACGGAGCGTCGCCAGGCCGCCATCGTAAACTGGCTGGCGCCGCCGTAACACTCGCGCCCGCGCCGTACGCGCGATCCGCCCATCGGTAACGAGACAGCCGGCCACAATACCTTTGCTCAACTCGAAAACTTGTTTCACTTCAGCGTGGCCGATAACGCTTTCACGATGTTCCGGATCGAGCATCCCTGCCATCGCTTCTTTGATCTGGTCGATTAATTCGTAAATGATCGAGTAGAGCTTGACCTGCACCCCTTCATGTTTGGCCGCGCCCACCGCGAGATTTTCCACTTTGACGTTGAAGCCGACCACGACCGCGTTCGACGCGCTCGCTAACAAGATGTCATTTTCCGAAATCGGGCCGACCCCGCCGTGAATAATCTCGAGATCGATTTTCTTGCTCTCGATTTGGTTGAGCGCACCGGTCAATGCCTCAAGCGAGCCTTGCACATCGGTTTTCAAAACAATGCGCAGGAGTTTTTTGCCGTCGGCGGCTTCGAGCAAAGTTTCCAAAGTGGCACGCTGCGGCGCCGCCAGTTTGCCCTCGCGTTTTTCTTCGAGCCGCTCCTCGCTCAACAGTTTCGCTTCCCGTTCCGAATCCATCACCAGCAGTTCGTCGCCGGCATTCGGCAGCCCGGTGAATCCTAAAACTTTTACCGGCGTGGAAGGCCCGGCCTGCTTGACCTGCTGGCCGCGATCGTCCGTCAACGATTTCACTTTGCCGCTGTAGCTGCCGCAGATAAATGCGTCGCCCACGCGCAACGTCCCCGTCTGCACAATCACCGTCGCGGTCGGTCCACGGCCCGCTTCCACTTGTGCTTCGATCACCGTTCCGCGCGGCGCCGCGGTTGGCGACGCCTTCAATTCCATCACTTCCGCCTGCAACGTCATCATCTCGAGCAGTTGATCGATGTTGGTCCCTTTCGTGGCCGAGACCGGCACGGTGATCGTTTCGCCGCCCCAATCTTCCGGCATCAGCTCGCGATCCTGCAATTGCTTTTTTACGCGATCGATATTCGCGCCCGGCAAATCGATCTTGTTCAGCGCCACCATGATTTTTACATGCGGCGCGGCTTTGGCGTGATTGATTGCCTCGATCGTTTGCGGCATCAATCCGTCATCCGCTGCCACCACCAACACAACAATGTCCGTCACAGACGCGCCGCGCGCCCGCATTTGCGTAAAAGCCGCGTGACCCGGCGTATCGAGAAAAGTAATCGGCTCGTCTTTGTATTCCACGCGATAGGCGCCGATGTGCTGCGTGATTCCGCCCGCTTCGCCCGCGGCCACGCGTGTCTTGCGAATAGCGTCCATCAACGAAGTTTTGCCGTGATCGACGTGGCCCATGAAAGTGATGATCGGCGCGCGCGGCTTGAGTTCCTCCTGCTTCGCTGGTTTCGGCGGCGGCGGCGCGACAACTACTTTTTCTTCCTTGTGAACACCGCCGCCTTTTTCCCGGCGCTCTTTTTCCAGCACAAATCCATGCACCTCCGCGATCCTGGTCGCGACGTCCGGCTCGACTGTCTGGTTCTGGTTAACGAAAACGTTGAAATCAGTCATCAGCTCTTTGATGAGCTGGAAATTTTTTAAATTGAGCGCGGCCGCCAGGTCTCGCACGATGATCGGCGGTTTTAAAGTGATGACGT
>DAIOVO010000106.1:0-6356 GCA_036758965.1 Chthoniobacterales bacterium
TCAACTGGATTGCGCAGCGTCTAAAGATGGGAAGTGCCGGCTACGTTTCAAACCTGCTGCGAAAAGTATAGAAATGTGGAACTGACCCCTACTCATTTCCTTCATCGAAAGTTTTTGGAGCAGCCTCAAATACGAACTGGTCTATCACCATCGCTTCGCCACCCACACCCAAGCTCGCACCGCCATCTTCGACTACATCGAAACCTTCTATAACCGCACCCGGCTCCACTCCAGCCTCGCCTACAAAAGCCCCCTCCACTTTGAATCCCAACCAAATCCAACCTAAATTACCCTTAGCTCACTGTCCGAAGAATTAATGCAACCCCAAACCGACCCCTATTTCCGCCCAGTCCACTAGCGGCGGATTGGAAGTATTGAACTCGGGTTTCGCTACCTACGACCCGTTTGGTTTTTTTAAGCATGGCCCCGACGGCGATTACTCGAGCTTGGTGCCCGGCCCTGCGCCAGGCATACCCGGGATCTCGGACGGAGCGTGGGCATCGTATATGGCCAGCGGTGGCGCCGGCAAGGGTCTTATGATATTCTGTGCACGCCTTGCGGCGCGAGTAACCGTACGGGGTCGGAGACGGCATTTTATGGATTAGTTTGGAGGAAGCGATTATGAGGTTTCAGCTGTTTCTCGCCTGCCCCATAGAGTGGCTTAACAGGAGCTACCAAATCGCATACTGGATGGCAGAGGCCTCGATTGCGATTGTTATCGTCTGCTTCGTCATCGAATTCCGGCGCAAGAATTTCTCATGGCTGGCGATATATGCTCCGCTGCTTATTTTCCAGCCAGCCTGGCGGCTGGCGTGGGGAGAGATAAAGCTCCATGGATTACGGCCGCCGAGCGCCGATTGCGACTTTGGTAATCGCGGCGAATCCATATTCCTGACTGCTACGCTGCTCGCAGTTCTGCTCGCTCTCGTTCGAGGAGGTGTGAGTAAACGTTTATTTTTGCTCGGACTGACCATCTTTTGCTGGCTTTTCAATGTGCTGGTCCTCCCCCTTGATGTCTACGCCCTCCTGAACTGGCTACCCCCTAAAGTGGGATTTACAATTGCGGCCGGCGCCGGCCATATAATTAGTTACACTTTCGCCTTAATGTTTGTCTCTGGCTTTCTATACATACTGGAACATTTTCGACGGCGGGCACAGCGACGCGTGCAGCAGGGCTCATAGTTACACCTACCAACTACGAGGTTGGGACTTGGGCGCAGGTAGCATGAAAGCAGTTCAGGGGCGTAAGCGTGTGGGAAAAAGGAAAGGAACTGCAAAGACAAAGCTCCCTCCTCAGCCTTTTGGTGAAAAGCTAGACCTGGATGACGCCGGTGTGGAAGTGCGCGTGGGGCGCGGGACGAGAGACGTAACGCAGGAGTTGGATCAATACGCTGCGCGTTTCGTGCGGCTGAATGATAGCATCGACCCAACCGCGTGCGGCGCCGTAGCGAATGTCGGTTTGTTCCTGGTAGGTTTGTTTTACTTTTACTCGCAACGCCTCTAACTCGTCGGCGTCGGCTTTTTTGTCGCGCTCACGCGCCTTTTTCAAAACGGAAAAGACCGTGTCACTCGCTTGCGCCGCTCCCATGACGGCATAGCGCGCGTTGGGCCACGCAATGATGAACCGCGGATCATACGCTTTGCCGCAGAGGGCGTAGTTACCCGCGCCAAAGGATCCGCCCACCACGACGGTGATTTTCGGAACGGTGGAATTACTGACCGCGCTGACCAGCTTGGCGCCGCTTCGTATGATGCCGCTTTGCTCCGCATCGCGCCCGACCATGAAGCCGGTTACGTCTTGAAAGAAAATGATCGGCAGCCCGGTTTGATTGCAATCCAGAATAAAGCGCGCCGCCTTGTCTGCGCTGTCGGCGTAAATGACGCCGCCCATCTGGATTCCTTCTTTTTTCGTGCGCACTTGCTGCCGCTGATTTGCTACCAGGCCGACGGCGCGCCCGCCAATCCGCGCGTAGGCCGTGACAAGCGTTTTGCCGTAATCGGCTTTGTATTCATCGAGCGAATTTGCGTCAATGATCGCCGCCATCAGGTCGCGAGTGTCGTAGGGTTTGTGGCCATCGACGCTTATGAGGTCGTAAACAGTATCCGGATCTTTCTCCGGCTTCGGCAGATTTTGATCTTCGGTTTTACTTTGTGCCGGACCGGCTTCGGGCAAAAGCGAAACGAGGGAGCGCAAACGCTTTATGCATTCTTCATCGTTCTTTTCGTAAAAATCGACGGTGCCGCTTACTTCTGCGTGCATCCTGGCGCCGCCCAATTCTTCCTGATCGACAATCTGGCCAATAGCCGCTTTCACCAAAGAAGGCCCGGCCAGATACAATCCGCTCCCTTCGGTCATCAAAATCTTGTCGCACAACACCGGCAGATAAGCGCCGCCTGCGACACAGTTGCCCATGATGGCGGCGAGCTGCGGAATGCCGGCGGCAGAGATGACTGAGTTATTGCGAAAAATGCGACCGAAGTCGTCCTCATCGGGAAAAATCTCGTCCTGCATCGGGAGAAAAACGCCGGCGGAATCGACCAGATAAATGATGGGCAAATTGCATTCGAAAGCGATCCGTTGCGCGCGCAGCAGCTTCTTCACCGTTGCTGGAAAAAATGCGCCTGCTTTTACGCTGGCGTCGTTGGCGATCACCATGCAGGGAATTCCGGCGATGTCGCCGATGCCCGCGACGGTTCCGGCAGCGGCGATATTCCCCCACTCCGGATACATTTTGTAGGCAGCCCAGAGTCCGAGTTCGAAAAAACCCGTTTCGCTATCGAGCAGGCGACTCACTCGCTCGCGCGCCAGTAATCGTCCCAGCTTGTGCTGACGTTCCTGACCCGCTTTGCCGCCGCCTTCGCGCAGGGCCGCTTCCTCGGCTAGGATTTCTGCGCAGCGGGTGCGCAAATTTTCCGTTGTGGCGGGAGATGCGGGGCGCGATGACATCGCTCACGCTTAATCCGGCGTGCGGGTTACTTCAAGCGGGCAGGCCGAACCTCCTGGGTGTGCTCTTAATCGTGACGACTTCTTCACGTCGCGAAATGGCACGCGCGAGGACGCTCCAGGTAGCCGGCAAAATTAGTAAACGTCGTTCTCGGAATGGTAGCCGGAGTCGCCGCGAATGCTGCGCAAGCGATTGCGACTGCCACGTTCTGAATCGACACGATTCAAACGCTCGATGGCGAATCTTATCAGCAACGGAACCGCGGCCAGCGCCCCCACGGAAACCAGAGCGATGGCGGTGGCTTGCCGCGCTGGTTTTTTGATTCGGTCCGCGACAAGCAAGCCGACGCCGAGACCGAGGGCGGCGCGGGTCACGCTCAAAAGCGGATCGACCGGCAACTCCTCGGCGTATTTGGGAATGGATATGGTGAGGGCCATCTGCGTATGTCTATACGGCGGGCGGACAAAAAATAAATGGGAATTTGTTGCGCGAGCGCGACTCCGGGCGGACGAAGGTATTGGGCAGCATGGCTAACGATATTTATGCTTTGATTCTGGCCGGCGGCAGCGGCGAACGGTTCTGGCCGCTGAGCCGGCGATCTCTTCCAAAGCAACTGTTGCGCCTCGTTTCGGAGCGAACGCTGCTGGAGGAAACAATTTCGCGGCTCGATGGACTGGTGCCGCCGGAGCGCATCCTGGTCCTCACCAACGTCGAGCAGGAAAAAGGTGTGCGCGCGGCGTTGAAAGATTTCCCGCGGGAAAACATCGTGGCCGAGCCGACGAAACGCGATACGGCGGCGGCGGTCGCGCTCGGCGTGGCGTGGGTAGCGGCGCGCGATCACAATGCCACCATGGTGGTTTTGCCCGCCGACCACGTCATCAAAAAAACGGCGGCGTTTCAAAAAACGATTCGGACGGCGGCGGACTTGGCGAGGGAAAAGAACGCGCTGGT
Organism: Chthoniobacterales bacterium; assembly: GCA_036758965.1. Taxonomy (GTDB): domain Bacteria; phylum Verrucomicrobiota; class Verrucomicrobiia; order Chthoniobacterales; family UBA10450; genus AV69. The sequence goes on from DAIOVO010000106.1 coordinate 3,897, forward strand.
GACAATCGGGATCAAGCCGAGCTGGGCGCATCCGGGATTTGGCTACATCGAAATGGGAGATGCGCTGGAGGGAATTACCCGGGCCAGCCGGGTGGTTCGTTTCCGGGAAAAGCCGAACGTCGAGCTGGCGGAATCGTTTTTGCGCAAAGGAAATTTTCGCTGGAACGCCGGGATGTTTGTTTGGACGGTACCGACTATTCTCAAGGAATTCAACCGGCACGCGGCTAAGCTGGCGCGGTTTATTTCCGCCAGCAGCGCGCGCACACGTTTTGAAAAATGTCTGCGAGAAGAATTCGCCACCTTGCCGAAGATTTCCTTCGACTACGCGGTGATGGAACACGCCGATTCGGTGCTGGTGGTCGAAGCCGATTTCGATTGGGACGACGTGGGAAATTGGCAGGCAGCGGCGGGATATTTGGAGAAAGATCGAAATGGCAACGTGGCCAATTGCGAGCTGACCACGCTGGAAGCGACCGAGAATATCGTTTTCGATGAGAGCCGCGGTAACGTGGCGCTGCTGGGAGTAAATAATCTGATTGTGGTGCGTACCAAAGATGCGGTGCTGGTCTGCCATCGGCACCACGCGGAAAAAATCAAAAAACTGGTGGCGAAGTTGCCGGAGAAATTGCAATGACGCGCGTCCTGGGAATCGACTTGGGGAAAGCGCGCACCGGTCTGGCGATTTCGGACGAGCTCAAAATGCTGGCTCATCCGTTGGAAACAGTTGAGGCGGGAGAAGCGATTGAGCGGATTCTTGAAATCGTTAGAGAAAAAGAGATCGAAGAAGTGGTCGTGGGCCTGCCGCGGCATATGAATGGTTCGCTCGGCGTCGCGGCCACGGAGGCGCAGCAGTTCGCGAAAAAATTGCAGCAGGTAGCCGGTTGCAAAGTAACAATGTGGGACGAGCGGCTCTCTACCGTTGCGGCCGAACGTGCCTTACGCGAGGCCGGCAAAAAATCTCGCCAGACGCGCGGCATTCGCGATCAAGTGGCCGCGCAAATAATTCTGCAGAGCTACCTCGATCGGTTGAATGGGTAAGACGCGCCGGCTGAAATTGATCGTCAGCTACGACGGCACTCCGTTTGCCGGCTGGCAAAGTCAAAGGCACGGCCGCACCATCCAGGACGAAATTGAAAAAGCTCTGGCGAGAATTTGCGGCCGGCATGTCGGTGTCATCGGCGCGGGGCGGACGGACACGGGCGTGCACGCCCTGGCGCAATGCGCGCAGGCGGACGTTCCTAACAAGAAATTTGCAGCGGCGCGCTGGGTGACGGCGCTGAATGGAGTTTTACCGCCAACCATTCGGCTCTTGCGGGGGCGTTTTGTTCCGGAAAGTTTTCACGCGCGTTTCTCGGCCCGCGGAAAAGTCTATCGTTACCGGATTATCAATGGGCCGGTCTTGCCGCCGTTGGAAATCAATCGCGCTTGGCACGTGCGATCAGCGCTCGATTGCGCCCTTTTGAACCAAGCAGCGTTGCTTTTTGCGGGCGAGCACGATTTCGCCAGCTTCGCGGCGAATCGCCGCCGGCCGGAGCTAGACACCGTCCGCACAATCAAAGGCGCGCAGATTCGCAAACGTGGCGATTTGATCGTGATCGAATTTGTCGGCAGCGGTTTTCTTTACAAAATGGTGCGGCTGATGGTTGGCGCGGCGGTCGAGTGTGCGCTCGGTAAACTACCACTGGAAGCGATTGCGGAATGGCTGCGCCATCGGCACCGGGCGAGGTTGGCCGCGCCCGCCGCCGGCCTCTATTTGATGCGAGTTCTGTACTAGAAGAGGCGACGTTTCCCGCGACTGGCAGAATAACTGCTCCCTCTCTTGGCGATGTCCCAGTCTGACACGCCGCAGTCTGTCCCGCGCGCTCCTCGCGGGCACCCAAATCGGGTGGCGCAAGGCGTGCGTTGGCTGCTCAGCCCCCGGCACTTCCATTACAAATTACTCGCCGGAACAATTGCCGCCGTGGTGGTGATTATTCTTCTGGCGGGAATCTTTATCTTTACCACTCTTCGCAATTATCACCGGGAAACGATGCGCACGCGCACCGTCCAAGTCATGCGCCTGAGCAGTTTGATTGAGAACAACATCGCCAACCTGGAGAAATACCATCGGGGCCGCCTGCTCAGCGGCGATTCGGCCGATGAAAAGCTCTTTTGGCAGCAGCGCGATGAGATGGAAAACCAAATCAATGCGCTAACCGGTCTTCTGCAGGACGCGCCCGCGGAACGTAAAGGGGTAATCAAGGCTCGCGAAAACGTGCTGCGCTGGATCGATCAAATCGCGCGCCCGGCCTTCGCTGTCGGACCGCCGCGCGCGATTTCGGCAGCGGACCTGGGCAACGCCGAACTCACGCAAGCGCGCGAGGTTTTGCAATCCTTGCAAGACGAAGAACAGATTTTCTTGAACCAACGAATGCGCGAGCAGGAATGGGCGGCGCAATCGGCGCAAATTCTCGATTATCT
>DAIOVO010000107.1:0-4399 GCA_036758965.1 Chthoniobacterales bacterium
GCCGAGCGAATAACCGAGCAGCACCGGCACTTCGCCGTCATCGATGGCATCGCGGCAAAAAGCGACGATTTGCGCGATCACTTCGGCCGTCGGGGGCAAACGATAACGCGGAAGACCGTAAGTAGTTTCCATCACAAGCGTGCCGGCTTGCGTCCATTCCGCGGGCTCGGCCGATTGGCCGCGGCGCAATTTGAAATCGCCGGTATAAAGCAGTGAATCGTTTTCGGTGCGCAGAAAAAATTGCGCGGAGCCGAAAATATGTCCGGCCGGAAAAAGCGTTACCTGCATTCCGCGAACATCGGTTTCAACGCCGAAGGGCAGGATAATTTCGTGGCGTTCGCCCGGCATTCGCGCCTGCATCAGACGAGCGGTCCGTTCCGAAACGATGATCTCGCGATGTGGCGCAATGTGATCGCTGTGGGCGTGGGAAACGAAAGCAAAGGATTTTGCGTCCCACGGATCGAGCCAGAGATTCTGCGCCGGCAGGAACAGGCCGCGATCATAGCGCACATCGATCACGCGAAAAATTTACGCTGCTGGAGATAGATGCGAAACTGTCTCCATTGACAGCGGCAAGGCGCGGGTACTTATAGAAGCGATGCGATCCCGGTATCTGCTGGCGCTTTGTCTGGGAATGGCCAGCGCGAGCGCGAAAGATTCAAGCGCGACGACCGCTTCCAAACTCCCGGTGGTAGCGGATGCGAATTTTGAATTCCGCAAAACCAAACTTTTTGCGCTGACCGACGAGGTGGCGAAGGGGCAATCGCGCCCCGGAGCGCAAAACGTAAGAAATCTCAATGCAAAAACCAGCCTCAGAAACAAGGCGGTCACGCAGGACGCATCCATCACTTTTGAGCGGTCATATCGACTTTATGGTGCGGTCACAGCTTTGGATGTTCGGCAACGACAGGGCGAATATTTCGATTTTTACTGGCGCTCGAAGCAACCAGCGGACGTGACGGTGCGCTTCGAATACAAACAGGAAAAATTGCGGGAGTTTATCCAGGCGAAGGAGCTCACCTACCAACAGGCGCGCGGAACAATTGAGAGCGAGTTTAAGGTGGTGGGCGACGAGTATTTCGATGACGGCAAGTTATTGGCGTGGCGTTGTTTGCTCATCGCCCACGGCCAGATCGTGGCCGAGAAACGCTCTTTTATGTGGTAGGGGCAGTTTGACGGCACGGAATGAAATTGGTAAATTGAGTGTTTAGATAGTCGTGGACTCTTCAATTCAGGTAGGTGTGAGCGGCCCCGCGGTCTGGGTACGGGTGGAAGGTAGGGGGACTTTTCTTAACAGCGGGAATCTCAAGCAATTTGCTCGCGAAATGGTCGAACGCGGCTACCGCGAATTCATTATCGATCTCGACCGCTGCGCAATGATGGACTCCACGTTCATGGGGACGCTGGCAGGATTGGCGCTGCGCTTGAAAGAAATTGGCCAGGGACATTTGCGCGTGGTGCATTGCCAGCAACGCAGCCGCGATTTGCTTTCCGGCCTCGGGTTGGACCAGCTTTTTCAAATTTCGCAAAATGGCGCCAGCGCGCCCGCTTGCGAAGCGCTGCAAAAATCGACGGCGGAGAAACCCGATGAGCAGAAACAAAAACAGGCGAAAGAGATGCTCGATGCGCACCAGGCGCTGTGCGACGCCGCGCCGGAAAATTTTCTCAAGTTCAAAGACGTTCTCGATTACTTAAAGCAGGATCTTCACGACAAGGCGGCCGCGAACTAAGTTGGCCCACCGGATTTCATGTGGCCAACTGTTCTGCTCGTGCTGCTCCTGCTCGCGGGCAGCGGCTGGGTCCTAACGACAATTAAGCAACAGCGGCGGATTCGCGCGCTGGAGCATTCCAATGAGGAAATCCAGGTCGAGGAGACGCTGGTCTTCGATTTCCTGCACGGGCTGGGAGAAGCGTTTCGGGAGACTATTCGTCCGCACGATCTGCATCGCCTCATCGTGGAAGGCGCTACCCGCATTCTCGATGCGCACGGCGGTGCCCTTTATCTGGCCGATCGCGCCGGCAACAACCTTAACCCCGTTTTTCTTTCCAAAGGTTGCCCTCCGCTGGTGCCGGTGCCGGGAGACATTTTGCATCAAACAGCGACGACGCCGGCTGCGCTCGAGGGATTTCTGCGAATCCATCCGGTGCCGCGCGGCGAAGGTTTGCTCGGCAACGTATTCAAGAACGCCGAGCCGGTTTGCCTTGCGGAAGTGAGTGCGGTCCCGGAACTGGCGCGCCTGCGCGAGACCGCCCTTGGCGTCTCCTCCATTATGGCGGTGCCGTTGCTTTACGGGAAACAAAACATGGGAGTGCTCGCGCTCGGCAATGGCCCGATGGGGACGCCGTTTTCACAGAGTGAATTCGTCGTTTTTAAATCGATCGCCGAGCAATCGGCCTTCGCCCTCTACAACGCCATCATTTATTCCGAGGCGACCGAAAAGAAGCGGCTCGACCATGATCTCGAAATTGCGCGCGATATTCAGCGCAGTCTGCTGCCGGACTCGGCCCCGAAAGTTTCCGGGTTCGAACTTGCCGGCCTGAACATTCCCGCGCGACAGGTCAGCGGGGATTATTTTGATTATATTCGCGTGGATGAACATCGGCTGGGAGTGGCGATTGCGGACGTTTCGGGCAAAGGCGTGCCCGCCTCTTTGATCATGGCGATTTGTCGCAGCGTCCTGCGCAGCCAGGCACCGCAAAGTTCCTCGCCCGCGGAGGTTTTGCGCGCGGTCAACCGCCAGCTTTATCCCGACATCAAAGAGGACATGTTCATTAGCATGGCTTACCTGGTGCTGGATGAAAAGGCGGGCAGCATCACGATGGCGCGCGCGGGTCACGACGCACCCGTTTGGTATCATCGCGCGGAACAGACGACCGAGGCGGTGAAGCCGGCGGGAATGGTGGTGGGAATTGACAGCGGGAGCGTATTCGATAGGATTACTAACGATTTTGTCGTCCCGCTCGAGCGCGATGATTGCCTCGTTCTCTACACCGACGGAGTGACGGAAGCCCTGGATGCAAATGGCGACGAATTTTCCATCGAACGGATGACTCAATCGGTGCGCGCGAGCGCGGCCGACGGCGCTCCGGCCATCATCACTCGCTTGATCGATGACCTGCGCAATTTTGTCGGCGCAACGCCCCAGAACGACGACATTACTCTCATCACCATTCGCAAAACATGAAACACAACAGCCCCGAACCGCGCGAGGAGGACCAGCTCCCGCCGCCGGCCGCGACCCTGGAGACGGAAGCCGATGCAGCGGACGATCCAATCGCCAATATGCAGACGGACCTCGATCGTTTCCGCGATCTGGCGCTGCGGACGCAGGCCGACTTCGAGAATTACAAAAAGCGTTCCAATCGCGAAAAAGACGACGCAATTAAGTACGCAAACAATTCCTTGTTAGAAAAACTGGTCGCGATCGTGGATAATTTTGAGCTCGGGCTTTTGGCCGCGCGCGAAGAAGGCAAAGATTCACCGGTTATTTCCGGCATGAGCATGGTGTTTAAACAATTAAATGATTTTCTAACCGATCATGGATTGCAGCCGATCGACGCCGTCGGCCAGAAGTTTGATCCGAATTTGCACGAAGCGATCGCGCATGAAGCGAGCGCGAAAGTGAAGGAAGGAAACGTCCTCCGCCAGACTCGACGCGGGTATCGATTAAAGGATCGGCTGCTGCGCCCCGCCGCCGTCGTTGTCTCCAGCGGTCCGAAGAATTAATCTGCGTCCATCCGCAGTTAATTAGAAATGCCCGCCACCAATAAACGCGATTATTACGAAGTGCTGGAAGTCTCGCGCAGCGCGACCGCGGACGATATCAAGCGCTCCTATCGCAAACTCGCGGTCAAATTCCATCCCGACAAAAATCCAGACGACCCGCATTCGGAAGAAAAATTCAAGGAGATCGGTGAAGCCTACGATGTGTTGATCGATCACGATAAACGCGCCGCCTACGATCGTTACGGACATGCTGCGTTCGCGCAGGGTGGCGGTGGATTTGGCGGCCGCGGTTTCCATGATCCGTTCGATATTTTCCGCGAAGTTTTCAGTGGCGGCGGTGCTGGCGGTGGAATTTTCGAAAGTTTTTTTGGCGGCGCCGGCGGTCGAACGGAAGATCGGCAACGCGGTTCCGATTTGCGTTACGATATGCAGATCACGCTCGAGGAAACGGCTTCCGGGGCCGAAAAAGAAATCGAAGTTAGTAAACTCGATACCTGCGATGAATGCCACGGCAACGGCGCCGCGACGGGCTCGCGCACCATTAATTGTCCAACCTGCGGCGGGCGGGGACAGGTCATCAGCTCGCGCGGATTTTTTCAGGTCTCGCAGACTTGTCCGCGCTGCCACGGCGTCGGCCAGATCATCGAGAAGCCTTGTCCAAAGTGCGGCGGG
>DAIOVO010000107.1:4472-6273 GCA_036758965.1 Chthoniobacterales bacterium
CGCTTGCGTTCTTCCGGCAACGGCGAAGCCGGAATCCGCGGCGGGCCGCCGGGCGATCTTTACGTCGTTCTCCACTTAAAGGAACATGTGATTTTTCAGCGAGATGAAGACGATCTTTATTGCGAAGTGCCGGTGGCGTTCTCGCTCGCCGCCCTCGGCGGGGAAATTCCGGTGCCTACGCTAAACGGCAAAGCAAGCGTGAAAATCCCGGCTGGGACACAAAGTGGCCAAGCCTTTAAACTGCGCGGCAAAGGCATCGCCAACATCGATGGCCGCGGGCGTGGCGATCTGCTCGCGCGCGTGGTCGTGGAAGTGCCGACCCATTTGAACGCCGAGCAGCGGGCGAAGCTGGCCGAATTCGCCGCGTTGTGCGACGAGCGGAACACGCCGCTGCACAAAACATTCTTCGATCGCGCGAAGGAATTTTTTAAATAGCTGAATTCTGTCGCGCGTCGGGGCCGTCTCATGCGAATGATTGTCGTATGAAGGAAGAAAAAATCAGCCGCGAGCAGATGGTGAAATTGCTGAACGAAGACCTCGCCCGCGAATACCAGGCCATCATCGCCTACGTCATTTACAGCCAGACGCTGAAAGGCGCGCAATACATGCAAATCGCGCACGAACTGGAAAAACATGCGGCGGAGGAACTGATGCACGCGATCAAAATCGCCAAGCAGATTGATTATTTTAATGGCGAGCCGGGCCATGCGCCCAAGCCGGTGAAGGTCTCCGATAAACCGCAGGAAATGCTCCGCTTCGATCTGGAAAATGAACGGCAAACGCTGATCAATTATCGCGAACGTATCAAACAGGCCGATGCCATGGGCGAGTTCGCGCTCGGCGAAGTGCTTCGCGAAATCATCGCGCAGGAGCAGGAACATTTGCAGGATCTGGCGGACGCGCTAGGGATCGATACGCCCACGATCAAATAATTTTCAACCGCACCGGATCAACGGAATCAGTTTCGGCTGATTTTTTTCGTGCACCGTTTTTACATTGCGCCACCGGACTGGAATCCGGACGCGCTCGTTCTAAAAGGAAACGAGGCGCACCACGCCCGCGATGTTTTGCGAATGAAGGCGAGGGATCGGCTGGTCGTCTTCAATGGCCGAGGGCGCGAAATCACGGCTGAGGTTTCCGAAGTAACCGGCAGCCAGGTCCATCTGCGCGCCTTGCAGGAGACGCAAACGCCGCCGTTGCCTTGCCGCATCACTTTGGCGCAGGCAATTCCAAAAGGAAAAAACATGGATTTGATTGTGCAGAAAGCGGTCGAGATCGGCGCGGCCGAAATCGCGCCCTTGATTTCCGAGCGCACAATCGTCCATTTCGGGGAAGAAGAGGCTGCGCAAAAAAAATCGAAATGGCAACAGATTGCGATCGAAGCGGCGAAACAGTGCGGCCAAAACTGGCTGCCGGCGGTGCGCCGCCCGAAAACCGTGAAAGATTTTTTCCGCGATGCGAACACGTCGTCACTTCGTCTCATCGGTTCGCTCCAGCCGGACGCGCAGCATTTGAAAAAAGTGCTCTCCGATTACGAGCGCGATCATCATTCGCATCCGACGGAGGTCTTAATCTGCGTCGGCCCGGAAGGCGATTTCACGCCGGCGGAGCTGCAGTTGGCGCGTGCTCAGGGTTGCCAGCCGATTACGCTGGGCCCCATTATTCTGCGAGTCGAAACCGCGGCAATTTATTGCCTGAGCATTCTTTCCTACGAATTGTTAGTTTAATTTTTTCGCTCAGTAACGATAGGGCGGCGGAAGTTCGAAGGCGTTTTTCACCACTTCGATGCGTGGTGCCGCAC
>DAIOVO010000108.1:0-6091 GCA_036758965.1 Chthoniobacterales bacterium
GACGCCATTGCAGATGACGATGGCGATGGCGACGATTGCGAACGGCGGAAAACTCGTCACGCCGCGGGTGGTCAAATCCGTCACCAGCCCGGATGGGAAAACTGTTTCGGAATTTTCGCCCCAGATCGTGCGCCAAGTGATTTCGCCGGAAACAGCGAGACAGGTCGCGGTTGCTTTGCGAGGAGTCGTTAGCGATCGCGGCACGGCCGCCGCCGCCGCTGTGCCGGGCTTTGTCATCGCCGGCAAAACTGGCACGGCCCAAAAAGTGGATCCTCACGGCGGCTACGAACACGGAAAATATGTGGTTTCGTTTTCCGGATTTTTGCCGGCCGATCATCCAGAGTTTGTCGGACTGGTGGTGTTGGATGACGCAAAAACTTCCAAGCCCGAATTAAATTACGGCGGGATGGTGGCGGGCCCGATTTTTTCTCGCATTGCCGAGAAAGCGGCGCGCTATTTGGATTTGGCGCCACACCCGGAGTTGATGAAGCCGGCCACGAGCGGACGCGTCGCCTTGTCCAATCCGTCGCGCCGACATTGAGCAACCGCACCGATTTTCCATGCAGCTCAAAATTCTCCTGCGCTCGCTTTCGCCTCAGCGAATCATCGGCCCGCCTGATCGCGAAGTGGAAAGCATCGCGTATGACTCGCGGCGAGTGCAGAGCGGCAGCCTTTTTGTCGCCTTGCGTGGGGAAAAAAGCGACGGGCACGAGTTCATCGAACAGGCGATCGGGAAAGGCGCGAGCGTGATTGTGGCTGAACGCGAAATCACTTCGCCGCGCGCGACTGTGATCGTGGTGGAAAACACGCGAACGGCTTTGGCCGATCTCGGTAGCGCGTTTTATGGCGCACCCAGCCGCAAATTAAAGATGGCGGCCGTCACCGGCACAAATGGCAAAACGACCACCACATTCTTAATCAAACACATCTGCGAAAAAGTGGGCGTGCGCTGCGGTTTAATTGGGACGGTGCAGTATGAAATCGGCGAACGCATTTTGCCGGCCGTTCGCACCACGCCCGAAGCGCTCGATGTGCAGGAGCTGCTTGCGCAAATTCTGAATGCCGGTTGTCGCGCGGCGGTCATGGAAGTTTCTTCACACGCTCTGGCGCAAGAACGAACGCGCGGCATCGAGTGGGACGTCGCCGTTTTCACGAATCTTACTCAGGACCATCTCGATTTTCATCGGACGTTGGAGAATTATTTCGAGGCGAAAGCAAAACTGTTCGAATCGCTTTCGCAGCAGCAAAAGAAAAAAAAGCCGGTCGCGATTATCAACATCGACGATCGCTACGGACAGAAATTAGCCGACCGGTTCGCGGGAAAATTTTCCGTCGTCACTTACGGAATGGCGCAGCGGGCGGATTTTCGCGCGTCAAATTATCGCACCGAATTCGCCGGCACGTCTTATCAGCTCGACGCGCGCGGCCGAAGCTATCTCGTGCGCGTGCCGTTGATCGGGCGGTTTAATGTCGCGAATTCAATGGCGGCGCTGGCGGCTGCGACCGCGCTCGGCGTGAATTTGCGCGACGCCGTTCTTTCGCTCGCGCATGCGCCGCAGGTGCCGGGGCGCCTCGAAATGGTGCCGGCGAAACGGCAGTTCCAGATTTTTGTCGATTACGCGCACACCGACGACGCGCTTCTCAACGTCCTCAAAACCTTGCGCGAGCTGCAGCCGCGCAAGCTCATCACTGTTTTTGGTTGCGGCGGCGACCGCGACAAACAAAAGCGGCCGCTGATGGGACGGGTGGTCGATGAAAATGCCGATTACGGCATCATCACTTCCGACAATCCGCGGAAGGAAAACCCAGACGCGATCATTGCCGATGTGGAACAGGGTTTTCGTTCCAAGCATTACGAAAAAATTACCGACCGCGCGGAAGCGATCACGCGCGCGGTCGCGCTCGCACAAGCGCGCGACGTCGTCCTCATCGCCGGCAAGGGCCACGAAAAATATCAGGAGTTCGCTGATCACACCGTTCCGTTCGATGACCTCCAGGTCGCGCGGCGCGCCTTGGAAAACCAACCGGTAAATTTTTCATGAAAAGCGCCGCAACAGAATCCGGGGAGCACGGGCTGCCAGCCTGTTGCCGACGGCCGCCAGCCGTCGGCACGTCTGGAATCCGCGCGTGGAATTTCCGTAAATTGATCACTGTTACTCCGGGCGAGTGTGCTCGGCCTGCCGCCGAGCACTGCACGCGGGCCGCGTGCGCTCCCCAGAGTTTTCGCATTGCCTCTTAGGACCGTGGACGCGCTTTCTCTTCACCAAATCGCGGAATTCGCCGGCGCGAAAATCGAGCAGGGTCCTAACGAGACCTTGGTTTCGCGCGTCGGCACCGATTCGCGCACGATCAAACCGGGAGAATTATTCGTCGCCTTGCGCGGTGACAATTTCGATGGCCACAAATTCATCGAGCAGGTAGCCAGGGCGGGCGCTGCCGGGGCGATCGTTTCGGAAACAATTTCCGCGAAGTTGCCGGCAAACTTTGCTCTTTTGCGGGCCGAGGACACTTTGCGAGCATATCAAAATCTGGCGGCGAACTATCGGCGCTTGTTGCCGGCGAAAGTTCTCTGCATCACGGGCAGCAACGGCAAAACTTCGACCAAAGATTTCGCCGCTTCCATTCTCGGCCGCAATCATCGCGTCACAAAAACAGAAGGAAATTTTAACAACCACGTCGGTTTGCCCCGTACAATTCTGGAAGCGACCCGCGCGGATGGATTCGCGGTTTGGGAAATTGGAATGAATCATCCCGGCGAAATTGCGCCGCTCGCGAAAATCGCCGCGCCCGACGCCGCCATCATCACCAACATCGGCATCGCGCATATCGAATTCATGGGTTCGCGCGAAGCGATCGGCGAGGAAAAAGGGGCGCTGGCGGAAGCGGTTTCGCCAGATGGATTCATCGTCCTGAATGCCGACGATTCCTTCAGCTCACAAATCGCCCAGCGCGCGAAAGCGCGGGTGATTCTCGCCGGGGTCGAATCGGGCGTGGTGCGCGCAGTTGATCTGCAACAGAGCGCCGGCGGCAGCGAATTCACCATCGTAGAAGGCGCTCATCTCTGCCGGGCACAGTTGCCCGTCCCCGGCGTGCACATGGTCCAAAACGCCATGCTCGCGGTCGCGGCCGGACGGGCCTTTGGGATTTTGCTCGAGCAATGCGCCGCCGGCCTCGCCTCCGCGCCCCTAACGAAAGCTAGATTGCAAATTCGCGAAATTCATGGAGTGCAATTCATCGACGACAGCTACAACGCCAATCCCGACTCGATGAAGGCGGCGCTGCGCACTTTGATGGAGCTGGATGCCGACGGGAAACGGATCGCGGTCCTGGGAAAAATGTTCGAGCTCGGCGCCGAATCCGAGCGAGGTCATCGCGAGGTGGGTGAGACGGCGGCCATGCTCGGAGTAGAATATTTAATTTCCATCGCTGACGAAACGATCGCGCAGGCGGCCGAGAACGCCGGTTTGGAAAATTCTTCCACCAGCAGAGACGCCCACGAAGCCGCCGGCATTCTGGCCGGGATCGTTTCGCCGGGCGATCTGGTTCTTGTTAAAGGCAGCCGTTCTGCCCGCACCGAGTTGGTGCTGGAGGAATTCGCCCGACTTCAGCCCGTGGGAGGGAACGCCCGATGATGTTTTTCCTTCATCGGCTGAGCGATCAGGTCGGCGGCTTCAATGTTTTCTTTTACGTCACTTTTCGCGCCGTCGCCGCCGCCGTTACCGCCTTCATTCTTTGCGTCGTTTTTGGCAATTACGTCATTCGCAAATTGATTTCGCTCAAAGTCGGGCAGCCGATTCGCACCGCGGCGGAAGTGAAACTGCTGGCGGAATTGCACGGCGGCAAACAGGGGACGCCCACCATGGGCGGCGTGCTCATCATCGGCGCCGTTTTCTGGGCCAGTCTCCTCTGGGCCCGCCCCGATAATCGCTTCGTCTGCCTGGCCATTTTCGCCATGCTCTCTCTCGGCATCGTCGGTTTCATCGACGATTATCTCAAGGTCACCAGGAAAAAATCGGACGGCGTTCCGGGCCGGGTAAAGCTTGCCGCTCAGTTGCTCCTCGCCATTGTCGTCGCGGTCGTTTTTCTAACGAGTCCTTTGCTCCAAGTGCAGGCGCGCTCGCTTTACGTTCCATTTTTCAAAGCCGCCGTCATTACCAACATGGGCTGGATCACGGTAGTTTTCTTCGCCCTCATCATCGTTGGCTCGTCCAACGCGGTGAATCTCACCGATGGCCTCGATGGTCTCGCCGCCGGCTGCACCATCACTGTCGCCTTCGCTTACGCCCTCTTGTCCTACGCTGCGGGAAATTTCCGGATCGCGGAATATTTGCAGGTCCCGTTTTATCCCTTCACCGGTGAGCTGACGGTGATTTGCGCCGCGCTCGTCGGCGCCGGCCTCGGTTTTCTTTGGTTCAATTGTCACCCGGCAAAAGTTTTCATGGGCGACACCGGCTCGCTCGCCATCGGCGGCGTCATCGGAGTGGTGGCGATTTGCTGCAAACAAGAACTGCTTCTCGCGGTCGTCGGCGGCGTCTTTGTCATCGAAGCGGTCTCGGTCATTCTCCAGGTTTTGAGTTTTCAAATGACCGGCCGCCGCATTTTTGCGATGTCGCCGCTGCATCATCATTTTGAGCTCATCGGCTGGAAGGAAAACACCGTCATCGTCCGTTTTTGGATTTTGTCGGCAATCTTCGCGCTCCTCGGTTTGGCCACTCTGAAATTGCGATGAACGCGCATTACCAAAATAAAAATGTCGCGGTTCTCGGCGCTGGTTTGAGCGGAACCGCGGCCGCGTTGCTGCTTAAATCACAAGACGCAAATGTCAGCGTGCTCGACAGCGCCGAGGAATCGAAGTTGCTCAAATCCACTCTCGAAAATTTGCGCAGCAATGGTGTTGGCGTGCTTACTGGCGCGGCGGCGGATTCGAATCAGGATGCCTACGATCTGATCGTGCTGAGTCCGGGCATCGATCCGGATTCGCCGCTCGCGCAAAATTTTTCCGGGCGCAAAATCGAAATGATCGGCGAGCTGGAGCTGGCCTGGCAATTTTGCCAACTGCCGGTCATCGCCATTACCGGCACGAACGGAAAAACGACTACCACGGAACTGATCGCGCAAATGTTAAACGCCTGCGGTCAGCGCACGATCGCCTGCGGCAACATCGGCAAACCGCTCAGCGAAGTGGTGCGGCGCCAGGAAAAATACGACGTGCTCACGGTGGAAGTGAGTTCGTTTCAGTTGGAAACGATCACCACTTTCCGGCCGCAAATCGCGCTCTGGTTAAATTTCGCGCCCGATCATCTGGACCGTTATTCTTCGGTGACGGAGTATCGCACCGCCAAGCTGCGCATTTTTGAAAATCAGACCGCGCAGGATTTCGCGGTCGTGAACGCGAGCGAAAACATTGCTGGATTACGCGCGCACAAATTCACTTTCAGCGCTTACGACGATCGCGCGGATTTTCGGTTGGCCGACGGCACGATTTTTTTTCACACCGCCGCGGTTTTGCGTTTGGCCGAAGCGAGATTGCGCGGCTCGCACAATATCGAGAATCTGATGGCGACGCTGGCGGCGGGACACGCGCGTGGGCTTTCCTTCGAGCAAATGGCGCCGCCGCTTTGCGCCTATCAGCCGCAGCCGCATCGCTGCGAATTTGTCCGCACTGTTCGCGGGGTGGATTACGTTAACGATTCTAAAGCAACCAATCTCGACGCGGTCGAAAAAGCGCTCAACGCGCAAACCAAATCGGTCGTGCTCATCGCCGGCGGCAAGGACAAGGGTTTCGATTTCAAGCCGCTGCGCGAGCTGGTAAAAGCAAAAACGCACACCGCGATTTTGCTCGGCGAAATGGCGGAGCGAATCGCAAAAGATTGGGGCGACGCGACCCACTGCAAGCTGGCGGACTCGCTCGCGGAAGCGGTCGAACGCGCGCACGTAGCAGCCAAGCCGGGCGAAGTCGTCCTTTTTTCTCCTGGCACGTCCTCCTTCGACATGTTCAAAAGCTACGCCGATCGCGGCGACCAATTTCGTTCGCTCGTGCACGCATTACCGCGATGAAAAAATTCGAGTTTCCAAAATTGTTTGCGCGCAA
>DAIOVO010000109.1:0-1264 GCA_036758965.1 Chthoniobacterales bacterium
CTCCCAGCGCGCGCCGCGTTTCATCGCGCAGGAGCGGCGGCGGCAAATCGAAGCTCACATGCTCATGCAGAAATTGCACGATTTGCGATTCCTTGGCGCGCTCCAGTGCGTGCTCCTTTTCGTGCCCAAGATCGTGCGTCACCATTTCTCGCAACTCCGGCAGCGTTTTATCTTTCGTTAGTTTCGCCGCCAGCGCGTCGTCCAGCGGCGGCAAAACTCTTTCTTTGAGCTCGCGCAGCGTCACCGCGTAATCCACTTTCTTTCCCGCCAATTCTTTCACCGGAAAATCTTCGGCGAACTGCACGATCGCCAGCCGCGTTTCTTCCTTTTTCTGGCCAACAAGCTGCTCGCAGAAGTTCGGCAAAAAAATTTCCGGCGCCAATCGCAGCCAGAATTTCTTTCCGCCCTGCAAGTTCTTGTTAGAATCCGGCGCCACTTCGCCCACCGGCTTGCCCTCGACCGTTCCCTCAAAATCGATCACCGCGAAATCTTCCATTTGCAGTGGCCGCTCCGGTTCTACCTCGACGAAATCCGCCGCCTGCTCGCGCAACCGCTCCATCGCTGCATCGACTTCCGCCTCCGTCACTTCCGTCGGCGGCAGGTGCACCGTGATGTTTTTGTAATCCGGCAATTCGAACTCCGGCGCCGTGATCACGGTCGCGCGAAATCGCATCGTCTTATCGTCACCAATCTCGACTTCCTCCAGATTGGTCAGCGAAATCACGCGCAACTGTTTCTCCGCGATGGCGTCGCGATAACTTTGCGAGACCAGCTTCTTCGTCAGTTCATCACGGATTTCCTTTTTGTATTTCGCTTCAATCACTCGCCGCGGCGCTTTCCCCGGCCGGTAGCCCGGAATTTTCGCGAAGCGCGCGAAGCTGTTCGCAATCGCGTCCCATTCTTTCGAGACTTCTTCCGGCGGCAACTCGATTTGCAACGTGGAAACCGAATCAGGCTGTTTTTCGACCTCGACCTTCATGAAGCGCGCAAACTAACGGCGCGCAGTTAGCGGCGCAAATCGCGCGCGGTTGTAGTGGCCGTCCGTCCTCGGCGGCAGGCCTGCTTGGCCACAAATAATGCGTTGCGTCTGAGGACCGCCACGCCTTTTGCCGCTGGTGACGGCGGCCTCTACAACTCGACCCGTTTCCCGCGCACAAAAACATCTCGCACCAGATTGACACCAAACCAGTAAGCGATTTCGCGATAGTCCTCTGCGTCGAAAATCGCAAAGTTCGCCAGCTTTCCTTTCTCCAGCGAACCGATG
>DAIOVO010000109.1:1274-3649 GCA_036758965.1 Chthoniobacterales bacterium
GCCCGACCAGGCCGATGCGATCGCCGCGATTCAGTGAGTAAGCGGCGTTGATAGTCGCCGCCGTCAACGCTTCCGCTGGCGACATTTTCATTTGCGTGCAGGCAAGTGACAGAATCATTGGCATCGAAACGGTGGGCGACGAGCCGGGATTAAAATCTGTTGCCAGCACGATCGCCAGACCAGCCTCGATCATCTCGCGCGCTCGCGGGTAATCATGCAGCCCAAGTGCATAAACCGAGCCGGGCAACAAAGCCGGCTGCACTTTCGCGGCACGCAATGCCGCAATTCCATGCTCGTCCGTTTTCTCCAGGTGGTCTGCCGTGGTCGCTTTCAATTCCGCCATCAACTGCGCCCCGCCACGATTCGTTAGTTGATCGACGTGACCGCGCAGTTTCAATCCAAGCTTTCTCGCGGCACCCAACACGCGACGCGATTGCTCGACATCAAAGTAACCGCGCTCGCAAAAAACATCGCAAAATTCCGCCAGTTTTTCATTCGCCACCCGCGGCAACATTTCCTCGATCACCGCAGCGACATAATCGTCAACCGATGTTCCGCGCGGGACGGCGTGCGCACCAAGAAAAGTGGGCACGCATTCCAGCGCCGTCTCCAAATTCAGGCGCCGGATCACGCGCAAAAGTTTCATCTCATCTTCCGGCGTGAGGCCGTAACCGGATTTTACCTCCGCGGTAGTGGTGCCGCTTTGCAAAAACCAATGCGCCCGTCTTTTCGCCAGCTCCAACAGGTCGTCTTCACTGGCCGCGCGTGTTTTTTCCACGGTGGACCAGATTCCGCCGCCGGCCCGCGCGATTTGCTCGTAGGTCTCCCCGCGCGCGCGCCGCTCGAAATCATCGAGCCGATTTCCGGCGAAAACCAAATGGGTGTGGGCATCGACAAAACCCGGCAGCACAATTTTGCCGCTGGCGTCAAAGATTTCGGCCGAAGCGGTGATTTTCTGAATTTCGTTAGTTGTTCCAACCGCGACGATCGTTTCGCCGTCGACCAACAAGGCGCCGTCGCGAATAATTCCAAGCTCGCTCAGTTCCGCGCCGGTCCGCGCGCGCACCCGACCCGCGAGAGTGACTAACTGCGAGGCATGAACGACCGCCAGCACGCGCTTATTTCAATTTACTCTCGACGGTTTGATAAACTTTCTGAAAACGTGTTTCGGATTCGGCGCTGATTTTCTCCAGTTTTTTGCGCAACTCCTCCCGGAACGGTTCATCCTTCAAACCGGCAAGATTAATCCGCACGTTCAGGGCCGCGCCCTGGATACAGGCGTGCACCGCCAGCAGCCCCACCCCCACATCGGAGATCGAAGCCGGATTGCCTTTTGCCGCCATTTCATCTAACAAATCGTAAGCAATCATCGCTCGCTCCATCACCCGCAGCGGCACTTCCGCCGCTGTTTTGTTGGCGGACGCGATCGCCGCTGAGCGCGCCGATTTTGCCTCGGCCGA
The DNA here is from genome assembly GCA_036758965.1 of Chthoniobacterales bacterium. Lineage (GTDB taxonomy): Bacteria > Verrucomicrobiota > Verrucomicrobiia > Chthoniobacterales > UBA10450 > AV69. The sequence continues at coordinate 2,735 of DAIOVO010000109.1, forward strand.
ATCTTTTGGGAGCGCAAATGCATCCATCACCTTGTTAAAGGCCGCGGTATCTTCGTCCACCAGCGAAAGCATTTCGTCTTTCAGCTTTTGCGCCTTTACTGCCCACTCGCTGAAATAAGGCAGTTGATCTTCCCAACCGCGCTTTCCCGCCGATAAATTCGCCACCATGCCTCCAAGCGAAACGCCGAGCGCGCCTAGCAGGGCCGCCACCGAGCCGCCGCCGGGCGCTGGCGAATCGCTCAGCGTTTCGTTGCAGAAGTCGCGCAGGCTTAGTTTCGCGAGCGATTTTTTGGAGTCATTCGCTTCCATTTTTAATTCTATAATTTTTTCCCGCGGGAGAAACGGTTTCAGCTCGCTCAACCCCATCGAACGAATCGCGAGCTCGATCAATTCTTCTTCCGCCGCTCCTTCCGACCAGTTCTGTTTTCGCAAAAAGTAACGCCCGGCATCGAGCAAACATTTCTTCGGCAGCATGCCGACAATCTCCGATCCCGTCACGCGCAAGCCGCGTTTGTGCGCCGCCTCGACACAAGCGTCGAACGCTACCTGAAGCGGCGTCACCTCGATGTTGGTCAGATTCATCGACACCTGCGCGATTCCATATTCTTCCACGAACCATCCGATCGCTTTCACTTCCTTGAGCATTCCTGGAATCCGCACCGGTTCGCCTTTTTCATCAAGCACGGGTTTACCGGTCGGCGTGCCGGTTTCTGTTTTGATGCGGCCATTTTCGCGGACATCGAACGCGATCGCATTCGCGCGTCGCACCGCTTTGGTGTTTAGATTTACGTTGTAAGCAATGAGAAATTCACGCGCGCCAATCGCCGTCGCGCCCGATTTCTCGTTGAATTTTTGCGGACCAAAATCCGGCTTCCAGTCGGGTTGATTAATTTTACCGGCGAAATTTTCGTATTC
>DAIOVO010000109.1:3736-6008 GCA_036758965.1 Chthoniobacterales bacterium
GTTTGATCGGGCCGGATTTTTCGCCGCCTTCTCATAAAGATAAACCGGAATTCCGAGTTCTTCGCCGACCCGGTTCCCCAGACGGCGAGCGCATTCGATCGCTTCGTCCCAGCTGACGTTCGCCACCGGAATGAACGGACAAACATCGGTCGCGCCCATCCGCGGATGCGCGCCGGAATGCTTTCGCATATCGATCAACTCCCCGGCTTTTTTTATTCCGCGAAATGCGCCTTCGACCGCCGCATCAAGATCGCCGACAAAGGTTACGACCGTTCGATTGGTGCTCGCGCCCGGATCAACATCCAGCAGCGAAACGCCGTCCGTCGACTTTATCGCTTCGGTAATTTCGCGAATGACTTGCGCGTCGCGACCTTCAGAAAAATTCGGCACGCATTCGATTAACTTTTGCATGGATGGTCGAAGGATGCCGTTACTCTTCCTTCGAATCGAGCATGCGAACGATCTCATGCATCAACAAAGGCAAGTGCCTTTCAATAGTGCCCCAGACCACGGTATCGTCCACCGTATCGTAAGCGTGAATAATACGGTTCCGAAAATCCACGATGCGGCGCAATTGTGAAATGAGAGCTGCCGTCGTTGGATCAAGCCGCTCGATTCGCTTCAATGCTTCGCCTATAATTTTCAAATTCGCGCTCAATAGCACGCCGAAAAAACCGATCGGCGGAATACTCTCCTATGGAGTGGCCGGCCGTATGTTGAAGAATGCTCTCCCCGGCTTCACGGACATCAATCAGCAACTTCTTCGTCGCTACGGTCATACAGAAGTCGGCGGCCCGCGACAACGGTTTCGCGAAAATATTGATTGCGAATAGAGCGTTCGGTGACCAAATCGGCGGGACGGTCGAACAGCTTCTCCAGAGCCCCGGCCAGTCCAAGGTAATTGTCGGCATACTCACCGGGCGGCTGCTCTTGAAGAGCCACCAGAAAATCCAGATCGCTATTTCCGGAATCAAAGCGTCCGTCGGCGGCTGAGCCGAATAAGTACAGGCGTTCCACCCGAAAATGTCTGCAACTGTTTTTGAGGGACTCTCGCGCGGAGCCGGCAAGCAGATTCATTTTACATGAATATTCTTTTGCAGTCTCAATGTCGAGCCGCTCAGCGAATCTAAGCAGCGTCCGATCAAAATCGTCGATCGCGCCATCGGAGACAGATATGTTGCCATCGTGAGAAAGCCTCGACTGCTGATCCTCAAGCCACTGCAATCGCCAGCACCAGTGCCGCTGCGTCCGCCCGGATATTTTAATGACTGCGACGACAAGAGTTCGGCCAAAGAATCAAACGGACTCGCCGGTCGCTCGGTTCGCGGAGTTGTGAAGTAAGGTCGCCGGGAAATAGCAGGTTTGGAACTTCGCGGCGTTTAATTGAGCCAACTCTCGTCGTCAATCGCGTTGCTTCAGCTGCATTGGAATTGTGATTTCGTTACGTTCGGCGAATTCAATCGCGCCTTCGTAGCCGGCATCGACGTGACGCAGGACGCCCATTCCAGGATCGCTGGTAAGCACGCGCTCTAATCTTCGTTTGGAATTATCGCTTCCATCAGCCACCACGACCATGCCGGCGTGTTGGGAATAGCCAATGCCGACGCCGCCGCCGTTGTGGATGGAAATCCAGGAGGCGCCGGCCGCGGTGTTCACCAGCGCGTTCAGCAGCGGCCAATCGGCAATGGCGTCGCTGCCGTCGAGCATTGCTTCGGTTTCGCGATTGGGTGACGCGACCGAGCCGGCGTCGAGATGATCGCGACCGATCACGATCGGCGCTTTGATCTCGCCCCGTTTCACCAGCTCGTTCATCGCCAGGCCAAACTCGGCGCGCTCGCCGTAACCGAGCCAGCAGATGCGCGCGGGCAATCCCTGAAATTGAATGCGCTCCTGCGCCAGTTTCATCCAGCGCGTCAGAGTTTTGTTCTCGGGAAAAATCTCGAGCGCGAGTTTATCGGTCCGCGCGATGTCGGCTGGATCGCCACTGAGCGCAACCCAGCGAAACGGTCCCTTCCCCTCGCAAAAAAGCGGGCGAATGTATTCCGGAACGAACCCGGGAATATCGAACGCGTTTTCGACTCCGGCTTTTTCTGCCTGGGCGCGGATGTTATTGCCGTAATCGAAAGTGATCGCGCCTTTTTTTTGCAGCGCGAGCATGGCTTCGACATGCTGGGCCATCGCGGCCATGGCGCGCTGCAACTGGCCGCCTGAAACCTGGTGGGGATAGCGATTGCCGAACGCCTCCGGATTGGGGAGGTCCAACTCCTTGAAC
>DAIOVO010000110.1:0-2858 GCA_036758965.1 Chthoniobacterales bacterium
ATTGTGCGCCTCGGCTGGTTCGCGATCGCGCCCATTCTGGGAAATTGGAAACCGCTCCACGACGCCTTTTCCCAAACCAGTTGGTGCGCGCAACAATTTTTCGCCCGAACCACCCTCGCCGCCGGCGGTGTTCTCCTGCTCGCTACTTTTATCGGGCGCCGCTTTACCCGCCGCGATTTGTTCCTGCGCATCGGCGAACTGGATGCGCCAGCCAAACCGGAAGGCATCCTCTGGTTCCGCCAACCCATTCCCTGGACGCGACTCGGCCCGCAATTGCTGATTATTTTTGGAATCGCGCTGCCCATTTTTTTGTTCATCAGCTTTCGCCCGGCCGCCGAGCAACTGGCCCGGGTCTGGAGATTTTTGCCTTGGGCCTTCGCCACTGCCGCTGTCAATGCGGCCAATGAAGAATTTCAATTTCGTTGCGTTCCGCTGGCACATCTTCGCCACGCCTTGCCCCAAAAAGAAACGCTCTGGTTAACCGCAGCGTTTTTCGGGCTCGGCCACTACTTCGGGCAACCATCCGGCCCCATCGGAGTAGTAATGGCCGCGGTCGCAGGTTGGATTTGGGCCAAGAGCATGCTCGAAACGCGCGGCGCCGGCTGGGCCTTTGGCATTCACCTGGTGCAGGACATCGTCATCTTCTGCTTCCTCGCCATGGCCGCCAACGCCTGAAGTCACCTCTCGGGAGCGACGGGCGCCGTCCCGTCGCCCTAATATCGAAATCTTCTTTAGCCGCACCAGCCCACCCACTCCAAGTCCCGACTACCACAGTTCTACTAAATTTTGAATCTCAACCAAACCAAACTATGGCCGGACATCGCAAGGAATGGCTGCCACGCCATGCGTGAAATAAAACGTGCGAATGCAAATGTTAACATTTGATATTTTACGGCTTTTGGAAGGGCAACCACATGCTACGGCGCATCGCGCATCGTTAGCGATGGTTTTGCAAATCAGACCTCGGGATGGCATCTCTCGGGCAGACGGCGCGATGGAGTTAGCGCACGAAAGGATTTGTTGTTCGCTCGCGGCCGATTGTGGTTGGCGGGCCGTGACCTGGCAGGACTGTGATTTCGTCGCCGAGCGGATAAATTTTCTCGCGAATGCCGCGGAAGAGCTGCGCGCCGTCGCCGCCCGGTAAATCGAAGCGGCCGACTCCGCCGGCGAACAAGACGTCGCCGCCCACCAGCACCCGGTCGCTGCGGGAAAGAAAACAAAGACTGCCCGGACAATGCCCCGGCACTTCGAACACCTCGAACTTTGCTCCGAGCAAATCGCACTCTTTCATTTCTTCGATGAAGAAATCGGGCTCGACGTTTTCCACTTCCAATTCGAAACCGAAGCTGCGGAAAAAATTTGGATCAGAAATCATCGCGGCGGTGTCCCGGTGGCAACCGATTGGACAACCGAAGCGGTGTTTGATTTTGGCGACATCGGGGATGTGATCGAAGTGGCCGTGGGTTAGCACCAGCATCTTGAGCTCAACGCCGCTTTCGGCCAGCCAGGCGCAGCTTCCGTCGGGTGCATCGAAGAGGACCGCCCCCTGCGGCGCGCGAAAAAGGTAGCAATTTGTCTCCAGAATCCCGCCGCAAAAGGTCTCGTATTTCATCTGCCAAGGCGCGCCGGCCATTTTTTGAATGTTCCGGCGCCAAAGTTGTCTGTATTGCTCACCCGCATGAGGAAATTAAAGCCACAGTTCTTGCCATAAACGAAGCAATCTGCGAATATAACAAACTCTTTTCTCAGGGCATGATCTCACGGTTCCGTCTCACGGCCAGTTTGGCCGCAATTTGTCTGGCCAGCCTGGCGGCGACGCCGGTTTTTGCCAAATCCGATCTCGAAAATGTTTGCGTCCCCGTGGCGCGCCTGCTGGAGGAAGGCCATTACACGCGCAAAGGATTGGACGACGAGCTGTCGCGCAAGATTCTGCGGACTTATCTCGAGATCCTCGATTTCAGCCATCTCTTTTTTACCCAGGAAGATATCGATGCGCTGAACCAAAAATACGGGACCGCGCTCGATGACGATATTCTGCTCGGGAACCTGAAACCGGCTTACGAGATTTACGATCTTTACCAAAAGCGGGTCGATGAGCGCGTGGCCAAGATCAAGGATTTCCTGAAGCAACCGGGCGATTTCAAAACCGAGGCGACGATTGATCTTAACCGGCAAAAAGCCAGTTGGCCGAAAAATCCCGCCGAGGCCGATCAACTCTGGCGCGGCCGTATCACGAGCGAGTTGTTGCAGGAGCATTTAAGCGAACATCCGATCGAGCCCGGCCCGCAATTGATTACGCGTCGCTACGATCGGCTCGCGCGCAATGTCCATGAGGAAGGCCGCGATGAGCAGGCGAAATATTTTCTCGATGCCCTGGCCCAGGCGTACGACCCGCACTCGGAATACCTCAGCAAAGAGGACATGAAAAATTTTAGCATTAACATGAACCTCTCCCTCGTCGGGATCGGGGCGATGCTGCGCAGCGAAGATGGTTACGCCAAGATCGAGAACCTGGTCCCGGGCGGTCCGGCGCAGGTCGATGGCCGGCTGAAGGTGGGCGATCGCATTTCCGCCGTCGGGCAACAGGTAGGCGAGCTGGTCGATGTCCGCGATATGCGGCTCGATAAAGTGGTGGAAATGATCCGCGGCAAAAAAGGCACCAAGGTGCGTTTGCTCGTTATTCCGGCGGATGCGCCCGATCCGTCCAAGCGCAAGAACATCGATCTCGTGCGCGACGAAATTAAACTGAAAGACCAGGAAGCGCGCGCCGACATTATAATTAGAAAAGATGCGGACGGAAAGCCGGTCAAGCTCGGCTGGATCACGCTGCCATCGTTTTATGCGGATATGGATCGGCA
>DAIOVO010000110.1:2902-5939 GCA_036758965.1 Chthoniobacterales bacterium
TCGCCGGGTTGGTGATGGATTTGCGGCGGAACGGCGGCGGCTCGCTCGAGGAAGTGATTTCGCTCACCCATCTTTTCATTAAAGGCGGGCCGGTAGTGCAGACGAAAAATGCGAATGGCTACATCAGCGTTTCGAGCGAGCCGAATCCCGGCCTCGCTTATTCGGGGCCGATGGTTGTTCTGACCAGCCGGCAAAGCGCGTCGGCCAGCGAGATTTTCGCGGCCGCGCTTCAGGATTATGGGCGCGCCGTTATCGTGGGCGACCAAAGCACATTTGGTAAAGGAACGGTGCAGACGATACTCGAGATCGGGCGATTCACTTCGCTCCTTGGCAGCCGCTCCCAGGAGGATGGCGCACTGAAATTGACCATCCAGAAATTCTATCGCGTCGCTGGCGGCTCGACCCAGCTCCACGGTGTCGCCTCCGACATCGTGCTGCCGTCCCTGACCGATCTTCCGGAATTCGGCGAAGGAGCGTTGAAGAATTGCCTGCCGTATGACGAGGTGCCGAAAGCTAAATACACGAAATGGAGCGAGCCGGTCTCGCTCTTCGTCGACGAGCTGAAGCGGCGATCGGGTGAGCGGGTGGGGAACGATCCCGAATTCCACTACGTCATGGAGGACATGGAGCGGCTGCGCCATCGTATAGATGGCAACCGGATTTCGCTTAACGAAGAGGTGCGCAAGAAGGAACTGACTGACGATAAAACGCGCAAGGAATTGCGCACGAAAGAGCGTCTCGCTCGCAACACCGAGGAGCCGCGCGTCTATCGCCTCACTCTCGACACCGTGGACAAGCCGAACCTCCAGCTCATCATGTATCCGGGGAAACTGGCCGAGGCGAAAAAGAACGGCTCAGCCAAGATTGCGCCCGAAGCGGCGGGTGATTCCGACAGCGACAACGATATCCTCGGCGCACCCGACGACGACACGAAAACGCCTGCCATCGATCCGGAGCGCGAGGAAGCGATCAACATCCTCGCCGATCTGGTGCGGCTCGAGCAGGGGCCAAAAACCGCAAGCGCCACCGCCGCTCACTGAGCGTTGTCGCTGCCATCCGTCCTCGGCGGCAGGGATGATGATGCCGCGCCTGTGGTGCCGAGTTGATTTTCGTTAGTCCGCCAGCTTAGCGGCCAGAGCTAACGAGTTTCGGCATTTTCGGCCACGGCGATATAGTTCGCCGGCCAGGTAGATGTGACAGCCTCAGGCGAGAACGATGCCGAACGGCTCGCTACTCGTTGTTCCGCCAGCTCTATGGTTTGGCGGGGCACGCGCCGCAGGTCGCTGGTGAGACGAAGCTTTGAGAGTAGCCAGATGAGCCACTTGGTCGGGTCCCATTGGGCCGGCTTTACTCCGTTGCGATAGTCGTGCTGAAATTCGTGGTGATAATTATGGTAGCCTTCGCCGAAGGTAAAGAGAGCCATGAGGAAGGAATCGCGCGCGCTGCATCGGGTCGAGTAAGGCTGGCGGCCAATGGTGTGACAGGCAGAGTTGATAAAGAAGGTGCAATGTTGCAGGACGACTACTCGCGCCACTCCGGCGAGTAGGAAGGCGCCGAGGGCGCCGGCCCAGCCATTCCACCACGCGCCGAGGGCGGCGGGAAAGACAAAGCTCACGAGGACAGCAAGGAAGTGGACGTAGCGGTGCTGCCACATGATCAGCCGATCTTTCTTGAGATCAGCGACATTGTCGAAAGGCGGCTGGGGGAGAAGCTTGAAGAGCAGCCAGCCGATATGGGCGTGAAAAAAGCCTTTGGTGATGTCGTAGGGATCGTCCTCGTGATCGACGTGTTTGTGATGGCGGCGGTGTTCGCTCGCCCACATCAGGACGGAATTCTCGAAAGCGCCTGAGCCAAAAATAAGAACGAAGAGTTTGATAGGCCAACGGGCGCGAAAGGCCAGATGGGAAAACAGCCGGTGATAACCGAGCGTGATACTAAAGCCGGTGGCGAAGAGTAAGGCGAAGAAGAGAGCGATCTGAAACCAATCGATACCGAAGTGCCACAAGTAGAGAGGAACGGCGGTGAGGGTGAGTACGACGGTGCCGATGAGGAAGGAGCTGGTTTCCCAGTTCACGCGCTCAAATGGAATGCGCAGCGTCATAGCGGAAAAGAGAAGAAGCAGGAACCCGGCCGAGTCAGCGCGCCAGCACTACGTCCTTCTTCGTCCAGTTATGCACCTGCCGGCAATGCGGACAGGTGAGCTTGCCTGAACCGAGCCTGGTCGCAGGCCAGAGTTGTTCATCGATGGTCTTGCCGGTGGGCGCGAGCTTGGCCGTCGCGGGACAGCGCACGAGCAGCCGTTTGATGACTACTGCGCTGGTCGCTTTGCGCGCGCGCGGTTTATCGAAGTAGTAACGCATGGGTCAGAGGCGATAAACTATGCGCGCTTTGTCTGTATCGTAAGGCGACATCTCGAGCTTGACGCGATCGCCGATGGTGAGCCGGATAAAACGTTTGCGCATTTTTCCTGAGATATGAGCGAGAACGAGATGTTGATTCGCCAGAGCGACACGAAACATGGTACCAGGCAGCACCGTCATGATCGTTCCTTCCAGCGCGAGAGCTTTTTCTGATGGCATGAAATACAAGCAGCCGGCCTTGCGGGACCGGCTGCCATGATTGGTTACTACCGGCGCCGGCCTGTGTAGGAACGGTTACCGCCACCACCACCGCCACCGCCACCGCCGCCGCCGCCGCCATATGGCCGGGGCCGCTCTTCACGGGGACGCGCCTCGCTCACACTGAGCGCCCGCCCATTTAATTCTTTGCCGTTAGTGGCGTTCATCGCCGCCTCGGCCTGTGCTTTATCGTTCATGGTGATAAAAGCGAACCCGCGTGACTTGCCGGTCATGCGGTCGGTCATGAGGGCGACTTCGCCGACCTGGCCATGTTGTTCGAAAAGATCCTGAAGATCGTTCTCGGTCGTCTCAAAGGAGAGATTACCTACGTACAGTTTCATTGTGATTTGTTGGAGCAATCCTGCAGCTACAGAGCCGTTCCCGGGAATCGGGTTTCAGAATCACCAATGAGGAATCTC
>DAIOVO010000111.1:0-3006 GCA_036758965.1 Chthoniobacterales bacterium
GATCAAACCGCATTTTCGCAACAAAGACTACGAGGGCGGGATGATCGCCGGCGTGGATTCCATCTGCAAAGCGATTCGTGGCGAATATAAAGGCACCGGCCGCACCAACGCCGAGCATGGCAATCAAAACTCGCCGATTGGCCTCTTCGGCTTTCTCATTATTTTGCTGATTTTTCTGTTCATTATCCGTGTATCACGAAAAAGCGGCGGCTACCGCTACACTGGATTTGGTGGTCCATTCGTTTCGGGCGGCTGGGGCGGCGGCGGATGGTCGGGCGGCGGAAGTTCCGGAGGTGGGGGCGGCTTTGGAAGTTTCAGTTCCGGCGGAGGAAGTTTCGGCGGCGGCGGCGCGGGATCCAGTTGGTAAGATGCGCACACATCGGTTTCTCCAACGACTCGATCACCAGAAAATCACCCAGGCAATCAAGCGAGCGGAGGGACGGACTTCGGGACAGATCCGTATTTTTATCCAGCGCGGACAGTTTGATGACGATGCGCTGGCGCGGGCGCGCAAGAAATTCTTGCAGCTCGGAATGGAGAAAACGCGGGAGCGCAACGCGGTCCTGATTTTTGTGGCCCCGCGCGAACACAAGTACGCAGTGGTGGGCGATGTGGGCGTGCACGAAAAAGCGGGCCAGGAATTCTGGGACAAGTTAGTGGGCGCAATGCGAGAGCATTTTCGGAACGAACATTTCAGTCACGCGATTGTGCTTGGCGTCAACGAAGTGGGGAAATTGCTGGCGGCGAATTTTCCGCGGACGGGCGATACGATTAACGAATTGCCGGACGAGATCGTGCAGGGATAGCCGTCATCCCGAGCGCAGCCGAGGGATCCCGTGGAAGTTCGCGGAATTAATCGCGCGAAAGTTCCTGCGCTGGGAGCGGTAGCGGCGCACGAGCCGGCGCGAAAATTCTCTTCGTCACCGCGCGCAACCAATGCCCGGCAAAACGCGCGGCTTCTCCGAACGACATTTTGGACTGGCCGTGGGCGCGATCACGAAAAACGATGGGAATTTCGCGCACCCGTAAAATTTTCCGGCCGCGCACCAGAATTTCAAAAACAATTTTGAACCCGGCGACGTTCTGGCCAAAGCGCAGCAGAAAATCGCGCCGGATCGCGAAAAATCCGCACATCGAATCGCGCGCGCCGGTGAGCGGCTGCGCGCGACATGCCGCGTCGCCAAAGTGGCCAGCCGGGCGTTGTTCCGCCAGCGACATAACGACTGCCGATCACAAGATCGCTTTCACCACTCTGCAAAGGTTGCAGTAGCGCCACGATTTTTTCCGGCGGATGACTGAGATCGGCATCCATCACCACTAGAAATTCCGTCGCGGTCGATCTGGCGCCGTCGATAATCGCTCCCGCCAGGCCGCGAACGGCGGAGTCGCGTTGCAACAATCGCAGCCGATGTCTGCCATTGAGCGCGCGAATTTTTTCCGCGGTGCCATCAGTCGATCCGTCATCGACAAAAACAATTTCGGAAAAGTCGGGCGCGCATTGCTCAAGCCGCTCAACCAGGGGTGAAATGTTGTCCACTTCATTCAAAGTCGGAACGATAATGGCGAAAGACATGGCGCGCTGGAGCCGAAGACGGGATTCGAACCCGTGACCTGCTGATTACGAATCAGCTGCTCTACCAGCTGAGCTACTTCGGCGCGTGGGCGCTGGCAAGATAGCGGGCGCGCGGATGGCGGCAAGATTTACGGTGGCAACATAAACGTCTCGCCGATTTCAGTTAAGGCGATCCGCTCCGGGGTTGGAGCGAGCGCGCGGGTGAAACGCTCGATTGGTTCGCGGAATGGTTCGACACTCAGGCGGAACGTTTGGTGGTGCACCGGCATGATGAAACGCGCGCCGGCGGCGTTCGCCATCGCGATTGTTTCCTCGGGGGTGGCGTGCGCCCGAATCCACGGGTCGTAGGCGCCGATGGCCAAGATGGCGAGATCGAATGGATGATCGTCGCGCAATTTGGCAAAGGCATCGGTCATGGCGGTGTCGCCGCCATAGATGATGCGCTTGTTTTTGCGCGCGAGAACGTAGCCGTTGTAGCCGCGGTAATCGTCGTAATGCAAGCGCGCGCCCCAGTGTTTGGTTCGAAAGGCGCGCACTTCGAGCTCGCGACCGCCTAACGAGAACTGGGTCGTTTTGTTCCACTCCAGCTCGATGATTTCGGCGAATTTTGTGCCGCGCAGCAAGTCGCGGGTGCGCGTGGGCGTGACGACGCGGGTGGCGCCGGTAAAACATTTCAGCGTGCGCCGATCGATGTGATCGAAATGGGCGTGCGATAGGATCACCAGATCAATCGGCGGAAGTTCCGGAAACGGAGCGCGGGCTGGGTTAAGCGCTTTGGGCCAATAGTGAGAAACGGCAGGCGGATTCCGATTCGCGGAAATAAAACCGGATCGGTCAGAATGGTGATGCCGAAAAAATTAATCAGAACGGTGGAGTGACCGAGCCAGGAGGCGGTCAGCTCGTTGTTAGTCCAACTTTGCGGTGTGGGATGCGCGAAAGCCGGCGCCATCGGGCGCAGGCTTTCCACTGTCCATTCCCGCCAAAGATGGGTGAGCCAATTGCGGCGTGTGAGAGGACGGCGACGCGAAGAAGTTTTCGTGGCTCCCATCCGGTAGTCTAGGGCGCAAATTGTACGCGCCGAATCTAGCTGCCTAAAAATCGCCCATGATGTAATGCTGCAGCGGACCGCGCGCGCGCGATGAGCCCGAGACAATGAGGTCGTAGGTTCCTTCGCTCGATTCGGCAAACACCTGTTCCACCACCAGCCCATGTCGAACGCGCACCTGAGTTTTGACGCCCATTTTTTCGAGCGTTTGTTTCTGCGCTGATAAATTGCGGCCAAGCTCCGAGCCGGAAGCGAGCAGACTATCGACGTCTTCCTCCATCTCGACCAAATCAGCGAAAACCGCCGGCGGCTCCGCCATCACATGCAAAAGCGTGACTTCCGCGCCAAGTGAAGCCGCGAGCGAAGCGGTCAATTTAACCGCCGCATC
>DAIOVO010000111.1:3016-5796 GCA_036758965.1 Chthoniobacterales bacterium
AATTTTCCCCGCCGGTGCAGACCAGGAAACGGGCGAACTGCTGGCAATCGCCGATTGCCACCAAAACCGGCGGGGTAATGGCGCGAATCAATTCGTAGGTGCGCTGCGAACGCCAGAACAAACCGGACGCCTCTTTCGCACGGGCGCCAACGATAACGAGATCGTCCTTTCGGGAAGAAGTCTGCGCCAGAATCTGAACAATCGGTTCGCCCGAACCGATTTGCAGCTCGGTTTTCGCGCCGGTCTGCCGCAAAGTTTCCGCCTGTTTTTCAAGCGCGTTGCGCAGCGGTTGTTCATCCTGCGGTTCCTCGGCCACGCCGAGTAGCGCGATCTCGCTTTGAGCGGCGGCGCGCGCGATCAGGCTGCCGATGCGGACGGCATTGTCGGAGGAAGCGGTGCCATCGCTGCAAATGGCCAGCTTCACAATTTGTGTCCCGTCATCAATGTGTAGATCACGATCAGCGCGCCGATCAGCGGCAACGGAACGAACAAAAGCCGGATCTTCGGTCCGGCAAAATATTGGGTGGCGATGGCGCCGATCTGCGCACCGACTGCCGCCCCGGTGTGCATGACAAGCGCGATCAAAATATCGACGTTGCCTTTGATCGCGTGCGTGAAAGTTCCGTAGCCAGCCGAAATGATGATCTCGAAAAGATCGGTCCCGACTGCGAGATGGGTTGGGATTCCCAAAACATAAACCATCGAAGGCATGCGGATGTAACCGGCGCCACCGCCGAGGAAACCGCTGAAGATTCCGCCAACGAACGAAACAACCAGAATGATCCAGAGGGAAATGGTGACGCCGGAAACCGGCAGTGTGATCATCGGCCGGAGTCGCAGCCGTTGCATGGAGCGTGAAATATGAGCGAAGGCGGACTGATCGGCCTTGTTCCCGGCGGTGCTGGTTTTGGTTCTGCCGCCGCGCTTTTGTGCCGCGCGCGTGCGCAATCCTTCCCAGCCCATGAAAGCGGAGATGCTCACGTAAACGACAATCGAGACGATGCTGACGACAAAATCCACGTTCCCCGCGCGTTTGAGCGCCTGGATCAACTGCGCACCGCCTTCCGCTCCCACGATTGTTCCGCAGGCCATGATGAGACCGAGCTTGAGATCCACGTTACCGAGCGCGCGATGGCGTCTCGCCGCTACCACAGATTTCCCGACGATATGCGCCAGGTCGGTGCCGACAGCAATGTTCCAATGCACGCCCACCGCGCGCAAGGCCGGGCCGGCAATGAAACTTCCACCAACGCCGAAAAAGCCGCCGAGAATTCCGATTAAAAATCCAATCACGGCCAGATAAATCGGGCTGATGGTGGAATGCGAGATCGGGAAAAACATTTACTCCGAGCGACCTCCCTGGAGCCATTTCAAGAGTGCCGTCGTGATTGCTTCGAACGCCACCGCCTGGCCGACGATCAAGGCCAGCGCGACAAAAGCGTAAAGTGTGATGTGGCGTTGTTCGGTTTTATAAAGCCAATCCGCCAGAAAATGCAGGACGGCGAAAAAATAAATCGTCACCATCACGGCATAGAGCACCAGCTCGATGGCGTAGGCGCGCAAGGTCTGCTTGGCTCTGGTTTTTTTGCTCGCGCGTGGCACAGTTATTCCTTCATCGCGCTTAGACCCCAAAGGGGTCGCGCTGTCGAGAAAAACAAAAACTCATTGCACCAATTTTGATTCTTTTTAACCTACCCCGACATTTCCAGGAGCGATAAGAAAATGGCCGACGCCGCAAATAAATATCCCGAAAACGTAGAGGGAAAGTTTTACGTCGATGACCAATGCATCGATTGCGATCTTTGCCGTGAAACCGCTCCCGCCAATTTCAAGCGCAACGATGACGGGGGCCACTCCTTCGTTTACAAACAATCCGAATCGCCGGAGGAAGAAGGGCTTTGCAAGGAAGCGATGGAAGGCTGCCCAGTGGAAGCCATCGGCAGCGATGGAGCGTAGAATCTTTGAATCGTTAGCTCGTTGCATCGTTTAAGTTCGCCCCCGGTTGCGCTCACGATTGCCGGCTCGGATTGCAGCGCCGGTGCGGGCGCGCAGGCCGATCTCAAAATTTTCGCCGCGCGCGGCGTTTACGGTCTGTCCGCCATTACCTGCATCGTGGCCGAGACGCCGGGAAAAGTTTCGCGCATTCAAGCGGCCGATCCGGAAATTGTGGCAGAGCAAATTGCGCTCCTGCGGAAAAGTTTTCCGGTGCGCGCGATCAAGACCGGTCTGCTTTGCAACGCTGAGATTGTCTCGGTGGTGGCGGACGGCGTGCGACGTTTGCGGCGAAGAAATTTGGTCGTTGATCCGGTGATGATCGCCAGTTCCGGCGACGCTTTGCTGAGCGACGATGCGATTGAAATTTACGAGCGGGAACTGTTTCCCCTCGCGAATCTCATCACGCCGAATCTCGATGAAGGCGCGCGTTTGCTGGGCGAACCCATTCCCGATCTGCCGGCGATGCGTCGCGCCGCTGAAGCGTTGGCGAAAAAATATCGAGTGGCGGTTCTGCTCAAGGGAGGACATTTAAAAAATCGGCGCGCGACCGATGTGTTTTTTCATCGCGGGAAGCGAGAGGAATTTTCCAGCGCCTTCGTTCCTGGAATTCTGACCCACGGCACCGGCTGCACCTACTCGGCCGCGATCACCGCCGAGCTTGCCAAAGGCAAAAATCTACTCTCTGCCATCGCGACCGCAAAACGCGTCGTCTCCGCCGCCATTCGCCATCGGTTCGCCTGGAAACATTCGCGCGGAAAAATTGTCGCGCTCAACCAGACTTAACT
>DAIOVO010000112.1:0-5616 GCA_036758965.1 Chthoniobacterales bacterium
AGGGAGGACTATGCCGAGCGAGGCAGAGCGTTTAATCGAAAAGGCTCAATTGCATCGCGGGGCCATATCGGCCGTTGGGACGAATGGTCTCCACGACCTCAGGTTCACTCGGAATAGTCTCCGCGTCGGAATAGTGGAAGCTATTACGAGATCGTAATAGCTTCCAAACGGCGGAGGCCGATTCCCCTACTCCCCTTTGGGTCACCAGTTCGCGCGCCATTGCAGTGAGCACGTCATCATCGTCTTCGAGCGCGTCGCACAAGCGCAAAACCTGTTGCGCCACGGTCTCGTCGCCGACTGTAATTGTCGTATCGGGGATGAAGGTAAACTTTTGGCTCTCGGTGGTAACGCCTGCATTTTTGAGCGCTTCAGCTACAGCATAGAGCTGATCGGGAGCAGTGGTAATAACATACACTTCTTCCGCGTTTGTCAACTCTTCCGCGCCGCCTTCCAGGACCAGCTCGAGCAGGCGATATTCCTCGATCGAATCCCGCGGCAAAAGAATCTGCCCTTTGCGATGAAACATGTAGGAAACGCTTCCGCTGGAGGCGAGGTTGCCGTGGTTTTTTGTAAAAATGCTGCGCACTTCCGCTGCGGTGCGGTTCTTGTTGTCGGTCGCTGCTTCTACGATCACCGCCACCCCACCCGGCGCGTAACCTTCGTAAACGATTTCCTCGAAGTGCGCAGCGTCGTGGCCTTCGCCCGTGCCGCGTTTGATCGCGCGCTCAATGTTATCGTTGGGCATGCTTGCACTTCGCGCCGCGACGATCGCGCTGCGCAAACGTGGGTTGCCATTTGGATCGCCCCCGCCGCTTTTCGCCGCGATCGAAATTTCTTTCGACAGCTTGCTGAAAATCTTACCCCGTTTGGCGTCGATCGCGCCCTTGAAGCGTTTAACTTTTGCCCACTTGCTGTGTCCCGCCATAAATGGTGCGGCCTTGTAAAAAATTATGGAAGTCGCCTGGCCAGAGAACCTTTGTTTAGAAGCGGAAACGGGCGCGCCTCGCAGAGAGAATTAACGAGGAGGCAAACTAACGGCCAAAATTAAACCGCGAAACACGGCGGATGTCAACCAGCACCCCAAGCATTGTCATCCCGAGCGAAGTCGAGGGATCCCGTGGAGGTCACCTTTAAGGTCTGCCTCAGGCCTAAGATGACGGCTACAAATGTTATGCATCAGCTCCCGCAGTTGACCGACAATCTCCGGCTGCTCTTTCAACTTCGCCAGCGGCGTCAACTCGCGGAAAATGAGCGGAACATCCAGCGTCTCACCCTGGCGCATTAAAACACCTTCGCCGCCAAAATCCGTCAGAAGCGTCGCGTCAGCGTCGCGCGTCTGTCTCGGTTCGCTCAAGGCTGAACCGCCAGGCCGCCGATGATGCAGAATTTCCAGCTGCGCTTTGAGAAAAATTCCTGCAGAGTCCCGCCTCGATCTGCGGCGTCATCGCAGTTTAATAAACAAGCGTTGCTGCTCCTCCAGGCCGGAACTCTTACGCTCAAGATAAGCGGGAAGAGGAAATGTAATCGAACCGAGTAGAGTTTCCATGTTGGCGAGCGCCTGCTCTTCGGTTAGGGCGTGCAATTCCTCACGCTTAATTTCCAGCAACCCTTTTCCGCCAGACGCTATTGCGCCATCCAGGCGCGCTCTTCTTCGGGCGTTTCGGCCATTTTCATTATCTTAATGATACTACACCCGCCCACGCAATCGGACGCGCGGCGCAGCCTCGTGTTTCAAAGACAGCTCGGAGAAAAGTGCAATCGAAGCGGAACCGCGCTTTAACGAACGCCAGTATCAAGTTCCATATCGACACGCACGGTTTGGTTCGATGTCACCGTGAACTCTTTCGGCTGCGCACGGATGTGTTTGTGCGCGCGGTCTTGAACATCCAAAACATAATCGCCTGGCGGAAGAGAAAGGTGGTAGTTGCCGCTGGCATCGGCGGTGAGATGCGCGATTTCTTTCTCTCCAGACCGACTCGAAATCGCGAGGGGATATTCGGCATAGGTGGTGGCAGTCACGGCCGGCGCATCCCCCTCCGCCAGCTCGACCGATTTCAGCGAAACAATTTTGAGATGCCCTTCAAGAATTCCCGGCGGAGATTCATTTGCCAAGGAAGCGGTCGTAAGCGTGAGCGCTGAGCAGAGAACAATCAGCCAGCGCATCATAAAAATTCGTGGACCGGACGGGAGGGAACCGCCCGGTCCAAAATAACCTACGGCAACTGCAAGCGCCAGGCGCTGCGCCCGTGCGTCGCGGCGAAGAGATAACGCGATCCAGGAGCGATCGTCAGGCCAGAAACCTCGACCATTGGCAATCCCGTCCCGGCGACGATCCAGCCATTAGCCGAATTTCCGCCGACCAATCGAAGGACTCCGAAGTCGGTTGAAGCGTAGAGATCGCCCGTCGCTTTATCGCGCACCAAATCGGTAACCGGAAGATCGCCCATCGGCCCAGTGCCGCCGTCGAGGTTCGTCCAAGTCGCGGTCGGTGCGGTGGGAATATTGTTGTAGGTGACTTCAAAGACGTGTCCCGGCGTCGTCGGAGTAGTCGCATTGTAGCCGGAATACGAGACCCATGCATGATTCGGATTATTGGGATCGATGTAGATCGAGCTGATGAAGCGATTAGGGCTGTTTGTCGCCAGGTTATCCAACCGTGTGAACGTAACCGAGCTAGCCGCCGCGTCCCCGTTTTTCGAGATGAACAATCGCCCGGTGCCAGTCGCAACCCAGAGCGTTCCAGAATCGCTGGGGGCGCGTTCAATGGCGGCGACGAAAGTCCCGGCGCGCGTGCCAAGAGCCGCTGATGTTAAGTCGGTTGCTCCCGCAGGACCGATCGGAACAAAGTCCCCGCATCCTGGTTGCACCGATGAGGTAAAGAATTCGGGGCAATTCGCCTCCAGATAGGCTTGGTTGCCGCCCCAATCCTGCGTCCGCCAAACGCTCTGTGAGCCTTGGAAAATCGATCCCGCGTTTGCTGGATTCGGGTCTGCGATAATAGGTGGATAAAAGTAGGAGCCTTCAGGACTGGAAAGGATCGGCGCCGAAATGATGACCCATTTGGAAGGATCACCACTTCGGAAGTTGGCGTCGTTGGCCTGGCCCGTGAAGGTATTAAAGCGGATCGCAGGATTTGCAGCATTGAAACCGGATTGACCACCATCTCCATAAATGATCTGCGGCCAGATCGAGGTGCTTCCGGTCGTCTGAAATGTGCCATTGTCCTGAGTGCCGCCTTGCAAGTTGTTCGAATCGAACGGATTGATCGAAAGACTCGTGAATTGCAGCGTGGAAAGTCCATCATTGTAGGTGGTGTAAAGCTGCGTCGGCACCCGGGAGAGAAGCTGCTGGCACAGAGCGAGGTTCGTTCCGGTCAGACCACGTGAAGCGCATTGCGACGAGATGTTGGCAAACGCTCCGCTCGAGCGAGTGAGCCCGCCGTCGGAACCAAAGAATGCGGCATTAGTACCAGGGATTTCTACGATCGCGTGCTGGTCCGGGTGCATGCCGTTGGGCGCAATCGGATTGGGCTGGCAACAGGAACCCGCCGGTGTCGGTTTGGTAGTCGCATCCCAAGTCAGATCGGTGAAGGAAGCGCCACCGTCAGTCGAATAGATAAATGCGCGGCCGTTGTTGGTAAAACCGTAGTTGCCGTAGTCGAAGGAGCCGCCGAGGTAAACGACGTCGGGCTTACCTGCTGGGGAATAGACCACGTTGTCATACCAGCACTGGCTTGCGCAGTAGTTGCTGTTTTGCGCTGTCGTTATGTTGGTAAAGGTCGGCGTTCCAGTTTCGACCAGATCGCTCCGGTAGAACCGAGCGGTGAACGTCCCGTTGTCACCCGCACCGAGAAACATTCGGGTGTGTCCGTTGGAAAGAGCCGCGACGGCGATGGAATCGCGCTCAATCGCCGAGGCGGGATTCACCGGGGCGAATATCTGCGTCCAACTCGCACCCGCATCATTCGATCGGAAAACACCCTGACTAAATTGCCCGGCATAGACCGTATTATGATCGCTCGGATCGAGCACCACGTTGGTGACTCCGCGGAAGACGAATGGCAGTCCGGAGGTGGAACTATTGAGTAAGGTGAAGGTCTGCCCACCATCGGTGCTTCTGTAAACGCCGCGGCCGGGGAGCGGCGTCGGTGGCGCGGAATCAGCGCCATTCAAGACGGAAGCAACGCCTCGAACCGCGCTGGCCGTCCCAACATAAAGGATGTTGTGATTCGTTGGATCGACGACTACGGAATTGATCGCGCGATTAAGGAAAGCATTCCCGGTGTAGGGACCTGAAATTGTCGTCGTCGTCACCGCGGGAAGCAGCGTCCAGCTATCTCCGCCATTGGTAGTCTTGTAGAGGCCCAGACCCGCTTCCGAATCGGCCGAGGCGTTCGGCTCGCCCGTCCCCGCGTAAACCGTTTTACCTGATGGATCAGTCGGATCCACGATGAGGGTGCCGATAGCGTTCGTGGCAAAACTTCCGGAGACAAAGTCCCAGCGCTGCGAGGGATTAGTGTGCAAGGCTTTGTCCGTTCTCCAGATACCGCCGCCGGCTGCCGCCACGTAGAGATAGCAATGGCCCTGGCCGCAGTTCGGTTGGAGGGCTAGCCCGGTGATTCGGCCCGAAGTCGTGTAAGGCGCGCCGCTGAAAGTCAGGATCGCGGGATCGTTGGCTGAGCTTGGACCGATCAATGTCCACTGCCCTGCTGACGGTCCTTTTTTGGAATTGCCGCGCGATTTTACCTGGTTGAATGCCCCTTGCGCCTGAAGGCTCAATTGCAACGGAATGTAGTCTGCCGGATAAGCGCGATTGGCATAATCCTCCGCTGCGGCCAGCAACGGCCCGAGATCGTTATCGGGGCCGGGCAACGTGCGCTTATTTCCCACTACTTCGTCACGATCCTCCCGCGACTTCATCCACGCCTGCCGATGATTTTCAGAAACGGAAGTGAGTGGCGGAGGTTTGACGGCCACATACGCCATCGCGGCGGCGGCGGAAAAAAGCACGATGACGGTGGCGCGTCGGGCGATTGCACTGAGACGAGAATCAGAATTTTGCGGATTAATTTTCATGGTGAAATAATGAGTTTGCCAAAAAGAGACATGGAATCGTACGCCGAAGTGTCAACCCGCTTTCGTGAACATTACAAAGATGTAATGTCCTTTCCATCGGACACTTCTGAGCTAACGAATCGTAGATCGCAGCAGTCTAAGCCGCCACCGCAGCCGTCGCCCGCTTCCGTTGCGTGGCATTGAGAATGCGCTTGCGCAGACGCAGTGATTTCGGTGTCGCTTCCACAAATTCGTCCGAACTGATGTATTCGATCGCGCGCTCCAGGCTCATCTTCAACGGCGCTTCCAGTTGAATGCCTTTGCCGTCGCCCTGGCTGCGCATGTTGGTGAGATGTTTCGCTTTGCAGGGATTGACCGGCAAGTCTTCCGGGCGCGCGTTCTCGCCCACGATCATGCCGGCATAAATTTCTTCCTGCGGCCCGACGAAAAGTTTTCCGCGCGCCTGGATATTGTTCAGCGCGTAGGCCGTGCTCGTTCCCGGTTCCATTGAAACCATTACGCCACGATTGCGCCCTTCGATCTCGCCCTTGAACGGCGCGTA
>DAIOVO010000113.1:0-5550 GCA_036758965.1 Chthoniobacterales bacterium
ATTGCTTTGGTGCCAGCTGCTGCGCGAGCGCGGTCACGGCGGCGCTTCGTTTGGTGGCAGCGAGACGATCTCGAATTTCGCCGCGCACCTCTACAAACGCCATCGCGCGCGCCGGTTGTATTTCCGTTACCTGCACAGCATGGAAACCGAGGTGCGATCGAACTAACGAGACTTCTCCGTTTAAGCGCAGTTTTTCCACCGCAGAAAAAAATTCGGGCGGCACGCGGTTGGCGGCGAAAAATCCGAGATCGCCTCCATTATTTTTGGTCGCCTCATCTTCGGAGACGATCGCGGCCATCTGCGCGAAATCTTCTCCCCGTTTCAACCGCTTCATCACTTCTTCCACCGCTTTCTGTTTGGCTTCAACGAGCTCTGGCGCGGAGCCGTCCGGCGCGGCCAGGAAGACGTGACGCGCACGAATTCGCAATGGAAGCGCAAATGCATTCTCGTGCTGCTGGAACCAAGCGACGATTTCGTCTTCGCGCGGCGGAGGAGGAAGTTGCGTCTCGATCCAGCGATCTCCCTCGGTGGCGAGCCCGGCCAGTTTTCGCAGATCGTTTTCGCCGAGATGATTTTCGCGCAAAGCGGCTTGAAGTTTTTTCTCGTCGCCAAACTCGTCTTCGAAAGGGCGAAGCGTGGCGGAAGCGGCGCCGATCTGTTGGCGCAGAGTTTCCGTTGCGATCACTTCATCCTGCACTACCACCGAGTCGCGCGCCGGATTTTGCTCGCCCTTGCGTTTTACGTCCGAAGAAAAAATTCCGCGCGAACCGACCAGCGCCACTAAGTCGCCACGCCCGCAGACGCGGCCGCCCATTTGATGCACGAGCGGCAAACGAACCAGTAATTCGCCGGCGCCAATTCCAAAAACAATCGCGACTAGCGCTGCTATCCACTTCATTTCAACGCCCGCGTCGCCAAATCATAAAGGGCGGTTCGCCCGACTATTTCCAAACTTTCCGCGCTGATTTTATCGAGCGTGTCCGCTTCGGTGTGCCAGGCCGGAAAATCGAAGTCGATCAAATCGATCACCGGAATTCCGATTACGTTCAAAGGCGTATGATCGTCGGTTACGTCGCGATCGAAATAAGTAAAATGATTGCGCGCCTTGAGCGCGTCGGCCGCCGCGAAAATTCCACGCGCAAGATTCTCCGGCGAATCGGGCGGGAGGGTTACCACCAGATCTTTGTCGCCGATCATATCGAACAACATTCCGCCGCGAAATTGTTTCGCCTGCTCGCCCAGATGTTGCGCAAAATAGCGGCTGCCATAAAGCCCGTCTATCTCGGTAAAATTTTCGAATGCTTCTTCGCCATCGAAAAAGATCAGCTCTACTTTTTCAGCGAACGACGGCTGGGTCGATAGAACCCGCGCCATTTCCAAAAGCAACGCGTTTCCGGAGGCGCCATCATTCGCGCCCACGAAACGGAAAGTCTCGAAAGTTTTGGTGTCGTAGTGAGAACAAAGCAGAAAAGTTGGGCGGCCTGAAATGGCGGGATCAAAAGTGGCGAACAGGTTAACGAACTTCATTTCCCCGCGGGGTGTTGACTCTGAAAATTGCTGCCGCGTAACGCGCCATCCGGCCGCCTCAAGCTGCGTAGTGAGATAAGCGCGCGATTTCTCCAGCGCCTCAGACCCGGCCGGACGTGGACCGAGATCGACCAACGCTTTTGCATGCGCGAAAGCTTTTGCGCCGGAAAATTTTTCCCAAAGTTGTTCCGCATTTGCCGGCGAGGAAATCGCGAGCAAAAGCGCCAGCAGTAAAACGCGCACTTAGTTTTCCGGCGGCAAACCGAGCAACTGCAAAATCCGCTGCAAATCGTCGCTGCCGTAATATTCGATCTCGATTCGGCCCTGCTTTTCGCCGTGATGCAAAATCACGCGCGTGCCAAGGTGTTCCTGGAGACGTGACTGCAAATGATCGATCGCGGCCGCGTTTACCGAGAGCAACGCTTTGCGGCGGCGGCGGCGCGTGCCATCGCCATTGAGATGACGCGCGACCATCCGCTCGGTTGAGCGAACGGTTGCGCTGCGGCGCAGCACTGTTTCCGCAAACGCGAGTTGTTCGGGTTGCGATTTCAATCCGAGCAAAACTTTGGCGTGACCAACGGAAATTAAATCCTGCGTCAACCATGTTTGCACCTGAGGATGGAGATCGAGCAGACGAAGGGCATTGGCGACTGCGGCGCGGCTGCGTCCAACTTTTTGCGCGATTTCTTCCTGCCGCATTCCAAATTCGCCCGCCAGACGCGCATACCCGTGCGCTTCTTCGATCGGACTCAGATCAGCCCGCTGAAGATTTTCAATGAGCGAGATTTCGAGAACTTCGAGATCGTTCGCCTCGCGCACAATCACTGGAACCTGCGTCAATCCAACTTGCTGTGCCGCGCGCCAGCGGCGTTCGCCGGCTATCAACTCGTATCGCCCGTTCACCGCTCGCACCACCAGCGGCTGAATGATTCCGTGCTGCCGAATCGATTCGACCAGTTCCTGCAACGCATCCGGCGCAAATTCTTTCCGCGGCTGAAGCGGACTCGGCGAAATCGATTCCAAATTGACTTGCTGGATGCGTTCGCCCGCATCGGGCGATGCAGGAACGGGCGCACTCGGGTGGGCGGCGATCAATGCGCCGAGACCTTTACCGAGAGCGGATTTTGGCATGAAGGTGAGAATATCGAATCGCTCGCGGCAACGCAAACGGCGCGTTTGCGACGTCGGCGCGCGCGCATAGCATCAGCCACGATGGGGGAAATTTTCACACTCGGTCATTCGCCCGATCCCGATGACGCCTTCATGTTTTACGCGATGGCGGCGGAGAAAATCGATCTGCGCGGCTATCGTTTCGAGCATCGGCTGGAAGATATTCAAACGCTGAACGAGCGCGCCACCCGGGGTGAACTGCATATCTCCGCGGTCTCGATTCACGCCTATGCCTACGTGACCGATCGTTATCGGCTGCTGCCCTGCGGCGCCAGCATGGGTGACGGCTACGGCCCGCTGCTCGTTTCGATCAAATCAATCGACGACTTGCGCGGGAAAGTGATCGCTGTGCCCGGGAAAATGACGAGCGCGTTTCTGGCGCTGCAACTCTTCCTGGGCGAATTCGAGCATATCGTTGTCCCGTTCGATCAAATCTTTGCCGCGGTGCGTGAAGGTCGCGCCGATGCGGGGCTTATTATCCATGAAGGCCAGCTCACTTATGAAACCGCCGGTTTTCGGAAAATCGTCGATCTCGGCGAGTGGTGGAAAGAACGGACCGGATTAGCTCTGCCGCTCGGCGGAAATGTTTTGCGGCGGGACATTGCGCCGGAAATTCAGCGCGACCTAACGATTATTATGCGTGAGAGCATCGACTACGGGCTGGCGCATCGGAAAGAAGCGGTGCGCCACTCGATGCCGTATGCGCGCGAGATGGATGATGCGCTCGCCTCTCAATTTATCGGCATGTATGTGAATGATTACACGCGCGACTACGGCGCTAGTGGACGCGAAGCGATCCGCCGTTTCCTGGGTGACGCCCGCGCGGCCGGCTACCTCGCGCGCGAACCGGCAGTGGAGTTCGTCCGCTAAATTATTTCCGGGCGCTCGGCGTAGGCGAGGGCTTCGATTTACTGATCGATTGCATGACGAAGTTCTTCACGCGCAGCCCTTCGGTTCTGAAGCCGCTGGAAAAATCGTGCGTGCCGTACTGGAAAAGGACGATGAAACAAAAGGTAAAGAAGGCGAAGAGAACGAGCCAGAAAAGCCCGCGAAGGAGTGACATCGACTCAGATTAGAGCAACCGTTGTGCCGAGGTCAACGCTGCGCTTGCGTGCCGAAGGGGAGGTGCCATTCTGCTCGCTATGCGGGTGCCGTTGCTCGATTTAAGCGAACAATATCGCGCGCTGGCCGAGCCGATCCGCCAGGAAATCGATGACGTATTGCGCACACAACGTTTCATTCTCGGGCCGAAAGTTGAGCAGTTTGAGCGCGCGCTTTGCGAATATCTCGGAACAAAATTTGCCATCGGCGTTTCTTCCGGCACGGATGCTCTGCTGGCGGCGCTGATGGCGCTGGAGATTGGGCCGGGCGACGCCGTCATTACCACGCCTTATTCGTTTTTCGCCACTGCCGGCTGCATCGCCCGGGTCGGCGCCACGCCTTACTTCGTGGATATCGATACGGCGACTTTCAATATTTCGTCGACAGCTCTTCGCCGTTTTATCCAAAAGGATTGCCATCTGGAAAATGGAAATCTAACGACTCGTGGTAACGAAACTGTTCGTCTGATCATGCCAGTCCATCTCTTCGGGTTGTGCTGCGAGATGGCGGCGGTGATGGCGCTGGCCCGCGAATTTGAATTGCTGGTGATCGAGGACGCGGCGCAGGCGATTGGCGCGGAATATCCGCAGGCAGCGGGAACGGCCAGAGCAGGCGCGATTGGCGATCTCGGCTGTCTTAGTTTTTATCCATCGAAAAATCTGGGCGCCGCGGGAGATGCCGGCGCCGTCACTTGCCAGAACGAAAATCTGGCGACCCGTCTGCGCGTTTACCGGCAACACGGAATGGAACCGCGTTATCACCACCAATTTATCGGCGGAAATTTTCGTCTGGATGAGATGCAGGCGGCGATTTTGAACGTCAAGCTTCCGCACCTGGCCGCCTGGTCAGAAGCTCGACGCCAAGCGGCGGATTTTTATCGGGCAGAATTTGCCCGCCTCAAATTGGAAAAACACCTCACCCTACCGAGCGAGCCGTATCGCGACCGCGTGAACAATCACCACATCTATCACCAGTTTGTCATTCGCGCGCCGGAGCGGGACAAACTGAAGGCGCATTTGGCAGAAAATGAAATTGGGAGCGAAATTTATTATCCCATCCCGCTGCACTTGCAGGAATGCTTTTCGTATCTGGAATACAAACCCGGCGATTTTCCGGGAGCGGAGCGCGCTGCTCAGGAATCGTTAGCTTTGCCGATTTATCCGGAACTGAGCCGTGAGGCCCAAAAATTCGTGGTCGAGAAAATCGCGCAATTTTATGCGCAATGAGCGCACTTGCGGCCTCTCCCGGCTGAGCCTATAACAAGCTCCGCAAAACGGGTAGGTTCCGGAGTGGCCAAACGGGGCAGACTGTAAATCTGCTGGCTTTACGCCTTCGCTGGTTCGAATCCAGCCCTGCCCAGTTTCTAGCGGCGCTTCTTTGATCGACTGCGCGACCTGGCGCTGCGCGTTTTTTTGCGGGCCGGAGTGCGTTTGCGCGCTTTCTTTCCTACGGTTCGCTTCCGTGCGCCTGTCTTCTTAGCCTTGCTCGACCGGCGAGCGCTGGTTTTTGTGCGGCGGGATTGGGCGGCCGTTTTCGCACGCCGCACCGGTCGCGATTTCCGCCGACGGCTCTTCGCGGGCGCTTTGGCTTTGCTTCGCCCGCGCTTGGGCGATTTTGCTTTTTTTACCGTTGGGCGTGCGCGTCGCCGGCGCGGTTTAGAAACACCGACAGCTTCACGTGCCGTGGTGCCGATTGGTTTTCCGGTAGCCGCTGCTTTTCCCAAAAGCCCTCCGACAGCGCCCCCAATAACCG
>DAIOVO010000114.1:0-5095 GCA_036758965.1 Chthoniobacterales bacterium
GATAAAAAGTCAGAGCGCCGAAATCGCGCAGCTCGCCGCCAGACGCGAGGAATCTTCGCGCCTGGAAGAGGAAGCGATTGCGCGCCTGGCGGAGTTGCGCATCGCTCTGGCTACGCAGGAACAAAAACACGAAACGCTTTCCCGCCTGCGTGCGCCGATGCTGGCGCGGCGCGATGAGCTGGCGGAATTGATCGCGCTTCGCGGCGAAGACATTGAAAATTATCAGGCCCGATTAGTGGCGCAGGCGGAGGAATCCAAAACGTCCGCCGGCGCGATTGAATCGCAAAGCGCGCAACGACAGAAACGCGAAAGCGAAACGGAAAAACTTGTCGCGGAACGAGCCGCGCGCATGACGACCGTCACGGAAAACGAAAGCGAGCTGCGCGCGACGCGAAATCGCCTGAGCGAATTGCAGGAACAGCGCGGCGCGCAAACCGTGCGCCAGACGCAGCTCCAAATGCAAAACGAGCATTTGATCGAGCACACTCTGGAACGTTACCAGCTCGACCTGCGCGCCTTCGTTCCCGATTCCTTCGCGCACGAAAAAGTTCTGCGCGCGCAAATAAAACGAAGCGAGAAGGAATCAGTCGGCGAGGAAGAATTGCCGAAATTGATCGCCGAGCTCACCCGCCAGCTCGATGCCATGGGCCCGGTCAATCTCGATGCGGTGCAGGAGTACGATGAGCTGGAAGAACGCTACAAATTTCTCGAAACCCAAAATACTGATCTGACGAATTCGCGGCGCGAGCTGCTCGATGTCATTGCGCGCATCAATTCCACCACCCAAAAACTTTTCGCGGAAACTTTTGCGCAGGTGCGAATCAATTTTCGTGAAATGTTTGCGGAGCTTTTCGGGGGCGGCCGGGCGGACCTCCAACTGCTGGATGAAAACGATGCGCTCAATTGCGGGATCGAAATCATCGCCAAGCCGCCGGGGAAACAGTTACAAAGCGTTTCGTTACTCAGCGGCGGCGAACGAACGATGACAGCGGTGGCGCTTTTGTTCGCCATCTACATGGTGCGGCCAAGTCCGTTTTGCGTGCTGGATGAAATGGACGCGCCGCTCGATGAATCCAACATCAATCGATTCATCAAAGTGCTGGAGCGTTTCGTCGCGCAGAGCCAGTTCATCATCATCACGCACAACAAACGCACGATCGCGAAAGCCGATATTCTTTATGGCGTCACGATGGAAGAACGCGGCGTGAGCAAGCTCGTCGGAATGAAATTGAGCGCGCCGAGAAAGGCGGAAACGAATGGAGCGACCAACGCAGCCGCCCCCGAATCGCAGCGTCAGTTTTCCATGTCGGAAGAAGCGCCGCGCATTCCGTCGTTGATGGCGCATTAGGAGCCACGGAGCCCGGGCGAAGCCGAAGGATCGCCCGTCCACGTCATTCTGAGCGAAGCCGAAGAATCTCCCGCCGCGAAACCTTTAAGGTAACTTCAACGGGCTCCCTCGGCTTCACTCGGGATGACGAGGTGTTTGCGAAAATTTTTTTGCGCACGCGGCCCGTTGTTAGCTACAATCGTGCGATGCTTCAGACGGCGCGTCCCCGGGGGAAAAAACAGAAAGCAAAAGCGCCGTTGCACCCACGTTATCTCGAAGCTTATCGGCTGATGCTGCAAACCCGCATCTTCGAGGAAAAACTGGCGAGTTTGTATCGCGGCGGCATGATCACCGGCGGCGTTTACGTCGGCAAAGGCCAGGAAGCAGTGAGCGCGGCTTGCGGAATGTTTTTGCAAAAAGGCGATGTCTTCGCCCCACTCATTCGCGACCAGGCCGGTCGCACCGCTTTCGGCGAGCCGCTGCTCGATGTCGCGCGCACTTATCTCGGCTCGGTCAAAGGCCCGATGCGCGGCCGAGACGGAAATATTCATCGCGGCCGGCCGCGCGAAGGACAACTGGCGATGATCAGCCATCTGGGCGCAATGATTCCGGTCGTAGTCGGTTCGTTAATGGCGAAGCGCTGGCGGGGGGAAAAGAACTTCATCGGCATGACCACGATCGGCGAAGGCGGAATGCAGACCGGCGCGACGCATGAAGGTTTGAACATCGCAGCGGTCGAGAATGTTCCACTGGTGGTAGTAGCAACAAATAACCATTACGCTTATTCCACGCCGAACAATCGCGAGTTTGCTTGTGAATCGTTAGTCGATCGCGCGCTCGGGTATGGATTCGAAGGTCGCGAAGTAGATGGGACAGACCTGGAGCAGTGTCTCGTCGTCACCGAATCGGCGGTACAACGCGCCCGGGCGGGTGAAGCTCCGCAGCTCGTGGTTGCTTCCACTTTGCGGCTGGCTGGTCACGGCGAACACGACGATTTTAGTTATGTCACTGAAGAGGTCCGGCAGGAATCGTTCGCGCAGGATTGTTTGCAGCGCGCGACCGCTTTCATTCAAGAGCAGGACCTGGCGGACGAAGCGACGCTGGCCGGTTGGCGCGCGCGGGCCACGGAAGAAGTGAACGAAGCCATCGCCACCGCGCAAAAAGAAGCCGCGCCGAATGCGGAGGACGAAAATTGGTGTGCTATTTCTACGCGCGAGCTTTGCGACGAACTAGAATGAGCATCACTTACCTGGAAGCGATCCGCGAAGCGCAGGCGAAACTGCTGCGCGATGATCCGCGCGTTTTCATTTATGGCCAGGATGTGGGCGGAACTTTTGGCGGCGCCTTCAAAGCAACCAAAGGATTGGCGAAGGAATTTCCAGGACGCGTTTTAAATACACCGATCAGCGAAGATGCCATGGTCGGCACTGCCATCGGCGCAGCCATCGAAGGGATGCGGCCGATCGTGGAAATGCAGTTCGCCGATTTTTCCAGTATCGCGCTCAACCAGATTTTGAACAATGCCGGCACGACCTTCTGGCGGAACAACATTCCCTGTCCCATTACCGTCCGCCTGCCGAGTGGAGGAACCAAAGGCAGTGGCCCGTTCCATTCCCAATCGATGGAATCGATCTACTCGCACTATCCGGGTTTGATCGTCATGACGCCGGCGACGGTGGAAGATGTTTACACCATGCTGATCGACGCGGTCGCAATCGATGACCCGGTGATTTTCTGCGAGCACAAATATCTTTATTACCATCTCAAAGCGGATGGACTGCCGAACGATCGAATGCCGCCGGGCCGTGCCCGTATCGCCCGCGCGGGGCGCGATTTAACAATCGTTAGCTACAGCGCGATGCTGCACGAATCGCTCACGGTGGCGGAGGAGTTGGCGAAGGAAGGGTTCGAAATTGAAGTGGTCGATCTGCGCACGGTCAAGCCGCTCGATACCGCGACGATACTCGCTTCCGTCGCGCGCACCGGACGGCTGCTGGCGGTCGGTGAATCATTCCCGTGGGGCGGCGTGACGGCAGAAGTAATCGCACGCGTCACGACGGAAGGCTTTCATTTGCTAGATGCCGCGCCGGCGCGTGTGAACGCGAAGGACACGCCGATTCCGTATCATCCGAATCTATGGTCAGCCCATCGGCCGAATGCGAAAATGATCGGCACGAAAGCGCGCGCACTTCTTCGGGAATAATTTTATGCCACAAGTTCCCATTATCATGCCGCAGCTGGGCGAATCGATCGCCGAAGCGACCATCGTTTCGATCAAAGTTCAGCCGGGCGAAAAAGTGGAAGCCGACCAGGAAATCATCGAGGTCGAAACCAACAAAGCCGTCATGGGCGTGACTACGCCGTGCGCGGGCGAGATCGCAAAGATCGATGCGCAGGTGAAGGAGACTTATCCCATCGGCGCGGTGCTCGGCTACGTCGAAGCGAGCGAAAAAGATGCGGAGCGTTTTCAGCAGAAAGCGCCGCCGCCGGTGCAGCGGGCGGTCGCCGAAGAAATTCCAGGACGCGGCGAAGAAAAAGCGGCGGCGGAAAAAACGCGTGGCAACGGCGAGGGTTCGCATTTCCAAATCGACGAAAGCGCGGTGCGGACGACTCGCATCAGTTCGCACGGCGATGTCCCCACCGGCGGATTGCCTGTTCCGGCGGCAGCGAAAGGCGCAGGATTTTTGTCTCCTCGCATTCGCGCGCGCATGCAGGAGTTGCAACTCACTAACGCCGACCTCGCCGGCATCGCAGGCAGCGGTACTGGGAATCGAGTCACAATCAAAGATTTGGAAAATTATTTGCAGCAGATTGAGTCGCAAAACGGAACGAATGCCTCTGCCATTCGCGCCGGTGTGGCCGACGCAATGCGACGAAGCTGGTCGCGCCCTCTCGCCACCATCGGTTCCTCGGTTAATCTCGATCCCGTCCTAACAGATCGTAAGCAACGTGATCCGAAACCGGGACCAGCGCTTTACGCCTTGCGAGCGCTCGCTCTCGCGCTGGCAGAAAATCCCGCGGCGGCAGCGAAATTAATTGGCGCGCGCGTGTTGCAATCGAAATCGATCGATATTGGCCTGGCGATTGAAGCGCAGGATGGAATCATCGTGCCGATCATTCGCAACGCCGACCAAACTTCGCTCGCGGACCTCACGAAAAAGTATGAGGAGCTTGTTTCGCTCGGGCGCGCCCGTCGCATTTCACCTGAGATGCAAAGCGGCGGCATTGCGGCGGTTTCAAACTTCGGCACCTTCGGAGTGGAATGGGGCACGCCTATTCCCCTGCCCGATCAAACGATGATTTTAGGATTGGGCGCCGGCAAAAAAACGCCGCGCTGGGACGAAGCGAAAAACGAATTCGTTCCCGCGACCGAAGCGCAAATCACGTTGAGCTTCGATCACCGCAGCTTGGACGGTGGCGGCGCCGGCCGTTTGCTGAAACGCATTATCGAGCTGTTGGAAGAGCCGGCGGAGTTGTGACGGTCATCCTGAGTCGCGCAGACGACCGAGGACCTCGCGACCGAAGCGCATGTTTTCGATCAATGACAGGTCCCTCGCCGTCTGCGGGGCTCGGGATGACGGCTTTAGCGCGCGCACTTTCTAGCCTGCGTGCTAAATTCATTCTGTGGTCACAATAACGATCGATCCGAACATCACCATGGCGGAATTGCTGCAGCAATTTCCCGGCGCGCAGCGGGCGATGTTTCGGAAATATCATATCGGCGGCTGTAGCAGTTGCGGGTTTGCGCCGGAGGAGACGCTGGCGGGC
>DAIOVO010000114.1:5124-5330 GCA_036758965.1 Chthoniobacterales bacterium
AAATTTGCCGGTGGAGGAAGTGATCGATGAAATTGTTTCGGCGGACGCGGCGGAACGGGCGATGCAAATCGCGCCGCAAGATTTGGCGACTGCTTTGCGAAATGGAGAGGAGGTCAACTTGCTCGACGTGCGCACGCGCGAAGAATTTGAGGCGGTGAAAATCGATGGCGCGAAATTGTTTACCCAGGATTTAATGCAGAAAATTA
>DAIOVO010000115.1:0-5074 GCA_036758965.1 Chthoniobacterales bacterium
GCGGCAAAATATGGGGCGCAGTTCCAACCACTTTTTTCCGCGGTGGAATGATCCTCGGCGGAGCAGGTTCCGGCTCGCGCGCGACTTCCTCCATCTGTTCTGCTTCTAACGTTTCCTCAAACTCCGGCTCCTGCTCCTGGTCTCCTAACAAATCCTGGATTGAAGGCGTCGGTTCGACCTGAAGAATCTCTTCGCGTTGCAAAACCGGCGGCGCCGGCTCCGCTTCCGGAATGGGCTCCGGCTCTGCCGCCGCTGAAATTTCCGGTTCCACAAACGCGACCACTGGCTCTGGCGCGGTCTCGGAAGTTTTTGCCGGCAAAGATTTCGGCGGCGCGACTTCTTCATCGCAGGCAAGCGAACTGATCAACGTCACGCTCAATCGATCGCCCATTCGCCCGTCTACCGCTGTGCCAAAGAGCAACTGGGTGCGATCGCTGATGTGTTTGTTCAGCTCGCGCATTAGAATTTCGATTTCCGAAAGCGTCATCCCCGGGCCTCCCGCCACCTGCACCAGCACACGCGAGGCGTCCGCCAGCATTTTGCCGCGGTCCATCAGCGGATTCTTCAGCGCTCGCTTCAACGCTTCGTGCGCGCGATTATCGGTATCGCTTTCGCCGTAACCAAATACGCATCGCCCGCCGCCGCCGCGCAACGCAGCTAACAAATCATCGAAACCGATGCGCATGATTCCGGGGCGCTGAATCAAATTCACAATCGAACGCACGCTTTGGCTGATGGTCATATCCGCGGTCGCAAACGCCTGATGAATCCCGGCTTTCGGCGCGACCAGATCACCCATCCGATCGTTCTCGAAACAAACCACCGCGTCTGATACTTCGTGAAAACGGCGAAGCGCATCCTGCGCCTGCGCCGCACGTCGTTTACCTTCGAAGGTAAAAGGGATCGTCGCGAAACCGATCACCAGCGCGCCCATCTCGCGTGCGATCTGCGCGATCACCGGCGCCGCCCCTGACCCGGTGCCGCCGCCAAGCCCGGCGCAAACAAACACCAGCCGCGCGCCAGCTAACGAGGCCCGGATTTCATCCGCCGATTCCTCCGCCGAATCGAATCCACGCTCGGGATCGCCGCCCGTGCCAAGCCCCCGCGTGATGGAACGCCCGAGTTGTACTTTCACCGCCGCCACCGAGCTGGCGAGGGATTGCACATCGGTGTTGGCCGCGATGAGATCGGATTTATCCATCCCGTCGAGCACCACGCGATCGAGCGAATTCGATCCTGCGCCGCCGACGCCGATAATTTTGATCGGGATGATATCATCCTCCCGTTCGGGCAGACTGTAATTACGATTGAGTTGAATCATATTGTCTATTCCTTGTTAGTTTACGAATTTAAAATATGGAACGAATTCCGGGCAAAAATTTGCCGAAAATCCTGCTGAATCCGCGACGGGCCGGCCGTTCCGATTGGACCGCCTGCGCGTATTTGATCAGGCCGATGGCAGTCGCAAACTGCGGATTTTGAAAAGCGGAAGTCAAACCCGACATCGTTTGCGCGTGCGCTACCCGCGCCGGAATCTCAAAAATTTCTTCGGCCAGATTATCGATCCCCTGCAACAGGCTGCAGCCGCCGGTAATGAAAATTCCTTCGCCGATGTAATTGATGAATGCTTCTTCATCGAGCGTGCGCTTGAGTAACTCCAATGTCTCGCGCATGCGCAGATGAATGATCGTGTTCAGCGTCTCGCGTTCGATTTCCTTGCCCGCAAAACCGGAGTCGTCTTTCAAGACTACCGTTTCTCCGGGCAGTGAATTTCCCAAAACCACGCTGCCTTCCTCGATTTTGAGTTTCTCGGCGCGCGCCATCGGAATGCGCAAGCCCATCGAGATATCGTTAGTAATATGGTCGCCGCCAATCCCGAGCGCGCCGCTCTGTTTCACCGCGCCATCGATATACAAAATAAAATCGGTCGTGCCGCCACCAATATCGATCACGAGCGCTCCGAGGTTTTTCTGCTGCTGCGTGAGCACCACCTGAGCGGAGGCCAAGGCGGTGAAAACAACGTCTTCCACTTCCAGCGGCAATTCTTTGACGCAGCGAATGCTATTTTGAATCCGGGTCCGCACCCCGTGAATGATGTGAAAATCCGCCTCCAATTTTTCGCCCAGCATTCCCACCGGATTGAGCACGCCATCCTGACCATCGACGTGATAATGCTGAATGATCGAATGGAGGAATGCGTTCTGTGCCGGAATGCTCACCTCCCGCGCGCTGATTTTCACGTCCTCGATATCCTGCTCGTCGATCTCGTCGTGATCATCCGCCAGCATGACGCAGCCCCGATTATTGAAACTCTCGATGTGCGCGCCGGCGACGCCGACATACACGCTCTTAATCATCACGTCGCTCTTTTGCTCCGCGTCCACCACCGCTTCGTGCACGCATTTCATTGCCGTCTCGAAATCGACAATTTCACCTTTGCGCACGCCGCGCGAAGGCGCCTGCCCAACGCCCAAAATTTTCGTCGTCCAATCGACGCGACTTTCGCCGACAACGACGCAAATTTTAGACGTTCCGATTTCGAGTCCTACCATTAAGTCACTGCTCGCCATTTCTTCCTCCCTTTTCGTTTTCTTTTTCTTTCCGCAAAGAGAACGGTTGCGGCCCCGCTTGTTTTTTTCCCGCTGGCGACGCGACTGGTTTTGCGGCCGGCAAAGGATGCACTGGAATTGCTTTCATGATCCGCGGCTGTTCCTCCGGATCGATGGTGTCGTTAATCACTTCGGCCGGCGGTTTCGTGAACGTCACCGGAATATTTCGCGCCACCAAAAGATTCACCGTCTCGAGGTCGCGTTTGGAATCCTCCGCATACACCAAAAATTGCTCCAGCCGTTTGATCTGCGTCTCGAGGTGATCGAACCCGAAAGTCACGCGGGTGCGATTCTTGTCCGTTACCACCAGGCAATAACCTTTCGATGCATCGATTTCGCGGATTTGAAACCGAGTTTGCATGAAGCTGCCCGCGCCCAACCGCAATAATTCCAGCGCCGCTTTCGCTTCGTAAGAATCGACCATCTTCCCCGCCTCCAGCGATTCGCTGGCGCAACCGGTGATCATTGGCAGGCCGAGATATTCCGGCAGCAATTTTTTTTCTTTCATCAACGACCCGCGGGCGTCGATTAAAAAAGCCATCTCATCTTGAAATGGATCGGAAATTGTTTTCTCGCTCGTGACCCAGGCGACCGGTTTGCGCTCGACGATGCGAATGTCGATTTCGCCCGGCATCTTGCGCACTACCTGCACTTCGTCCACCTGCGGGAGCTGCTGTAAAATGTCGTGCACCCGCGCCAGGTTCACCCGAAAAATATTGTCGCCCTCGCGCAGATTCGTTTCTCGCAGCACCTGCTCGCGCTGCAAGGTTCCGTCGGTCTGGACGTCGATCATCGACAATTTGTAATCGGGATTCTGGAAGAAAAACCGGTCGATCCCGATGCGAGCGCCGAAATAAAGTCCGGCGCAGATCGCCGCCGCCAAAACGATTTTGGAAAAGAAAACCAACACCCGCCGGTTACGATGCTGGGTCGCTTTGCGCGATCGAACTTTGACGTCGAGCAAGTGTTGCTGTTTTCGCTGGCGCGGATTGGAGACGCGCTGGTTGCGCGGTCGATTGCTGGCGCGGCTCGACCGTTTCATCGTGCCGCCTCCGTTCGTGCGCGCGAAAATTCGATGATACGCGCACAAAGTTGCGCGTAATTGATTCCCGCAGCCGCAGCAGCTTCCGGGAGCAGGCTCGCCTCCGTCATCCCAGGGATAGTGTTTACTTCCAGCACCGTCGCGTCGCCGTTCTCCGGCAATATCACATCGACCCGTCCGTAAACGCGCAACCCGAGCGATTGGAAAGCGTCCAGCGCCATTTGCTGAATCTCGCGCGCCAGGTTGTCCTCGATTTTCGCCGGACAAACGTGGGTGGCCGCGCCACCGGCGTTGGGATTTAGAAACGGATATTTGTTATTGAAATCGTAGAAGCCGCCCTTCGGAATGATCTCCAGAATCGGCAACGCCTGCTCGCCGAGCACACCAATCGTTAGCTCGCGCCCAAAAATAAATTCTTCAACTAACAATTCCTCGTCGAACTTCGCCACCCCGGCGAGCGCGCTCTGAATCTCGGTCGTCTCTTTGACGATGAAGACACCGACAGTCGAGCCTTGCCGCGGCGGTTTGATCACAATCGGCAGCGGCAAAGTTGGTTTTCGGCCGGCGCGAATTACTTCCCATTTCGGAGTCGGCACTTTCGCCGCAACAAATCTTTTCTTTGATTCGATTTTATCGAACGCCAGCTCGCTCTCGCGCACGCCGTCGCCTGTGTAGGGAACTCCGCGCGTTTCCAGGATTCGCTGGACCTGCCCGTCCTCGCCAAACGTTCCGTGAATGGTGATAAAGGCGAGCTCGGTTCCAGGCGGTAACTTGAAATTTTCATCGCGCACATCGACTTCGGAGACTTCCGCCCCAAGCGAGCGAAGCGCCTTCGCCACGCCACGCCCGGTAGCGAGTGAAACGTCCCGTTCCGAGCCCGGCCCGCCCATCAACACCGCGATTTTTTTAGGCAGCGCGTTCATAGACGTTTCCGAGGAGCACAAGCTTGTAGCGTGTTGGTTGTCGCATTCTGCGACGACGAACTTCCGTTCGAGGCACCGAGCCCGAAGAGAAAGTTCGTCGCGGCAGAATGCCGCGACCAGCACGCTACAAGCGTGCGCTCCCCAGAATGGGAAGCTACCGGCTCAAGGCCATCCCTTGCTCGTGCTCTTCGCCTTCGAGCGGGAACTGCGACTGCGTTCTCTCTTGCTTCCGGGTCGGTGCGCGCAATTCGCCATCGCTGCCGCGGTCGGCGGATAATTTCATTCCGACCAATTTGCTCACGCCGCGTTCTTCCATCGTGACGCCGTAAAGGATGTCGGCTTTCGCTATCGTCCGTTTGTTGTGGGTGATGATGATGAACTGGCTCTGCGACACGAACCGGTCCAGCACCTTGATGAACCGGTTGATGTTGCTCTCATCCAGCGGCGCGTCCATTTCGTCGAGAATGCAGAACGGGCTCGGCTTGGTTTTGAAGATGCTC
>DAIOVO010000116.1:0-5052 GCA_036758965.1 Chthoniobacterales bacterium
ATGGGCAATTGGCCAAAGGAAAGTTTGCTGGCGATTTATGACCACAAAGGCGATCGCGCGCTCGATGCGGCAGCCTATTTTCAGGGACACGGATTTGAGAATGTGAAAGTCTTGCGCGGTGGGATCGATGCCTGGAGCCAGGAGGTCGATTCGAAATTGCCGCGTTACCATTTGGAATGAGTGAGCTTCACCAAACGCCACGGGATCCCTCGACTGCGCTCGGGATGACGGAAGAAAGAATCGCGGAGGCGATTCGCGATCCGAAAAATCTCGGCGAGATGAAAGATGCCGATGCGGTGGGAACGGTCGGCAGCGCGGATTGCGGCGACATGCTGCGGATGTGGATCAAGTTTAAAGAAGAAGACGGAAAGAAAGTGATCGATCGCGCGACCTTTCAATCGTTCGGATGCCAGACGGCGATCGCAGTCGCGAGCGTGGCGACGGAATTGTTAAAAGGAAAAACGGCGGAAGAAGCCAGGACGATGAGCGGCGAAGAATTGGCCGCGCCGCTGGGAGCGTTGCCTCCGGTAAAAATTCATTGCGCGCAGTTGGTGGAAGGCGCGCTGCGTAATGCGCTCACTGGCAACGATCAAGCGACGCACGCTAACGAGACGCAGACCGCGCCGACTTTGCTTGAGCAAATTGCGCCGAAAACTGACGGCAAAGTGAAGGTTGTTTTCGCCACCGATGAACACAAATGAAACAACGATGGGCAGAAGTCCTTTCATTTATCTGTGTTAATCTGTGGCTGAAAATTTTCCCGAGGTGCCGGGGGATTCCTCGACTTCGCTCGGAATGACAAGGAGCAACTATGCACGAGAACACTGAATTCACCACCAGCCGGGCCGTTGAAGCGATTGCCATCCCAATGGGAACAAAGCTTACCATTCCGGCCGGCACGCCCGGCGTGATCACGCAATCACTCGGCGGCAGTTTTACCATCGCCACAAATTTTGGCCTGACCCGGGTAGCGGAAAAAGACGGTGACGCGCTCGGATTGGAAGCGGCAGAGCAAGTGACAGAAAAAACCGAGGTCGCAAGCAACGGCGAAGTCTCACAGGAAGACGTCTGGAACCAGCTCAAGCAATGTTTCGACCCGGAAATTCCGGTAAACATCGTCGATCTCGGTTTGGTTTACGATTGCAGCCTGACGAAGAAGGACGACGGCGGCACGCGAGTGGATGTGAAGATGACGCTGACCGCGCCGGGCTGCGGGATGGGCCCGGCGATCGCGCACGATGCCCAAAGCAAGATCCTAACGATTGATGGAATAGACGAAGCTGATGTGCAACTGGTGTGGGAGCCGCCGTGGAACCAAAACATGATCAGCGAAGCCGGGCGGATGAAGTTGGGAATGGTCTAACCCTGCCTCGCTGAAACAGAAACATCAATCTACTTCGGCTGAAGATTCCCCGGTTTTCCGGATACCGCGTGTAGCTCGCCTCTGATCGTCGCGACAGTTTGCGATAGGGCAGCAGCTATTCTCGATTGGTTGCTCCAGCATCATATTGGCCGTACACGGCAAGCAGACTTGGCGCGAGCCGATGACTGCTGAACCGAATTCCGATTCCCGACTCGAGATTGCCCATGTTCTGTTCATGGACATCGTCGGTTATTCGAAATTGTTGGTCGATGAACAAAGCGATCTCGCCAGGCAGCTTAATCTGATCGTTCGCAATACCGAGGAGTTCCGTGCCGCGGAGGCCGCCGGGAAACTCCTGCGCCTTCCCACGGGCGACGGAATGGTTCTGGCGTTCTTCGGTAGCCCGGAGGAACCAGTGCGCTGTGCGATCCAAATCGCGAAGGGCTTGCGCGCGCAACCGCAGCTTCCACTTCGGATGGGGATTCACAGCGGGCCGGTCGATCGGGTGACGGATGTGAACGACGCCAGCAATGTCGCCGGGGCTGGCATTAACATGGCGCAGCGGGTGATGGATTGCGGCGATACGGGGCACATTCTGCTCTCAAAGCGCGTCGCCGATGATCTGGCTCAATACGGCCGGTGGCGCACTCAGTTGCACGAACTGGGGGAGGTCGAGGTGAAGCATGGCGTCACGGTTAGTGTCGTTAACTTCTACGGCGACGGCTTTGGTAACCCGGCGATTCCGGCGACCGTCGAGCGCCTGCGCCAGCGACAAGAGATTTCCTCGCGGAGCGATCAAAGGCGCTTCCGGAAGAAACGCCGTTTCCTCATCGCTGCGGCCCTGCTCGTGACTGCATTGCTCATCAGTCTCGCGATCTTCGGCTACACAACCGCACGAAAATTAAAGACAACAATCGCGGGGCCGGCGGCTTCAAGTATTCCCGAAAAGAGTATCGCCATTCTTCCGTTTGAGAATCTCAGTACGGAAAAGGATGACGCGTTTTTCGCCGACGGAATCCAGGACGATGTCCTGACCAGTCTGGGCAAAATCAAGGAACTCACCGTCATTGGCCGCAACTCGGTCATGGCATACCGAGGCGCGGCGGTCGGGGGCAAATTGCGCGAGATCGGCAAGACTCTCGGCGTGGCGCACGTCCTGCAAGGCAGCGTCCGCCGTTCGGCCAATCGCGTTGTCGTCAATGTGCAACTCATCGACACGCGCGACGAGCACCAGCGTTGGACCGAACGCTACGAGCGAACGATGACGGACGCGCTTTCCTTGCAAGGGGAACTGGCGGTCGAGATCGCGCGCGAGCTGCGCGCCACGCTCTCCCCGTCCGAGAAAAGCATTGTCGCGGCGAAGCCGACCGAAAATCCGGAGGCCTATCTTCTCTATTTGCGCGCGCGCGAGATTGAAATTCGTTTAGGCGCCGAGCAGAAAGAGTATGCAGAGGCGAGCAAGCTCTACCGGGAAGCGATCGAGCGCGATCCAAAGTTTGCCCTGGCCCGGGCGCGCCTTTCCTTCCGAATTAGTTTCAGCGTCAGCAACTTCTTCGCGAGCGATGCGGAACGCAAGGAAGCCCTGGCCCAGGCGGAGGAATCATTGCGGCTCAACCCAAACCTTGGTGAAGCCCGGATCGCGCTCGCTGCCTACCGTTTCTGGTGCCAGCGCGAGCCCGAGCCCGCCCTGGCTGAGCTCGTGCGCGCGCAAGAACTGTTGCCAAATTCTTCCGAAGTCTGGTCGATGCGGGCCATGATTTACAAACGACAGAATAAATTCCGCGAGAGAATCGCTGCCTTGCAGCATGGCGAAACCCTGGACCCGCGCGACACCAGAAGCCTCGGGCTTCTGGCGTCGACGTTTTTCGCCGTTCGCCAATGGCCGGAGGCGATTCGGACCATCGATCGGATGAGAGCGCTACTTCCCGGCGAATACCGCTTCGAGGGGTGGCGGGCTATGGCGGAATTCCGTATGACCGGCGTGCTCGACCCTTTGAAGAAAATCGTAGCGCAGCCTCCCGCAGGGACACCGCCCGAAGCGCTGAACAGGTGGCGGTATGATATCGCGATGCTGGAGCGCGATTATCCGGCCGCGGAACGTTTTCTGCGGGAAATTCCCGCCGCGACGTTCCAACCTATCGAGGGCGACACTCCGAAACTAGTACACGAAGCGCTTCTGGCGGTCGCGCGCGGAGCGGATGCAACCACTTTAGAAAGTGCCCTGGTCGCGGCGCGCGAAGAGATCGAAAAGCTTCTGACTGATCACCCTGATTTCGTGGACATGTATTGGAGGCTTGGATTGATCGATGCATTCCGCGGCCGGAAGGAGGACGCCATTCGCGAGGGCCGCCGCGGGATCGAACTTTCGAATTTCTCAATGCTGGAGAAGAACGACGCGTCCGCGGCGCTCGCTCTGATCTATGCGCGCACTGGTGAACCAGACGA
This sequence comes from Chthoniobacterales bacterium, assembly GCA_036758965.1. Taxonomy (GTDB): domain Bacteria; phylum Verrucomicrobiota; class Verrucomicrobiia; order Chthoniobacterales; family UBA10450; genus AV69. Next base: position 3,809 of record DAIOVO010000116.1, read on the forward strand.
AGCGATAAAGCTGATCGAGCAACTGCTCACTCTTCCCGCCAACATGGACTCTTCGTGGGTCAGTATGACGCAGGCGGATCTTAAGTGGAGCTGGGTGTGGGACCCGCTCCGGAACGATTCGCGCTTCCAGAAGATTCTGGAAGGGCCGGAACCGAAAACAGCGTACTAGACTGCGACGATGCCGAAGCAGATCGAGCAGGATTCCCGACTCGAGATCGCACATGTTTTGTTCATGGACATCGTCGGGTATTCGAAATTACTGGTCGATGAACAAAGCGATCTCGCCAGGCAGCTTAATCTGATCGTTCGCAATACCGAGGAGTTCCGTGCCGCGGAGGCCGCCGGGAAACTCCTGCGCCTTCCCACGGGCGACGGAATGGTTCTGGCGTTCTTCGGTAGCCCGGAGGAACCAGTGCGCTGTGCGATCCAAATCGCGAAGGGCTTGCGCGCGCAACCGCAGCTTCCACTTCGGATGGGGATTCACAGCGGGCCGGTCGATCGGGTGACGGATGTGAACGACGCCAGCAATGTCGCCGGGGCTGGCATTAACATGGCGCAGCGGGTGATGGATTGCGGCGATACGGGGCACATTCTGCTCTCAAAGCGCGTCGCCGATGATCTGGCTCAATACGGCCGGTGGCGCACTCAGTTGCACGAACTGGGGGAGGTCGAGGTGAAGCATGGCGTCACGGTTAGTGTCGTTAACTTCTACGGCGACGGCTTTGGTAACCCGGCGATTCCGGCGACCGTCGAGCGCCTGCGCCAGCGACAAGAGATTTCCTCGCGGAGCGATCAAAGGCGCTTCCGGAAGAAACGCCGTTTCCTCATCGCTGCGGCCCTGCTCGTGACTGCATTGCTCATCAGTCTCGCGATCTTCGGCTACACAACCGCACGAAAATTAAAGACAACAATCGCGGGGCCGGCGGCTTCAAGTATTCCCGAAAAGAGTATCGCCATTCTTCCGTTTGAGAATCTCAGTACGGAAAAGGATGACGCGTTTTTCGCCGATGGAATCCAGGACGATGTCCTGACCAGTCTGGGTAAAATCAAGGAGCTGACGGTGATCGCCCGGGCCTCGGTCATGGCGTATCGCGGAGAAGCGCTCGCCGGGAAACTGCGGCAGATTGGCCAAACCCTGGGCGTGTCTTACGTCTTGGAAGGAAGTGTACGCCGCTCGCCCAAAATGGCGGTGATCAATGTGCAATTGATCGATACGCGGAATGAGCGGCAAGTTTGGTCGCAAC
>DAIOVO010000117.1:0-5019 GCA_036758965.1 Chthoniobacterales bacterium
CGACCAGCACGCTACAAGCGTGCGCTCCCCGGTCTCCGCAGCCTCCCACAGTTTCATGCGTCCTCCCCCACGATTTGCACTTCCGTTTCCAATTCGACTCCGCGCTGCTCGCGCGCTGTCGTCTGGATCTTGTTAATCAGTGCCAACATCTCGTTAGCGGTTGCGCCGCCATCGTTGACGATAAAATTGCCGTGCACTTCCGACACACGCGCTTTCCCGACCGCACAATTTTTTAAACCCAGCTCATCGACCAGTTTTCCCGCTGGAATGCCGTTCGGATTTTTGAAAATGCAGCCTGCGCTGGATGCGGTGGGCTGCGTAGTGCGCCGTTTCTGCTGCGATTCCTCCAGTCGTCGAATAATTTCATCCTTCACTCCCGGCTGGCCGCAAAACACCGCCGCGACGGCGTAGTTTTCGTCCAACGTCGGCACGTGCCGGTAGTGAATTTCCATTTCTGCCGGCGTGCGCGTATGTGCGTCGCCGTTCCGGTCGAGAATGCGCACGCGAGCGACGTTCTCAAAAGTCTGCGCGCCCATTGCGCCGGCATTCATCCGCAATGCGCCCCCCACTTCCCCTGGAATTCCTTCCATCCACTCCAAGCCGCCAATTCCGGCGTCGCGCCCCGCGTAGGCAATTTGTTTTAACTTCACGCCCACACCCGCGGTGATTTCATTTCCGTTCACCGCAATTTTTTCAAACTCGCCGCCAGTGGGATGAACCACCACGCCGTTGATGCCGCCGTCGCGCACGAGCAGATTCGAACCGCGGCCGATGACAAAGAACGGCAGATTTTCGCGCCGGCAAAATCGGACCAGCTCGGCAAATGTTTCTTCCGTTCGCGGCTCGACCCAGAATTGGGCCGGTCCGCCGACGCGCAAAGTCGTGTGTTTCGCCAGCGGCTCGTGCAAACGCACCTCGCCTTTTTCGCCGACGATCTGTTTAATTTTTTCCGCGACCACCAGCTCGGTCGCGAGCAGCGACAACTGTTCGTGAATGTTTCCCGCGCCCAGGCTCACCACCAGGTCGCCGCTCGCCAGCATGTTGCCCAAATCGCAATGCACCCGATTGAGCGCCGGCTGATAACTCACCCCGCGATGTCCGTGCGCCGTGATCGCATCCGCAATTGTCTTTCCCGAAATTCCGGCAAGCGGCGCTTCGCTCGCCGCGTAAACGTCGGTGATAACAACGCGATCTGATTGATCAAACGCGCCGCCGAATTCCTTCCGCAATGCCTGGGTGCGGGAATAACGATGCGGCTGAAACATTGTTAGAACACGCTTGCGGCCGGCGGAACGCGCGGTCGCAAGCGTCGCTCGAATTTCCGTCGGATGGTGCGCGTAATCATCGACCAAAAGAAAACGATCGCTGGCATATTTGATCTCGAAACGCCGGCGAGCGTGCTGAAATTTTGCCAGCGATTTGGCGATGGTTGCAAAAGGCAACCCGAGCTCGGTGGCAAGCGCGATTACGCCCATCGCGTTATGCACGTTATGCTGGCCCGGCACATTCAAACGCGCTTCGCCCAACTGTTCGTCGCCGCGATAAACACAGAAAACCGAAGCGAAATCTTCTAACGAGATGTCGGCGCCGCGATAATCGGCTTTTGCGCCCAGGCCGAACGAGATCGAGCGATTTGATTTACAGAGGCGCGCGGCGATGGCGTCATCCGCGCTGTAGAAAATCTTGCCACTCGTTTGCGCAATCAATTGCACGAAAACTTTCTCGATTGCCGCGAGGTCCGGATAAAAATCGAGATGTTCCGGCTCGATATTCAAAATGAGCGAATGCTCCGGGTGAAAACAACAAATAGTGCCGTCGCTCTCGTCGCCTTCCGCGACGAAATATTCGCCGCGCCGGTCCCAATGCGCGTTTTGTCCGAGCAAGGGAATTTCCGCGCCGACGTAGTGCGATGGATGCAGGCCGCTTTCGCGCAGGACGTGCGCCGTCATCGCCGAGGTCGTTGTTTTGCCGTGCATCCCCGCGATAATGATGCCGCGTTTGCCGCGCATGAGAGCAGCGAGCGCTTCCGCCCGGCGGGCCAGGGGTTGGCCCGTTTCGCGTGCCCTAACGAGAATTGGATTACTGTTTTTGATGGCAGAGGAAAAAACGATCAGCTCTGCCTTGGCCGCGTCTTCGGCGCGATGTTGATGAAAAAATTCCAACCCGAGGCGCTGCAAACGTTCCACCTCCAGCGAGATCGACTTATCCGAGCCGCTAACGTGATGACCGAGATCGAGGAGCAACGCGGCGATACCGCTCATGCCGCTGCCGGCGACGCCAAGCAGATGCACGCGCTGTTGTTCGCGCGTCAGAAACTGGCTGAGCTCGGCGTTGGTCATAACATTCATGCGCCCGCCTTCGCCGTGTAACGTTCCATTGTTTCCACGACCGCGTCGGCGGCGTTGCGCGCCGAAAGTCGCGCGGCGTTTTCAGACATTTCGCGCAGATGGGCTGTGTCTTTTATTAACGGCAAAATTTTATTCGCCAGCGCGTCATCCAAAATATCCGCTTCCTTCACCACCACGGCCGCGCCGGCTTTGACGAAAATTTCTGCATTGCGCGCCTGATGATTGTCGGCCGCGTAGGGAAACGGGATCAGAATTGCCGGCAGGGAAAACGCGGCGATCTCGGCCAGGCTGGCCGCGCCCGAGCGCGTGACCGCCAAATCCGACGCGCTATAAATTTCTTCCATCCGATGATGGAATGCGGCGACGAAGGCGGGGATTTCGGCTCGCTTGTAATTGTCGGCCACCAGCCGCTCGTCGCGCGCGCCGGTAAGATGAATCACCTGGAGCGGCGCGCCATGCAGCGTAGGCAACGCCTTGATGATCGCCTGATTGATTCCGCTCGCACCCTGACTGCCGCCCATCACCAGCAGGGTGGTGAGATCATCACGCAGGCCGAGTTGCGCGCGCGATTTTGCGCGATCGAGCCGTTGCAATTCGGTGCGAATGGGCGTGCCAGTGATTTCGGTTTTCACTCTCGGAAAAAACGGCGCGCATTCCTTGAAGCCGAGCAGGACGGCGCGCACGAGTCTCGCGGTCATTTTGTTCGCCTTCCCCGGAATGGCGTTCGATTCGTGAATGAAAGTTGGCACGCCGCGCATCTTGCCTGCCAGCACCGGGGCGGTGGAAGTGAAGCCGCCCATTCCCAGCACGACCTGGGGCTGAAAGCGACGGTAGATCATCCGGCAGCGCGCGAGACTCTCGTTGAATCGTCTAACGAAACCCAGAATTGCGGGTGAGAAAGGCGAAGGCAACCCGATGCTGGGCAATTTCTCGAAAGGAATTTCCGGATGATCTTTGAGCGCGAGAGAATCGACTTCTTTTTCCGAAACGAAGAGCAGGACATCGTGCCCCCGCGCGCGCAACACTTCCGCCACCGCTAGCCCAGGAAACAAATGCCCGCCTGTTCCTCCACATGCGATGACGGCGTTCATAGGGAAATCGCTCGGTCATCCCGACCGAAGTGGAGGGATCCCGTTATGGAAGCTGTAAGGCAACGCCGCGGGATCCCTCGACTGCGCTCGGGATGACGGCTAGGTGGAGAAGGGAAATTCATATCCTCGGTGTCACTCGCGCCGGCATGCTGACGCGCCTCGTGTTCATCGGTTCCAATTTCGCCTGGCGGTAAATATTCAAGAGAATGCCAACGCCGAAAAGGCAGGCCGCAAGATTGCTCCCGCCATAACTGATGAACGGGAGCGGCAGTCCTTTGTTCGGCAAAAGTGAAGTGGTGACGCCGATGTTGACCGCTGCCTGCAACGCGAGCAGCGAGACGATTCCGCAACCGAGCAGCAAACCGAAACGATCCCGGGCATGAAGCGCGATCGTCATTCCGCAAACGATGACGACGATGAACAAAAAGACGATGAGCAAACTGACGCGCAAGCCGAGCTCTTCGCCGATCATGGGAAAAATAAAATCGGTGTGGGCGTAAGGCAGGTAGAGCATTTTTTGGCGGCCGTTGCCGAGACCGAGCCCTTCCATTCCGCCGCTGCCCCAAGCGATCAACGCCTGCATTTGCTGAAGGCCGGCGTCCTGTTTGTAATTTTCCGGATGCATGAACGCGAGCAGACGGCTCATTCGTTCCGGCATACTGGCGGCGATGAAAAGCAATCCGCCAATCGCGCTGGCCGAGAGCGCGCCGAGCAAAATCGCGTTGGTGCCGGCGACGAACATGAGCACGAAAGTGGCAAGGCCGATCAGCGCGGTCGTGCCGAGATCGACTTCGGTTATTATCAGGCAAAGCAAAAGTGCGATGACGGCGAGCGGAACGGCGAATCCGTAAATCAGGTTGCGGCTCTGTTTTTCAAAACGCGCAAACCACCAGGCGAGGAAAAAAACGGCGGCGATCTTCGCTATTTCCGACGGTTGAAACGTAAACGGGCCGGCGCCAACCCAGCGGCGTGAACCGTTGATCCGCAATCCGAGGTGTGGCACAAAACAAAGCGCGAGCGTCCCGAGCGCGAGCGCAAACCAGAGCCACCAGGTGCGTTGCCAGAAATGGTAATCCAAGAGCGCGGCCGCGATGCACACCGTCAGTCCGATGCCGAGCCAGATCGCCTGGCGCTTGACGAAGAAATAAACGTCGCCGTGCGCGTCGCGCGCAAATGCGCTGGTGCTGAAAAGCATTACGATGCCGATGACCAGCATCCCGAGCACGGCCAAAAAAAGAAAATACGCGCTTTTCCGTTGCATCATTCTTCGCTTTTTTTTGTCCTGGCGTTCTTTTTCGGGATCAAAATCTTTTGCCCGACCTGGAGCTTGTGCGGGTCCTCGATGTGATTGGCGGCTAACAATTCTTCGGACGAAACCTTGAATTTTTTCGCGATGCTGGCCGGCTTATCTCCTTTCGCCACGATGTAATATTTCACGGCGCTGGAGGACGATTCCGGCTCGGATGATTTGGATTTTTTCGGGAGCGGAGTCGCCGCGAGCTTTGCCTCTTGCGAAATTGCCGGTTGGGTCTTCGCCGCAATCGGGATGGTTCCCTGCCGGCTTTTTATCGCGTTAAAGG
>DAIOVO010000118.1:0-1312 GCA_036758965.1 Chthoniobacterales bacterium
GGCGGTTCAAAATTCTGTCATCGGGCAGCTCGGAATAGCTCCCGACATGACGGATTGAAGATCCGCCTCTCGCTTTGGAACAAAACCAGCTTGGAAGCGCATTGCAAATTTCGCGCATTCCTAGTAACTCCAGCACCGCATGAATTGGTACTACGCTCAGGGCGATCAACGAGTCGGCCCAGTCACAGCGAACGAGCTTTCCCGCCTGGGCCAGGTCGGAAATATTACTCCCGCCACGTTGGTTTGGCGCGAAGGCTGGAGCGATTGGCGCGCCTTTGGCGATTCCGCGCCCGCCATTTCGGAGGAGACGGGCAAGGCCACCTGCGTCGAATGCGGGAAACAGTTTCCGATTTCGGACATGGTGCAGTTTGAAGGCTCATGGGTCTGTCCAACTTGTAAGCCGATCTTTTTTCAAAAAATCAAGGAAGGCGTGGCGATTCGCACCGACCTGAGTTACGCGGGATTCTGGATCCGATTTTTGGCGAAATTTATCGATGGCATCATTCTGCAACTGGTTTTTTTTGTGTTGGGTCTGGGCATCGGTCTGGTTTTGGCGTCGATGACGAAAAATTCTAATGCGCAGCTTGGCGTCGCGCTCGTGACCTGGAGTCTTTCCATCGCCATGGCCGCAAGCTACGAGACGTTTTTCGTGGGCAAGCTGGGAGCTACTCCGGGTAAAATGGCGTGCCGCCTGAGAGTAGTGACGGCGGCCGGCGAGCGGCTTACTTATCTGCGCGCGCTGGCCCGTTACTTCAGCACGATTCTGAGCGGGATCATCCTTTGTATTGGCTACATTATGGCCGCTTTCGATGACGAAAAACGCGCGCTGCACGACCGCATTTGCGATACGCGTGTGATTCGTTTGAACGCGTGAACGCGGGTCGCGTGTCGTGCCCGGGCTGCCGCGCGCCCGTGCCGGAGCTAAATGCGGATGAATTTTATTCGTGCCCGCACTGCGAGGCGCAACTGCAGGTGCACCCTTTTCCGGCGCTATCGCATTCTCCGGCGTCGTCGCCCTCAATGCCCGCGCTCTCCGCCGCCGGGGAAGCGACCTGTTTTTATCATCCGCAAAAGAAAGCGGTCATCGCCTGCGAATCGTGCGGCCGTTTTCTGTGCGCGCTGTGCGATATCGAGATCGGCACGGAGCATCGTTGCCCTGCCTGCCTGGAAGCGGCCCGGCGGTCGCGTTGTCCAGATGCGCTGGAAAATCGTGTCACCCGCTGGGACCGGGTGGCGCTGGGTCTGACGACCATCACGGTTTTGGTTTGGCCGCTGATGATCGTCGCGGCGCCAGCAGCGCTTTTTATTGTCA
>DAIOVO010000118.1:1322-1613 GCA_036758965.1 Chthoniobacterales bacterium
TGGAACAAACGCTCCGTCATTCTCCCGGCTTCACGTTCCGGTTACGTTATCGCTGGTCTGCTGGCGCTGGGGGAAATTGCCGGTTTTATCGCGATTGGATACGCAATCTTCGCCCACCACTCGCATGCCTGAAGCTGCGCCCAGGAAAATTAGATACCGCCGCGTCCCGGGAGCGCGCGGCCCGATGGTCGGCCTAACCCGGAGCGTTTTGCGCCTGGCCGACGATCATCTGCTGGTGAGTGAATCGCCGACGGGCTTCACCGAGATGTTTCGCCGATTCTATTTCGCCGA
>DAIOVO010000118.1:1623-5007 GCA_036758965.1 Chthoniobacterales bacterium
TTCGAAAAACTGCGCGCTGGCTGATTTCCGCCAGCATCTGGGGCCTGCTGGCTTTTCTCTTTCTTTGGCTCGGCGTCCATTTCGATTGGAATTGGATCGTGACCTCCATCATTTTTATTTGTTTTTGTTTACTTCTCGTTAGTAATTTCTGGCGGGGCCCGACCTGCCGCACTTACGTTCAGACGGCGGTGCAGACTATTCGGCTGCCAATGCTCCGGCGCGTTCCGCAGGCGCGTCGTGTCGTCGATCGTTTGCAACCACTCATCCAGCAGGCGCAGAGCTCGCTCGTCTCCGCTGTCGCCAGCACTTCCTCCGTTTCTCCCGCCATTCCAGGTCTCGTTAGCGATTCTGTTCCGGCGCCCACGACTCCGGCGCCGCTGTCGCATTTGCACGTAATCACCTTTGGCCTCGCAATCGCCAGCGGCGGCCTGGCCCTGCTCGAACTCTGGCTCCAGTCCAAAACCACTTACACCTTCTGGCTCATCGCTTTCGCCGCCAGTGTTTGCGTGGCCATTGTCACTCTGGCGCGGCAAGGCCGGCGCGCGGTCCATCATGGCGCCGTCGTCATCGTCTGGCTTTTGGTGGTGGGCGACGTGCTGGGCGTGATCATTTCCAACAGCATCTTCGCTTTTCTTCAGATGGTGGCGAGCTTGCCCGGGGTGCAGCCGGGGCAACCGCCGAAATTCAGCGTCTCGCCTCTCACTCCCTACGTCATGCGTCATCTGCCGGGTTTTGATTATGTCCTCTGGACGTACGCCCTTGCCGCCATTCCGCTGGCAGTCGTGGGATTAATTTTTGCCTTTCGGCCAGTAATGGCAAAAGGACAACCGCCGCCGTTGCCCGCCGCCGCCTGACCCGATGTCTGTTGCGATCGAGCACCGCCGTTGTCTGCGGCATCCGCTGCGCGAAGCGGTCGCGCGCTGCCCGGAATGCGCGCGTTATTTCTGCCGGGAATGCATTTCCGAGCACGATAATCGAGTGCTCTGCGCCGATTGCATCGCGCGGCTCAGCCGCGGCGAAAAGCGGCGGCGCGCGCCATTAGCCGCCCTTTTTTCGATCGTCCTGGCATTTTTGGGAATCGCCACCGGCTGGCTCTTTTTCGATCTCATCGGCCACGCTCTCCTGCGCGCGCCGGCTTCCTTTCACGAAGGCGCAATCTGGGAATCGTTAGTTTCAAAAGAATGAAACGCCGTTCGCGTGAGGCCGAGATTTCCGCCGTTAACCTGCTGGAGGAATCCGTCCATCTTCTCCGCACCGCTCCGGCCGCCGCTTTCCTCTGGTATCTCGCGGGCGCGATTCCGTTCCTGCTCGCGCTCCTTTATTTTTGGACCGACATGAGCTGGAGCGCGGATGCGCGGCGCGATTGCGCAGCCGAAGCGCTTCTCCTGGCCGTCACTTTCATCTGGATGCAATTTGCCTACGCTCTCTTTGCCTGGCGGTTGCGGCAGCATGTCAGTCTGGCGCCGAAAAAGAAGTTAAGCAGGCGCGAAATGTTTCTAGCTCTTGTTAGCCAGGCCGCCTTCCAGCCATCCAAATTGTTCGTCCTGCCGCTGGCGGCAGTGGCGACGCTGCCCTTCGGCTGGGTGCACGCCTTTTACGAAAACGCCACCGCGCTTTCGGCCATCCGCCGGCCGGGAGCGTGCTGGCACGAAGCCTGGTCGCAGGCCCGCTTCTGGCCGCGCCAGAATCATTTTTTGCTCGCGCTCGTTACCTTGTTTTATCTCATTACGGCGCTGAACATTTTTATCCTCGCTCTCTTCCTCCCGCGCCTGCTGAAAATGTTCACCGGGGCAGAAAATATTTTTACTCTTTCGGCCGCCGGCAGCTTCAATTCGACCATGCTAGCGGTGGTCGGCGCGGCCACTTATCTTTGCTGCGCGCCGCTGAGCAAGGCGATCCACGTCCTGCGTTGTTTCTACGGCGAAGCCCTGCGCTCCGGCGAAGATTTGCAAATTGAGTTTCGCCGCGCGCGCGTGCAACCGGCGCTGGTCGCGGCCCTGTTTTTCGTTTTAGCTTTTGTTAGCTTCCCCGCCGCTGAGGCGACCAATCAAGCCGCCCCACCGCCACCTGCGACGGTCAATGTTGAAAAATTGAATCGCGCGATCGACGAAACCATTTCAGCTCCGGAATTTCGCTGGCGTCGCGCGCGCGTCGATGAAATCGAAAAATCTCGCCGTCAAACCTGGCTGGAACGCCAGCTTGAGCAAATCTCTCAAGCTTTTACCCGCGGAATGCGCGCGCTCGGTCGCTGGATCGATCGCTATCTTTCCCGGTCGCGCTCGTCTTTCGATCGCGCCGATACCGTCGGCGCAGGTGGTGGCGCACGCGTGGTCATGGAAATAGTTCTCGTTCTTCTCATCGGCGGGCTCCTGGTCATGCTCGGCTGGTCATTCCGCAGTTACTGGCGGCGCCGGGAACATTCTGCGCCGGCCAAAACCGTTTCCAAAAAAATCGATCCGCTCGATGAAAACGTCACCGCGGATCAATTGCCGGAGAACGAATGGCTGCAACTGGCGCGCGAAGCGATCGCGCGCGGAGATTTGCGCGCGGGATTGCGTGCGCTGTTTCTCGCCGCTCTCGCGCACCTGGCGCAACGCGAAATGATCGCGCTCGCCCGGCACAAATCGAACCGCGATTATGATCGCGAGCTGCGCCGGCGCGCGCCCGACCAAACAAATTTGCACGCTGCTTTTCTCGAAAACTTGCGCGAGCTCGAGCGCGTCTGGTACGGCCGGCACGGTGCGCACACCGCGGCGCTCGAACGCGCGCAACAGAATCTGGCGCTCATTCAGGCGGCATGAAAACGCGCTGGCTCTTTCTTTTTCTCTGCCTCGGCGCACTGGCAGTTTTTCTCTACGGCGTGATCGGCATCTTCCAATTGCGATTTGCCCGCGGCGATGTTTACCCGCCCTATTCTTCCCTGCGCACCGACCCGCTGGGCGCGAAAATATTTTTCGAGAGTTTGCGCCGCGCTGGCGCCGAGGTCGCGCGCAATCAAATTCCGCTCGACCAATTCCAGCCGCGCGGCCGCATCACACTTTTTCTTGCTGGCAGCGACCTTGATGAGTGGCCCGAGCCCGACCTCAAGTCGCTCGAAGAATTTACCAAGAGCGGCGGCCGGCTCGTCATTGCGTTCTTTCCACAACGGGCCTCTTCGGTTCAACGAAATCGAAACGTCAGCCCCGCTCCTTCTTCCACTCCGCGAGACGAAGATTTCAAAGTCTTGTTAGAAACCGAGTTCGCAAAACGATGGGGATTATCGTTCAAACGGGAACGCGTGCTCATCGGCGGGACGGCCAAATCCGAGCGTTTGCCGGAGGAAATTCCCTGGCATTCCGCGCTCTATTTCGACCGCGCGCGCAACGATTGGCAAACAATCTACGC
>DAIOVO010000119.1:0-4990 GCA_036758965.1 Chthoniobacterales bacterium
CACCTTTTCCATGAGAAAAGGTAACACGAGGCGCAAGCGCGGAAAAACCCAGAGCGCGCTGCTGCCCGACTCCGGCGAGCACGGGCTGTTAGCCCGTAACATTCGGCTGCCAGCCGAATTGCTGAGAAACGCAGCGCAACCGAACCACCACGCCGGTTCGCGGCAGACTGCCGCGAACAACGGGCTGACAGCCCGTGCTCCCCAGAGGAGAAATTGCTGCCGCCGCTTTCCGTCATTAGCTTCGGCAATGCCGGAGCTCGCCGAAGTGGAATATTTTCGGCGGCAATGGGATGCCGGCATCGGAGATCGCGTTCTGAAAGTGGCGCTGCACGCACCGAAAAGAATTTTTCGTGGCGCCGACACGCGCGCTCTGAAACGCGAATTGACTGAAACGCGCTTTCTTAAATCTGAAGCGCGCGGCAAACGCATTCTCCTGCGCTTCTCTAACGAGAACTGGATTGGCCTTCATCTCGGCATGAGCGGTAAGATGTGGACGGCGCCGCCGACTTACCGTCCCGGAAAACACGAACATCTGGTACTGTATCAGAAGAAACGCACACTGGTCTTTCGCGACGCGCGGCAATTTGGGCGGGTGCGATTTCATCATGGCAAAAGTGCGCCCGGCTGGTGGGACGAAACGATTCCGGAGATCGGCGCGGCCAGATTCAATCGCAAATTTTTCGACGCTTTCCTAGATCGACACGGGCGCGCACCGATCAAGGGCGCCCTGTTGATGCAATCCGGTTTTTCTGGCATCGGCAACTGGATGGCAGATGAAATTTTGTGGCGCGCGAAAGTGTTGCCAGCAAAGTGCGCCGGCCAGCTAAACAAAAGCGAACGTGCCCGGATTTTTCGCGCAACGAAGTTTGTCGCGCGCGAATCGCTGCGCATTATTGGGCCGGACGACTTGGATTTGCCCAAAAGCTGGCTGATTCACGAACGCTGGCTCAGCGACGGAAAGTGTCCGCGACACAAAATGAAGCTTCGCCGCGCGACCGTTGCCGGCCGCACCATCGCCTGGTGCGCGCGTTGCCAGAAATAAAAAGCGCGCTCAGGCGGCCAGCGGATTTTGCCAGCGAATTCCGGAGAACCCGGTCGCTTTTTAAGGCGGGGACGGGACAGCGCCCGTCCACCCAGCGTGTCAATCGATTTCGCTGGTTGATTATTACAGCGCGCGCCGGTTCACTCCGGCCTGGATGAATTTGCCCCAGCTCAAATTATCGCGGCCGGGCTGATGTTCTTTTGCTTTGCGAATCGCCATTTCGGAAACGGCCTCGACCACCCAATCGAAATTCGCCTGGCCGACCGAGTTCACTTCCGCATCGGGCGCGGGATTGCAAAAATCGATCGCCACCGGCACGCCTTCGCGAATGGCAAACTCGACCGTGTTCAAGTCGTAGCCGAGATATTGGTTCAACGTCAGCACGCCTTCCTCGACCTTTTGCAAAATCTCCTTCGGCGCTTTCCATTCCGTTTGATACCGCAAGTGATACGGATGCCGCGGCTCGTAGGGCATAACGCGGACGTTGCGCTGATCGATGGAGTAGCAGCGGAAATACATGTCGAATTTCACTTCCTCCTGCAACATCATCACCAGTTGTCCCGTTTCGTCGTAGGCGCGGTAAAATTCTTCCGGATCATGCAGCCGATAAACATTTTTCCAGCCGCCGCCGGCGAACGGCTTGAAAAATGCCGGCCAGCCGACGTATTCAAAAATCGCTTCCCAATCGAGCGGGTAAGCAAGGTTGCGAAATGAGTTGGCGCTCGTATCCGCCGGGACTTCGTGCGATGGCAAGAGAACCGTGCGCGGAACAGCGACGCCAATTTTGGTCGCAAGCGCGTTATTAAAAAATTTCTCGTCGGCGCTCCACCAAAACGGATTGTTTACGACGGCGGTGCCAGTGAGGGCGGCATTCTTGAGAAACCCGCGATAGAACGGCACGTCCTGCGAAATGCGATCAATGATGACCTCGTAACCACACGGTTCGCCTTGGAGAACCTTGTCGATGCGCACCGCTTCGGCGGTGATTTCCTTGCCGCCAGTTTTTTGATTTACGCGATCGATAAACGCCCACGGAAACGAATTTTCCTGTCCGAAAAGGACTCCGATTTTTTTCTTCATAGATAAGCGGGCTAGTTTTCTGTCGCGAATTCTTGCTTATTCCAAGCAGCCGCGGATTACAACTTCACGTAATTGAATTATTGTAGTCCGCTCGGCAGTCGCGGCGAGGAAAGCAATTTTTCGAATTCGCTCCAGCGCTTTTCTGCATCGTTGCCGGCGCGGCTTTCGATGTAATGGCGCACCATATCCTCCCCCAAATTGTAGTTAATAACGTAGCTGCGGTAGCGCTGGATGAATTTTATGCGTTGCTCTGCGCGAGCCGGTTCCATCACGGCGTATTTTTCCAGCCACGATTCCGCCTGGCCGTCGTCGATTTCGCCGTTGATTAGCTTTTGCGCTGCTTCATTGCCGGCGTAGTTCAACTGCTTCAACATTTCCTGCACCGCGTAATATTCTTCCGCTCGCGCGGGATCGATGCCGGCGGCGGGAAACAAGACTTCCTTTTCAAATTTCATCCGCTCGACCGGCGTGAAAACAACATCCTTCCCGAAATTCGCCGTCCCTTCCGCAATGAGCGACTGCGGCGAGAAAAGCGCGTAAACGGAAAACTCCACCCAGCCGCGATCGCGCACGAGATTTTTTTCCAACAAGGCATTGTAAACGTGATGGCCGGGATAGCCTTCGTGGGCGGCGAGATCAATCGCGCGATCGATGTAGCTCGGCAGATCGGTGTTGACCTGGATGACGCTGCGATAATTGCCCTGATACCAGTTGTAGCCGCCCCAGGATTTGTTCGTCACATACTCGACCGCAAAGGTCTCGTTAGGCGGGAGCTGAATATGCGCGAGGGTGCGGGCGCGACACTCTTTGATCGCCAGTTGAAAGACGGCGTCGAGCTTCTCTTTCGGAATCAGAAACGGCTTTCGCCACTCTTGGTAGCGTTGCCACAGCGGGCCCGTTCCCGGAATTCTTTTTTCCAGTTGCGCGAGGATTTCCTCGAAATGCGATTCTGGAAAAGTGGGCGCGACTGCGTCGTAAAGTGCGCGCGACTCCTCCTCGAACTTAAGGCGCTCGCCCTCGAGCATCCGCACGCGCGCTTGCAGAGCCGCGAGTTGTTTCTGCAAATAATCGTGCCGCAGTTGAATCAGTCCGGCCTCCGCTGTTCCCGGCAGGCAATCGGTGGCGTCGGCTTTTTTTGCCAGCTTCTCCATCAGGGTTGCCGCTTCGCTTCCGATCGATCCCAGCGATTTCTTTTCCTTAGCGGCGGTTGTTTTCCAAACCGCCGGGCCATAAAACGCATCGACGTAATCCGGATCGTGCTGCCCGAGTGCAAGCACGAGATGGACATATTGCTCGGCAATCGGGGCGAGAGAATTTGCGAACAGATGCGCGTTGCACACCAGCAAGCTGGCTGCGGCTAGAGCGAATATTTTGCGCACGCGCTCTAACTAACAACCAAACAGCAATAAAACCAGGGAGGGCAGCATGCCACAAATGAAAGACGCAAAGTGGTTTCGCAAAAAGAATGGCTTGTCGCGCGCAAGAAACTTCTAGAACGTATCATGCACTTCGCCCAAACGAGTCGGGCGCGGTCGGGAAGGAAAACGGCGAACTGCTAACATCGAATAGGTATGCGCGGAGTTCGAATTAGCTACCTGATTGAGCATCCGGAACACATTTCGCAATTGGCCCAATGGCTCTTCGCGCAGTGGGGACCCATTCTTGGCGAAAAAAACTCGGAGGCCCGAATCAAGAAACTAAAGACGCACATGAATCGAGATACGTTGCCGATTGCATGGGTTGCGCATGCGAACGGGCAACTTCTTGGAACCGCCGCGCTTCGCGTGCACGATCTCGAAGGGCGCGAAGACCTGACTCCCTGGCTTGGTGGAGTATTTGTCGGTTCACAGTTTCGTCGGCAGGGTATTGGGACCGCGCTCTGCGCCGCCGTCGAGGACGAGGCTCGGTCACGAGCAATTCACGCCCTGTATTTGTTCACGCTCGACAAGCAAGCGTGGTATTCACGCTTAGGTTGGACAGTAATAGGCCCGTGCCTCTGGCAGCAACGGCCCGGTGAGATAATGTGCAGGTCGCTGCAGACAGCCTAACCAACCGCTGCTGCTACGAAAGTGATTGAGAGCTGGCTGGCTCTGAGGGATCCCGACATTGGCCCCGACGCGCCGGAAAAGAAAAAACCGCGCTACTTCGCAACCGCGGCTTGCGCGGCCGCCAGGCGCGCGATGGGCACGCGGAACGGACTGCAACTGACGTAATCCAGACCTAACGAATCGCAGAATTTTACCGAGTCGGGATCGCCGCCGTGTTCGCCGCAAATACCGAGCTTGATTTTCGGACGCGAACGACGGCCTTTTTCGACCGCTATTTGCATTAGTTGACCGACGCCGGTCTGGTCGATGGTGGCAAAGGGGTTGCGCTTGATGATTTCCAGCTCGGCGTAATGCGGCAGGAACGAGCCGCTGTCGTCGCGACTCATGCCGAGCGCCATCTGGGTGAGATCGTTCGTGCCGAAGCTGAAAAATTCCGCCGTCTCCGCGATCTCATCAGCGGTCAATGCGCCGCGCGGCACTTCGATCATGGTGCCGACAAGATAGTTGAACTTAACGTTTTTCTTTTTCATCACCTCGGCGGCGACGCGGTGAACGATCTCCGCCTGCAAATCCAGTTCTCGTTTGAAACCGACCAGCGGAATCATCACTTCCGGATGCACCTTGATTCCTTTCTTCTGCACTTCAGCCGCCGCTTCGAAAATGGCGCGCGCTTGCATTTCGGTCACTTCCGGAAATAAGATTCCGAGGCGACAACCACGATGGCCGAGCATCGGATTTTGCTCGTGCAATTGGTGGACGCGGCGCGCGATCTCATCCGCGCTTACGCTTAGCTTATCGGCGAGCGCGCTTTGGGCGGATT
>DAIOVO010000120.1:0-4901 GCA_036758965.1 Chthoniobacterales bacterium
ACGTAGGGATGGTCGGGCGAACAATTGATGGCAAAATCGAGCGCGATCTCCATCCCGCGTTTGCGGACCTCCCGCTCGAGCCAGACAAAATCTTCCAGCGTGCCGAGCGACGGTTCCACATCTTTGTGGCCGCCGCCGTTCGGCAAATCCAGAAAACGATTCCCGATCGCGTAGGGCACGCCGGGATCGTCGGGCTCGGAAGTAACGGAATTGTTCCGGCCTTTGCGATTCGTTGTGCCGATGGGATGAATCGGCGGAAAATAGATGACGTTGAAACCCATCGCTTTTGCGTCATCGATCCGGGGCAAACAATCGCGCAGCTTCGAGCCGCGATCGCCGCGCCCTTCGGCCGAGCGCGGGAAAAATTCATACCAGGCGGCGGTGCGCGCTTCGATGCGATCGACTATCACAACCGGCGCCGGCGCCCATTGCGTCGCCGCCGCGCGATCGGGATAGCTTCGCATCAGGACTTCGAGCTCACCGGAGTGCGCGAGTTCGTTCACGGCCCGCGCATCCTCGTTGCGCACCGCTTGCGCAATCTCGCGCAAACGTTCGGCATCCTTCGTTCCAGCCGCGCGTTCCGCTGCCGCTTCGATCAAGGCTGCGCCTTCCAGCGCTTCGCTTTGGAGCGGCGTAATGCCTGCGTTAAACTTGGTGGAAAATTCGAGTTGCCAGCCGGCAAAAAAATCAGTCCAAGCTTCGACGGTGTATTCGTAGGTGGCGTTCTCATACAAAGTGCAGGTGCCGCGCCAACGATCGTTCTCCAGCGGGCGCATCGGCGTTTCGTGCCAGCGCGTTTCGCCGAGCAATCGCCATTTTAAAACTGCCGCCACCACATCGTGACCATCCTTGAAAATATCGGCTTCGACCGCCAGGTCTTCGCCCACCACGCGTTTGATTGGGTAGCGCCCGCCATCAATCAGCGGCTGAAGATTTTCGATGACAGCAGTCGGAAACGCCCGGGGCATGGGCGTTCAATCAAACCGATTTCTGCCGGGGCGAAAGCGCAAATCGCCCGCCAGTTTCAAAGCGCGAAATAAAACGCGCACTCGTACAAACCGGAAGTGCGCGTTTCTTCCCGCCGCACTTTGGTGCCGAGCACCTGCTCGAACATCTCCTGCTCCAGCCTGCCGATGATCGGATATTTATCGAGCACGTTTTGCAGCGGCGTGTGGCATTCGAAAATCTGCGGGCCACCGTCATCGTTTTCGATCGCGAACTGCGACATGTAACCCTCAGTGTCCCGAGCTTTTGCCAGCATCCGCGCGCGATCGGTGATCGTTTCACCCTTGATCGTCTCTTTCAACGCGGCCGCCTTCTGCTCGTACAAATTGTAGAGCAACTTCTCCGGCGCGTTCGGCCCGTGAATATCATGCACTGCCTGCATCAGATCGATGGTGAATTGATTGCTGTCCGCCTGAAAAAGATCGTGCGAGCGCCGGGTGAGTCGATAGACCATCTCCGGGCGTCCCATTTTTTGCGGGCGCCGCCAGGTATCGAGATAACCGTCGCGCTCGAGGGTGAGGCAATGCTGCTTGATGCCCATGTAGCTCATCTTCATTTTCGCGACGAGCTCATTGACCGACAATCCCCGACTGCGCTTTAAAGAGTTCAGAATTTCGAGCCTCTGAGTGCGCCCGATTTCTGCGAGCAAACGTTGATTCATGAGAAACTTTCCAGCGTCAGCTTAGGAAGGGCGCTTCGCCGCTGCAAGACAAATCCATCCGGCAAGGCGCCTAAGCGATTCGCTTTGTGGTTTCCGGATCGAACAAATGGGCCTTCTCGGCATTCAGTTCAAACTGCAGCCGATGACCCGCTTCGCGATGGTCCAGTGAACGCTGACTCCGGCAAACGACCGTGTGCGCGCCGGTCTGAAGATAGAGATTTGTCTCCGCTCCCATCGGTTCCACGATATCGACAATGGCAGGAAAGCTGGCGGCAGCGTTTTGAGAAAATTGCGCCAGCTCAATGTTTTCCGGCCGAATTCCAAGCACCACCGATTTGCCGGCAAACTCTCGCGCGCCGGCTTTGTTCGCCGCGGCAAATTTTACCTCGATGGTGCCACCCTCGAGTTCTCGAAAAACTAGTTGTTCACGTTCCTGTTTAAGCGTGCCCTGAATGAAATTCATCGGCGGGCTGCCAAGAAAACCAGCCACGAAAAGATTATCCGGCTCATGGTAAAGCTTCAGCGGCGTATCGTTCTGCTGCACTTTGCCGTTGTTCATCACCACGATGCGATCGCCCATCGTCATTGCTTCAATCTGATCGTGCGTCACATAAATCATCGTCGCCTGCAAACGCTGGTGCAGTTTCGTGATCTCCCTCCGCATTTGCACCCGCATCTTGGCGTCGAGATTCGAGAGCGGTTCATCGAACAAAAACACTTTTGGCTGTCGCACAATCGCGCGCCCGACCGCCACCCGCTGCCGCTGGCCGCCGGAGAGCGCTTTCGGTTTGCGCTCAAGCAGACTTTCGATTCCCAAAATGCCGGCCGTATCCAGCACTCGTTTTTTTATTTCTGGTTTGGGATATTTTCGCAGCTTCAATCCAAACGCCATGTTGTCGAACACGCTCATGTGCGGATAAAGCGCGTAATTTTGGAACACCATCGCGATGTCGCGATCTTTCGGCGGCAAATCGTTGACCCGGCGGTCGCCGATGAAAATGTCGCCGCGGCTGATTTCTTCCAGGCCGGCGATCATGCGCAACGTGGTCGATTTTCCGCAACCGCTCGGCCCGACCAAGACCACGAATTCGCGATCGGCGATTTCCAAATTCACGTCTTCCACCGCCGTGACGTCACCGCCTTTGTCGCCGGGATAAATTTTGTAAACGTGGTTAACCGCGACCTTCGCCATGAGAGGGGAAAAGCTATCGGCAGCGGGCGCCCGGGGTCAACGCTTCTCGAAGTGTGACGCGAAAGGAAGCACCGCGACCTGCGCGCGCACCGTCTGCCCCGCGAAGGTTGCATTCATCTCCGTGCCGGCATCGGTGGCTCCACGCTTGATCATGGCCAGCGCCAGGTGGGAATGAAAACGCGGTGAAAACACCGCGCTGCTGATGCGCCCCACCATTTTATCGTTCGCGCGCAATTCCATTCCGACTTGAAGCGGAAACGCCGAGACCAGACCGCACAAACGCTGCCGCGTCTGACCGGACATTTTCATTCGCGAAATAATTTCCTGACCAAGGTAGCAACCTTTTTCATAATCGATCGCGCGCGCATCCAAATTCGCTTCCGGGGGAATAACATCGGCATTGAGCTCGTGGCCCCAGCGCGGAATGCCTTCTTCGATTCGCATTTGTTCCCACGCGGCGCTGCTTAACTCTCGGTAGGAACGCGCCAGTAACTGTTGCGCTTCCTCGGCCCGCTCGCTTTCGGTCCACACATCCCAGCCCTCGTTAGCCAGCCGTCGCGACCTTAGGCAAAACTTTGCCGGCGCAATTTCCGGCCGTGTCTTCGCCAGAATATGAAAAAGCGCGAATTCATCGCTCTGATCGGCAATCTCCACGTCGTCCGCAATAAGATAACGCTCGAGGCGCGCCCGCATCGGTTCGCGCAGTTCTCCGTCGGCATCGATCCAAATCGCATCCTCACTTGCGAAGAGAAAAAGATGCGCATCGAGATGTCCTTTCGCATTCAAAAGACACGATTCCTGCGTCGCTTCCGCAGTTGCTTCCCGCACGTCGTTCGTCGTCTGCCCATTGAGAAAACGAACGCGATCCGCGCCAGTCACGCGCCACTTCGCGCGTTCGGAAAGAACAGAAAACTCCACGCGAATCAGTAATCTGTCGTCTTGCGCAGGAACCTGCTGAAAAACCCCGCACGCTCCGTCTTCGCCGGCTGCTCAGTCTCCGCAGTCTCCGCAGTCTCTGCAGTCTCTGCAGTCTCTGCAGTCTCCGCAGTCGTCGTAGTCTTTTCCTGCGCAACCGGCAATGGCTCGGGCGGCGGCGCCTCAGGGATTTTCACTTCGCTTTCAACAGGCAACTCGATTACTTCCATTTGGGTCGGGAAATCCACAACTTCCTCCTGAATAGGCAGCGATGTTTCTTCGAGCGCGGGTTCCCCCGCAACCTCTGCGAGTTGCTGCGCAACAAACTCCGGCTCTTCGTGCGGGACCGTCGATTGCGAAAACAAATCCGGCTGCAGTTGCTCGGTTTCATCGACAAAAGGCAAGAACCTGCGCGCAATGGCCGAGTAATCGTCGTCACCGTGTCCCTGCCGTGCTTCGTCGAGCAAACGATCGCGTGTCGCGCCCGCCACCGTCAGGTCGAGATCGAAAACGCGCCCGAGCCGGTTCGCGATCTGCATATCCTTGAGCATGTGCTTGACCGAAAAATGCGGCTGAAATTCTCCCGCCATGATATTCGGCACTTTCAGCTCCAGGGTAGGCGAATTAGCGCCGTTGTGCTTCATCGCCTCGGCAAATTTCTCCAGCGGGATGCCGGAATAATGGACAAGTGAAAGGGCTTCCGCCGCCGCTTGCACACTCGCCGCCGTCACCATGTTCGTCGCCACTTTGATGATGCTGGCCTGCCCGATCGCTCCGATCTCGACAATTGCCTTGCTGCTCTCGCTCAACAACGGGCGCGCTTCCCGTACCGCCGCTTCATCGCCGCCAACGTAATAAACCAGTTCGCCCTTCTCCGCCGCTAGTTTGCTGCCAGTGAAAGGCGCTTCCACCAGCCGCGCACCTCGTCGCTCCACTGCCGTCGCCGCTTCCCTCATGGTGTCGGGCGAAACCGTCGAATGCGCGATGACGAGATGACTCGGCCGCAGCGACGGTAAAATTACCTGAATCATCCGCATGAGCGCTTCGTCGTCGGACACAAAAATTTGCAGGAAGTCGCAGGTCTCGGCCAATTCTGATGGCGAGCCGACAAAGTTCGGCACTGGTCGC
>DAIOVO010000121.1:0-4866 GCA_036758965.1 Chthoniobacterales bacterium
GCCGGCTATTGGACGTGACCAGTTGATTAGACGCGCGCGTGATCGTTGCGATCGCATCAATTGGCGGCGAGGACGAGACAGTGCCCGTCCCTCCATAAAGATTAGCGGCAAAAAGAATCGAGCATGCCGCCGTTGCCCAACAAAACATCTTCATAACAAGCCCCCCTCAGGTTTGCGTCGCGCGGAAACCCTGGCTCGGCTTCGGCGTTTTTGTCGAAAGTCGGGCCGTCCAATTGGCCCAACGTGCGACGCGTTGATTCTTTCAATCAGAATCGCGCGGGGATGTCGAGAAAATTTTCGAAGCTGAGCAAAATTTTAGAATTTCCGACCCCGTCGGGCTTTGGCCAAGCCGAATTTTGAAACTTTTTCGCAGCTGGAATTTCAACCGGGCAAAATTTCATAATTTTTCGCCAGCCGAAACTTCACCTGCTCAATAATTGGCAATTTTTTGGCGGTTGAAACTTCAGTGAGGCATAATTTGTAATTTTTGAGCAGTTGAAAACTGCAACAGGCGATTATTTTGTAAAATGCGCTGTTTTGAGTGAAGGGAGATGGCGGACGAGGAATTGGCACACGGTGCTGCTTTAGGGAGCTTCCCAAAGCAGCGTTCGCATTGGGCGAGAGCTGGCTAACAAGAACTAGATTACTAACCGCTCCTACGAAAGGCTTCTCCTACTATGGCTTCAAATTCTCTACCGCAAAATCCCGGACTCCTCATTCAGCTCGGCGGCAAAATGGAAAATGGCATCAACAGCGTGGGCGCCTCCGTCCCAGTCAACCGTCCGTAACCTAGCTTAATTTAATGCCATTCGGGTCGGTCCTCGCTTTTGCAGTTTTTGCTAACGAAACTCTTATCCGTCCGATCCGCGTCATCCGCGGTTAACTGGGTCGTCTCTATCCTGGCTTCGGACTGGCGAAACGAGTTGCAGTAAATAGCGCGATCTTGCAAACTTAGGTGTGGCCAGGAAGCATGCGCGAGTGAAGAAAAATAAGAGCAGGAAGGCTCGCCGGGACGTGATCTCGCCTTTTCGGGAGAAACTCTGGGAGTTGTTTGCGCATCTGGCCAAAGGGATGGATGGCGCGGAAGTGGTGGTGGCGCTCAAGCAGGCCGGGGAAGAAATCTGGGCGGTCGGCATCGACGATACCTACAGCAACATGAGCCAGCAGGATCAGGATGCCGAGCCGCTCGGCAATGCTTTCGATATCACTTGGTTGACGGTGGTCTGCATCAAGCTCAAGGAAATGAAACAGGGCAGGACGCCTACCGTCCGCATCAAGCCGATAGATAGTAAACAGAAATGAAGGAGCGGAAATCGTAGCAGTGACAAAGCCGAGAGTTCGCGACTGGCGAAAGTTACGAGTTGCGCTGCGCGCAAATGGGTTTGGCTAGCAACCAAACCCAAACGGCTGGCGGCCCGTGCTCGACCGGTTAGCCTCTCAGAACGTAGTGACCGTGAATCCAGACTCTCCCCCCACGACGGTTGGCCCAGTGGCCGGGTCGCCACACATAGTAGCTGCGGCCGACGTAGTAGCCTGGCCCGCGGGTGTAGTAGCCCCGGTCGTTCACATCCACCACGATCGAGCCCCCGCCGTAACCGTAGCCAGGTCCACCTCGGTAACCGTAGCCAGGGCCACCGGCGTAACCGTAGCCAGGTCCACCTCGGTAACCGTAGCCAGGGCCACCGGCGTAACCGTAGCCGGGTCCACCTCGGTAAGCGTAGCCGGGCCCGTATCCAGGGCCGGCGTAGCCTGGCCCATAGGTATCCACGCATCCGGTAATCCCAACTCCAACGCAAAATAACAAGGCGGCGGGCCCCCAGGAGAAGAATGGGCGCATGACGGCGCCAATTTGATTTTGAATATTCATTTCTATTCTATATCGGATCATCGGGACGGCGCGCGTGTGCCCGGTCCCGGCAATGACTTCGCCCGGCGGTTAAAGCCTAAGTTAAAATGACGCTGCCCGCGGGCACCACTCTGAGCCTTTGGGGAAATGCGGAAACTGTGACAAACTGAAAATAGCGATTCGCATAACCGCCTTTTCTCTTTCCGAAATAGCCATTCTCGGTTGGAAGCCAGATACGAAAATCTTCTCGGAGCCATCAGCCATCTTATAAATCCAGCGACGCTGTCGTAAGGCGCTGCGTCGCCGTTCCGCGCAGCCCCCACGCCCCGACACAGCGGGGCGGCTACAGCGCTGGCGGCAGTCGAGCATTTATGAAACGACTTATAAATATCTACCCTGCTTGGAACTGATTTGGACCAGGCACCGTTTCGGGATAGTCTCGTCCGTTAGTCGTGACTGAATTGGAGCGAACTTGAAGGCTGGCTACTCTGCAACACCTCTTTGGAAGAAGCTTGGTTACCGGGATGGAGTGGCCGCATACGTTGAAGATGCTCCGGAGAACTACCTCGCCATGCTCGATCTACCGGAAAAATTTACGGTGCGATGGGAGAAGCGTGCGCGAGGAGGTATCAAACTAGTTCACGTGTTTGCAAAATCACAATCTACCTTAAAGGCGAAGCTGAAATTATTTCGAGATATGATTGATCGCGATGGGATTATCTGGGTGTCGTGGCTGAAGAAGAGCTCTGGGGCTGTTTCGAATCTAACTGAAGATGCGGTGCGTGAAGTCGCACTGCCACTTGGTTTGGTGGATATCAAGGTTTGCGCAGTGGACCAAGTTTGGTCGGGCCTGAAGCTGGTGATTCGGAAAGAATTGCGCTGAGTGGATAACTCCAGGCGTTTAATCCAAACGCCGCAACAAAGTCAGCGATTGGCGATGTGGATGGCGCGTTTCTCGACGGCGAGGGCCGCTTCCTTGACGGCTTCGCTCAAGGTAGGGTGCGCGTGGCACGTGCGGCCGAGGTCTTCGCTGCTGCCGCCGAACTCGATGACGGAGGTGGCTTCGGCGATCAACTCGGAAGCGGCATGTTGCAGGACGTGCGCGCCCAGAATGCGATCGGTCGCGGCGTCGGCGATGAATTTTACCACGCCTTCGGCATCTTCGTTGGCGAGAGCGCGGCCGTTGGCGCGGAAAGGAAATTTGCCGACGCGGACGTTCATACCCTTTTCTTTAGCGAACTCTTCAGTAATGCCAACTCCGGCCAGCTCAGGATTGGTGTAAATGATTCCGGGTATGGCATCGTAGTTCACGTGGCCGGATTTACCAGCGAAATTCTCAACGCAAGCGATGCCTTCTTCCTCGGCTTTGTGTGCAAGCATGGGGCCGGCAATGACATCGCCGATGGCGTAGATGCCTTCGATATTGGTGCGAAAATGTTTGTCCACTCGGATGCGCTTCTTGTCGTCGAATTCGACGCCTGCTTCTTCGGCGCCTAATCCTTCACTGTATGGTTTGCGCCCGACGGAGACGAGGATGCGATCGGCGGCGAAACTCAGTTGCTCTTCGCCTTTGGTGGCGAGGGCGACTGCTTCTTCGCTCTCGATTTTTACCCCGGTCAATTTGGTTTCGAGATGGAATTTGAATCCCTGGGCAGTGAGAGATTTTTGCAACATGTTCGACAACTCGAGATCGAAGCCGAGTGCGATGCGCGGAAGGAATTCGAGCACGGTGACTTCGCTGCCGAGGCGGTTCCAAACCGAGCCAAGCTCGAGGCCGATGGCCCCGGCGCCGATAACGAGCAGACGTTTCGGCGCTTCAGAGAAGCTGAGCGCTTCGGTGCTGCTGACAACGCGATGGCCGTCGAACTTCGCGAAGGGCAACTCAATCGGCACGCTTCCAGTGGCGATGACGATATTTTTGGTTTCGATTTCCTGCGTTTCGCCAGCGCTCGATTTTACCGAAACTTTTGCGGGCGCGGCGATGGCGCCCGTCCCGTCGAAGACGGTCACCTTGTTCGTCTTCATTAATTGCCGGACGCCGCCGGTGAGTGTCTTCACGACTTTGTCCTTGCGGGTGAGCATCACCGGCAAATCGACGCGAGGGTTGTCGATGACGATGCCGTGCTTGGCGGCATCCTTTTTTGCGAAATGAAAATGATCGCTGGAAGTGAGAAGCGCTTTGCTTGGGATGCAGCCGATGCGAAGGCAAGTGCCGCCGAGTTCTTTTTCTCGCTCGATGATGGCGGTTTTTAAACCAAGCTGGCCGGCGCGAATGGCGGCGACGTAGCCGCCCGGGCCGGAACCGATGATTACGACGTCAAACTTTTCCATGGCAATCCGTCATTCCGACCGAAAGTGGAGGAATCCCCTCGACTGCGCCTTTGGCTTCGCTCGGGAGGACATTATAATTCGAGCGGCAAGGTTTTTGGATTTTCGATTCCTTCTTTCACTTTTACCAAAAAAGTGACGGCTTCTTTTCCGTCCACCGCGCGATGATCGTAGCTGAGTGCGAGATACATCATCGGACGCACGACGACGGCGCCGCTCACCACCACGGGGCGTTCCATGATTTTGTGCAAACCGAGAATTCCACTTTGCGGCGGATTAAGAATGGGCGTGCTGAGCATGGAGCCATAGACGCCGCCGTTGGAAATGGTGAACGTGCCGCCTTGCAGTTCTTCGATTTTTAATTTTCCTTCGCGCGCTTTTTTCGCGTAATCGGCAATGTCGCGCTCGAGGTCGGCGGCGGATTTTTTGTCGGCATCACGCACGACCGGGACGACGAGGCCGCGTTCAGTGCCGACGGCGACACCGATATCGTAGAAATTATTTTGCACGAAATCGTCGCCTTCGATGCGGCCATTGATCGACGGCACCGCTTTCAGCCCTTCGATGGTGGCTTTGATGAAAAAAGACATGAAGCCAAGTTTGACGCCGTGTTTTTTGGTAAAATCTTCCTGGGCATGCGCACGGAGCGATTGCACTTCGCTCATGTCGCATTCGTTGAAAGTGGTGAGGAT
>DAIOVO010000122.1:0-1964 GCA_036758965.1 Chthoniobacterales bacterium
TTCGACAACGGCAGCGCACATAACTTGTACTTACGAAAACGTGATAAAACGCCGGAAATGACGTCTCATGCCTACGAGATTGTACAGCTCGCGCTAATGCTATACAATCTCAATTCCGGCGCGGAAATCTGCATCATCTTACCGGCGCGGGCGCGACCTTGCTCGGCCCCGCGTTGATTTCCGGTGCGACAATTTCACCTCAAAGCAGCATTTGGGCACCGGCGCGCGCCGACATTTCTGGCGGACGGGTGCGCCGACGATCTCGGAGATGAGCGTCTGGATCATCTGGCAGACTTCCGGGTGATCGCCGGTGACTGCGGCAAGCGGGCACGTTGTACCGCGAATGAGCGCGATTCCGTCACTGCGCTCGACGTGGGCTTGGCCGCCGAACTCGTGAAAAAGCTTCACGACTTGTTCGAGCCTCTCGTTAAACGCCGCCTCGCCTCGCAATTCGCGAGACGCGGCAATGCCGCGACCCACCTCACGTAGCACGGCTATGACTTGTTTGGAACCGAAGCGTTTCTTGAGGGCGGTGAGGATGCGATTGAGTAGTGGACCATAGGTCTTTGTAAAAAGATCCTCCGCTTCGGGGGTCAGCTCGTAGGAATAGTGTGGCTTGCGGAAACCGGGGCTTTCGCCGCTGCGGCGCACGAGGCTGTCGCGCTCGAGAGTTGCCAGATGCGCGCGAATGGCGTTGTCCGTGCGGCCGAGGGCGCCGGCCAGCTCGGCGACTGTGCGCACTTTCTGCCGCAGCAAGATGATAATCTGGCCTCGAGTCGAATCGAAAAAGCGGCTGCTCCAGCCGGGAACTTTCGCGCGCATTGCGAATGACCGTAGAGGATTCCATCGGGCTTCGCAATTAAGTCAAATAAACGCTTGACCTATTAGGGCTGACTTCAACATTGTTGGATTTCAGGCAGCCGAAGTCGCAAAAGGAGATCGCCTATGCCATCAATCGCAAGCTTCAAAGACCGGCGACAAAAGAATACTTTTCGTTTGGTCGCGACTCTGCTGATGGGACTGAGTCTGCTTCTGTGCTTTAAATTGCGAGCCGCCGATCAGGACAAGAGCGCATCGAAAGTATCCAGAGAATTGCTTTCCGAGAACGATCGCGCGATCGGCGCGAACGCGCAAAAAATGATCGAAGAAGGCAGACGAATCTTTCGTTTCGATACTTTCGGCAGTGAGGCATTCTGGGGCGATGCGCTCCAGCTCCACAAAGCGATCGCCGGCGAGAAGAACGGCGGCGTCGGTCCAGGAGTGAGCCCGAAGACTGCTTTGGCGGTGGGCCTCAAGGTCGACGCGGACGCGCTGCCGAAAGAACTTGTTGCTCAAATCAAGGCCGGCAAGATCGATATGAACGATCCCGCGACGACCGTCGCGTTGCTCAAACTGGATGCAGTCGTGGGCGTGAAAGGATTTTTCGACAAACAAGGGAGCTTGAAGTCGCTCGGGCTTCGCTGCGCCGTGTGCCACTCCGCGGTTGATGATTCATTTGCGCCAGGGATCGGAAAGCGGCTTGATGGTTGGGCGGCTCGGGATTTGAACGTGGGCGCAATTATCTCGCTCGCACCCAACCTCAAGCCATTCACTGATCTGCTGGGCGTGGATGAAGCGACGCTGAAGAAGGTGCTCGCCAGTTGGGGTCCTGGCCGATTCGACGCAGAACTCGACAAGGATGGCAAAGCTTTGCGGCCGGATGGAGCTCAAGCCGGCACGCTCATTCCACCCGCGTTTGGGCTGGCTGGCGTGAATCTGCACACATGGACCGGCTTCGGATCGGTTCCCTATTGGAATGCATTCGTCGCGGTCACGGAGATGCACGGATCAGGCACTTTTTTTGACGCTCGGTTCGACGACAAGAGCCAATATCCGGTTGCCGCCAAGAGTGGCGCTGGCAATACCCGCGGCAAGCCCGATCTGGTGACTGCAAAACTTGGTGCGCTTCATTTCTATCAGCTCGC
>DAIOVO010000122.1:1974-4845 GCA_036758965.1 Chthoniobacterales bacterium
GTGCGCCACATGCCATGTCCCGCCGCTCTTTACCGAACCCGGAGAAAACTTGCATACTCCGGCGGAAGTGGGTGTGGATTCTTTCCAGGCGGACAGATCGCCCACCCACAAATACCGCACTTCGCCACTGGCAGGTCTATGGACCCATCAAAAGGGCGGCTTCTATCATGATGGCCGTTTCGCGACCTTGGGCGATGTCGTCGATCATTACGACACGCTTTCGAATCTTGCGTTGACCGAGCAAGAAAAGAATGACCTGATCGAATATTTGAAGTCCTTGTAGCGGAATCGCAAACGTCAAACTTAGAAAAGAAGAAGGTTCACCATGTCATCACCCGCAAGTCTCAAAGGGCATCCATTGCACGCAATGCTGATTCCACTCCCGATAGGCCTGTGGATTTTTTCACTGGTCAGCGATGTCATCTTCAAGATGGGCTGGGGCGGCGCCGTCTGGAATGATGTCGCTTTCTACACCATCGCCGGCGGCACCGTCGGCGCACTCATCGCGGCCCTTCCGGGCTTTATCGACTTGACCGACATCAGTAACCCGAAAACGAAATCGATCGCTCTCTGGCACATGTTTATCAATCTGCTCGCGGTCGCGATCTTTGCGTTGAATTTCTGGCTGCGAATGCATCGCGCGCCGGGCGACAATCTTCCGATCATACTATCGATAATTGGCATTGTTCTGATCGTAATTTCGGGCTGGCTTGGCGGCGAACTTGTTTACGTGCGCGGCGTGGCCGTGAAGCAGCCGCCCGATCAAAGTATCTGACCGAATCGCATTTGAAAAAAGATTATGAGCGCCTGTCGACGCAAAGTAAACGACAACGCCATGACGACGGAAAAGGACGCTGAAGGCATTCGCAAATTTACCGTCGATATGGTCAAGCTCGAGAAGCTCGTCGCGAGCAAGATCGGTGTGTCAAAGCTTTCGTGGGCGGATCAACGATAATTCGGCTCGAAATCGGCTGCGCGCGAATTAGACAAGGAGAAGTATGGCGATCTACAAGATCAAGTTGAAAAGCAAAGAGGAAGTAGCTTCTGGAACAATGGCGTTTCATTTTGAAAAGCCACCGGGATTTGTTTTCAAAGCGGGCCAATTCGGTGACTTCACTCTCATTAATCCATCGCAAACGGATGCGGAAGGAAATGTGCGAAGCTTCTCGCTCGCGAGCGCGCCGTACGAAGATGATATCATGATTGCGACACGGATGCGTGACACCGCCTTCAAGCGAGTCTTAAAAACCATGGAACCGGGGACGGAAATCACGATGGACGCTCCCCATGGCTCGCTCACGCTACATAACAATGTGCTGGTTCCTGCGGTCTTTCTCACCGGAGGCATTGGCATTACTCCCGTCAGAAGCATCACTCTCCAAACCGCTCACGATAATCTTCTGCACAAGATCTTCGTCTTCGATTCCAATAGAAGATCGGAAGACTCAGCCTTTCTGAACGAGTTGAGAGAAACTCATAAGGGCAATCCGAACTGCATCTTTGTCGGCACCATGACAGAGATGCAAAAATCAGCGAGCGAGTGGCATGGCGAAACCGGACATGTCACGAAAGCGATGCTCATGAAGTATATCGATGATCTCACTCGACCCATTTACTACGTCTCAGGTCCGCCCGCGATGGTAGCTGCGATGCGCAAAATTCTCCGTGAGTCAGGAATCAACGATGACAATAT
Source organism: Chthoniobacterales bacterium (assembly GCA_036758965.1). GTDB lineage: Bacteria > Verrucomicrobiota > Verrucomicrobiia > Chthoniobacterales > UBA10450 > AV69. The sequence continues at coordinate 3,668 of DAIOVO010000122.1, forward strand.
CCGGACCGAGGAATTTACCGGTTATTAGGTTAGGCGAGGGAAGACCAGGGAATGAATATTAAGCTGAAAAGAGCTTATGAAAAACCCGACAAAGCGGATGGCACGCGCATTCTCGTGGACAGGCTCTGGCCGCGCGGTTTGACCAAGCGGAAAGCAAGCATCGATCTGTGGTTGAAAGAGATCGCTCCCAGCACGGAACTGCGCAAATGGTTCGGGCACGATCCGAAGAAATGGCGAAGCTTCCGCGGGCGTTATCAAAGAGAGCTTAAGCGTCGTCCGGAGCAGATCGCGACAATCAGGAGCAAGGCTAAAGAAGGAACCGTTACTCTTATCTACGGAGCTCGGGATCAAGAGCACAATGAGGCGGTGGTGTTGAAAGGCTTTCTTGAGAAGCGCTGATTGATAGCTTCTGATATGAAAGTTATCGGTTGGATTGGAACAGCTCTTATCATAATCGCTTACTACCCGCAGATACATCATCTGTTGATTGAAAGATGCGCTTGGGGAATCAGCGTTTCAACCTGGCTGATTTGGTTCATCGCGAGCGCCATACTTCTTATCTACTGCATAACTCGCAAAGAGTTTCTCATGAGTGTTGTGCAAGTCGTCAGTATTGCAGCGATCGGAATGACTATCATTCTCGTGCGGAGGAGCAATCGTATCTGTCCATATCATCGAAGGATGAGTGAGATGATGGCTCGGAAGTAAGGGACATGGACGCACTTGCGATCTGTATCGAATTTGCGCTTCCTTGAGTAGTCTAGCGGTCGAACGCGTTCTTGAGTAGCAGATGAGTTCAGAATTGCCCAAGATTCAGGATTACGCTGTCATCGGCAATGGCCGTTCAGTCGCGTTGATCTCGAATCGCGGTTCGATCGATTGGCTTTGCTGGCCACGATTCGATAGCGCTTCGATTTTCGCGGCGATTATCGATCCAAAAATCGGCGGTCGATGGAGCATTCGTCCTTCGGGAGATTCGCAATTTTCGCGGCGTTACATCGACAATACAAACGTTCTCGAAACAACATTCTCTGCCGAATCGGGAAAAATTGTTCTCATCGATTTCATGCCGGTTACTTCCGAACAAAAGAAGCGAAGCTTCCTCTGGCCGGAGCACGAACTCGTTAGGCAGGTGAAATGTATCAGGGGCGAAGTCGAATTGGTTGTCGAATTTGATC
>DAIOVO010000123.1:0-4770 GCA_036758965.1 Chthoniobacterales bacterium
GACCATCCCGCCGATGTCATGCCCGCACACCGCGTAACGTTCAAAGCCGAGCGCCTGCATGGCGGCATCGTTGATGAGGATGGTGTGCGCGCCGAGCGCTTTTTCGAAATCGAATTTCGTCCAGCCTTTGCCGAGATGTTTGGGATCGTGCAAAATTTTTCCATTTCTCACCGGCGCCGGAAAACCAATCGAGATGCGGTTGTAATTCTGCTTTCTGGTCGCCTCCTGAAAACGATCGACAAAATCGCTCGGTCGCAGGCCGGGGCCGGAATCGAATTTGGTTCGCCGCTTCGGCGAAGTCATGAGTTTAACGTGTGAGCCGCCAATATCGACGACGAGGATTTTCTCTTTCATCCCGATTCCGCGGCGGAAGCAAAGGCGCGTTACTCGCCCAGCCCGATGCTGCGGCCAAAGCGTTTCATGAAACTGCCATCCTCACTTTTGTCCGGCGCGCCCGGTGGCCAGCATTCGACAATTTCCATCGCCAAAAACCGAAAGAGTGTCAGGCGCGCAAATTTCAGATCGAGCCGAAGATTGCGCGCGATCTGGGCAATCGAACGAACGCCGTTGAATTGGGAAGCGAATTGCGCTTCGGCCACGGTTAGCCGCAATTTCTGCACACGCTCGAAGCCATCGCGAGTATAGGCCGGGATCCAGGCTGGGTCGTAGCCCACCTTCTCGGCGACGTCTTGGAATTGGAGGACCCGCAGCGTCGCCAGCGTCCAATGATCGGTCTCTTCCTCGGCTGTGACTTCGCTGGTGAAATCTGGCAGCGCGCTGAGCTGCTCGAAAGCCAGCCGCACGCGCGGGGCACCCCACAATTGGGCGAACAGTTTTTGCCCGTAATGCTCCACCAGTTGCAAGGCCGGCTCGCGCAGAATCAAATCTTCGTGGGCGAGAGTGAGAAAAAGCGGGCAACCATTCTGGGCCTGGAGCGCGCGCGCGGCCGCCACCCGCTCGGGATCGACATTCACCAGCGTGATCGGCGCTTCCGAACAATATTGCTCCGGATCGCGCGTCGTCACTAATAAGACCTGGCCGACGCGCGCGAAAAGCTCGACTGTTTCCTTTTCCCAGAAACAACGCAGAACGCCGGTGAGTTTTTCCTTTTCCATGATTCGCAGCGCCCAGTTCAGCGAAAAGAAACTGGTATCGCCTGAAAAGTAGGCGCTCGCGGCGGGAGCAGCCGGCACGACCGGGGCCGACGAGCTAACGATTCCTGAGTGAGTGAAGGCGGTTGGGGTCTCGCCCCAAAGCGGAGTGCCAGGCGATTCCGGCGATTCTTCCGGGCCAATGACGCTGGCAAACTCGGCCCTGAGCGCCGGTTCTTCCCGCGGCTCGACCCCCCCGGCCGAGTCATCGTCGGGCAAACGCGGCAGATATTTTTCGACCGACTTAAGGAGAAAACCCGAGGTGAATGGTTTGTTGACGAAGCCGAGCACGTTACTGGAGGCGACCGGATTCTTTTCTAGGTCGGCGCCGAAACCGGACATGTAAAGCACGGGAATGGCGGCCGTCTCGGAATCAGCCGCCAGCTCGCGCGTCACTTCGTCGCCGTGCATATCGGGCAGGATGTAATCGAGCAAAACGAGGTCCGGTTTTTGTTCCCGCACCGCGCGAAGGCCATCCTCGCCCCTGGACGCCGTCACCACGTCGTAATTCGCCTCTTGCAGAATTTCCTCCACGAAACTCAGCAGCATCAGGCTGTCATCGACCACCAATACTTTATGTCTCTGCGCTGGGGCGGATTGTTTCCGCCGCTCGCGCCGGGCACCGGTCTCATCCATTTTGCGCACTGCTTCCATGAGCAGAAATTGCCAGTCGAGCTCGATCGTGCGCGGTGGATTGGCAGCGCCGCCGACTTCGGAAATTTTTCCGCCGCGCCAGCTTATGATTTCATTGAAGGCTTCCACGCCCTCGAGTCCGGGCGCGACCGCATGGCGCACCTGGCCATTTTCAAAATAAACGCGCGCCTTTTCGCCCTGCGGGCCGGTGAATTCGAGGGCGGAGGTCGCGCCGCTCATGCACTTCAGTTGAATAATATCAGAGAGATGAAGATCGCTCAGCGTGCCTTGAAATTTTTCCGAATCGTCGTCCTGGGATATGTGGAGCGAGCTCTGCACCAAATCGACAAAATCGGAATGCGGAAAAGGCTTCTCCAAAAAATGGATGGCGCCGATGCCGGCGGCCTGCTCGCGCTGTGATGGCAGATGCACGCCGGTGAGAATGATCGCGCGCGCGTTCGGATGACTGGTGCGCAGGTCGAGCAAAAAATCCTGGCCAAGATCAGGGAAGGAATCCAGGTCGAGCACGAAAAGATCGGGCCGATCTTCGCGTATGACGCGGTGGGCATCTTCCAAATTTCGTGCGACATCGACGGTCGCGGCGGGCGCGGCTTCGTGCGCTGCGCTCACGATGGATTCGGCGAGCGTCTCGTCTGTTTCGAGAACCAGAATACGCCCTTCATCTTTGGCGGGCGAAGGAGCGGGATCGTTCACAATGCAAAGTGCGTGGTCGCGGCTCATCCGCAACCAGACGGAGTTCAACTAAGGAAATGATGCTTCGCGCGAAATGAAAAGCATTTTCTCAGCCTGGCGACGATGGAATTCATTTGCTGACGGCGAATTGTTTCGCCAATTCGCGCCGGCTGGTTTTCCCGCGCTCGTTTACAGGAATGGAATCGACCAGGTGAATTCGCCGCGGCGTTTGCCAGTTACTGAGGTGCGCCCGCAACTGTCGCAATAATTCCTCTTCGCTCACCCCGCGCTCGGCCACCACGCAGGCCGCTACTTCCTGGTTTCGCCGTGCCGATTCGCATGCGAAAACAACGGCCGCGCGCACCCCGTGACAGCGCAAAAGCTCCGCTTCGATTTCCATCGGATTCACCTTTTTGCCGGCCACGTTGATCAAATCGCTCACCCGGCCGACGATCCGAAAACCGCCGCCGATTTTTTCCAGCAAATCATCCGGCATAAAAAATCCATGGCCGAGCTTCGCTTCATCGGGTTCAGGAAAATATCCGTCGCCGACCGCGCGGCTGCGCACTGAAATGGTGGAGGAAGCAAGCTCTTCAATTTCGACTCCCTGCATCTCCTCGCCGACGAAGCCGGCGATCGCTTGCGGCCGGCGGACGTAGCAGATGCCGCCGCACTCCGATGACCCGTAAAAGGAATGGATTTCGCGCCCAAACTTCGCGCGAAATTTTTCCGCCAACTCAATCGTGAGCGGCGCGCCGGCGGAAATGCAAAGGCGCAAATCCGGCAGCGCCGGCGCATCCGATAAATCGCAAAGCGATTGATAAAAAATCGGCATTCCCGGAAAAACGGTCGCGCGGGTGGCAGCAATTCCATGCGCGACCGCGCGCGGAATTCGGTCACCGCTTAATGCGAGAGCAACCCCGTGAGCAAGCAGCGGCGTAAGCAGGTTACTGAAACCATAGGAATGCGAAATGGGGATGACGCCGAAATTCAAATCGCGCGCGGTAATTTCCATGGTGTCGCAAATGTTTTCGCAATCGGCCAGCAGCTGTTCGCTGCGGAAGCGGATAGCGCGCGGCGCGGCCGTGGTGCCGGAGGTAAGTTTGAGGAGCGTGACGTCATCCCGAGCGAAGTCGAGGGATCCCGTGGCGAGACCTTTGAGGTAACTTCCGCGGGCCCCCTCGACTTCGCTCGGGATGACCGCATTTTTAGTGACCTGCGCTGGCAGAATTTCGACGCCTTTGCCGAGAGTGACGGCGGCTGCTGCAACGACGCAGGTTTCGATCGCGGCGTGGCGTTGTGGATCGCTGATCGTGGTCTCCAACGGCAAAGTGACAAGTTTTCGCCGGAGCGAAGCCAGAAACAGCGATGGCCAATCGGGATGATTACCGATTTGAATCGCGATCACTTCACCTGCGGAAAACTCTTTTAGTTTGAGAGCGTAGTCATTCGCCCGCTTTTCGATCTCCGCGAAAGTGAAGAGACAATTTCCAGTAGCGTCGAAGAGCGCGGGGCGTTCGCGATTGTCAAAAAGCGTCTTTTCCCACGCTTGGAGGAGCGCGTCGTCGCTCGCCTTCACTTGCGGAAAACGCCGTTGCATTTAGATTGTGCGCTCATTTTCAACCATGAAAGCGGACATTCATCCCGATTACCAGACAACCGATATGGCCTGTGCCTGCGGCGCGGTTTATCACACGCGCTCGACCAAACGGGATATTAAAATCGGCATCTGTGCCGCCTGCCATCCGTTTTTCACCGGCGAACAGAAATTCGTCGATACCGCCGGCCGGGTGGAGAAATTCGCTCGCCGTTACGGCAGCACAAAAGCCGCACGCGCCAGCAAGAAGGCTTAGCTGAATCGAGCTCAGGAGGCCATTCGCGCGACAGGCGTGAATCGAGTCGTTGCGCATCATGGATTTTAACGGACTCATCGAACGCAAACGCGAACGTTTCCAGCAATTGGAGCGCGAGATCGCTGATCCGGCATTGTTCGAGAATCGCAAACGGGCCAGCGAAATCATGCAGGAACACGCCCGGACAAAACAAATGCTGGGAAAATTCAACGAGCTAGCGCAGACGCGCACCCAGTTAGCGGACAACCGCGAATTAGCGACTTCCAGCGAAAGCGACCTGGCGCAAATGGCGCAGGAAGAAATTCCCGAGCTGGAAAAACGCCTCATTGAGCTCGAGCGCGATGTTCAGGTTGCGCTTTTGCCGCCGGACGAAAATGAGAATCGCGATGCGATCATCGAAATCCGCGCTGGCACCGGCTGGAGCGAAGCCGCTATTTTCG
>DAIOVO010000124.1:0-4627 GCA_036758965.1 Chthoniobacterales bacterium
CCGGGAGGGCAAACAAAAGAGCTAAAAACACGCGCATGATTTCGAAGCTGAGTCCGCGCCGGGAAAACGTCAACTTGCCGCTGTCGTCACGGCCTGATTGACTCAACGCGATGCCGGGGAAAAGCCAGAAAACAAAGGAAGCGGATTTAGCGCGCGAAATTCTCTCGCTCTTGCGCGCGCCAAAATATCGCCCGCTCGACAAGAATGAAATCGCCGAGGCGCTACACCTCGGTGTTTCCGAGCGAAACGAAGTGCGCCGCGTTTTGCGTGAACTGGAACACGCGGGCGAGATCGCGCGCATCCGAAAAAATCGCTACGTCCTGCCGGACACGGCCGACTTGGTGACCGGAAAGTTGAGCGTGCACGACGCCGGGTTCGCGTTTTTGAGCAGCGAAAAAACCGGCGAGGCCGATCTGTTTGTCGCGCCGGAAAATACTGGCACCGCCATGCACGGCGATCGGGTAGTCGCGCGCATTATTCGTCCGCTTGAACTCTCCCGCGCGCGCAAGCCGCGTGCGGAAGCGCGCGTGATTCGGATTTTGCAGCGCGCGCATGAAACGATGGTTGGGACGCTGCAACAGACCCGAAATTTTTTCTACGTCGTGCCGGACGACCCGCGCCTGGTGCACAACATTTACGTCTCTTCACTCGGGAAAGCGCGCGTCGGCGACAAAGTGGTGGCGCAACTGGAATCGTGGGAATCGCGCCACGTTAATCCCGAAGGAAAAATAATCGAAGTGCTCGGGCCGCGTGGCTCGCCGGGCGTGGACATTCTTTCTGTCATTCGCAAATATCATTTGCCGCTGGAATTTCCGCGCGCGGTCCTCGAAGTAGCCGAAGAAATTCCGGAACGCGTGCCCGCCAGCGCGGTTGCGGGCCGGGAAGATTTGCGCGCGCAATTCATCATCACCATCGACCCGGATGACGCGCGTGATTTCGACGACGCCATCCAGGTGGAAGAACTGGCGAGCGGCGGCTGGCGCCTCGGCGTCCACATCGCCGATGCGAGCGCTTACGTGCAGCCGGGCAGCGCACTCGATCGCGAAGCGCGCAAACGCGGCAACAGCGTCTATTTGCCAGACCGCGTTATCCCGATGTTACCGGAGCGCCTGAGCAATGGCGTTTGCAGTTTAAATCCGCACGTTGATCGGCTGACCCATTCCGTATTCATCGAATTCGATCGCACCGGAAAAACGCGGACGGCCCGTTTCACCCGCAGCGTCATTCGCAGCGCGCATCGCCTTACTTACAAAGAGGCCTTCGCGATTCTAAAAAGCCCCGCCAAAGACAGGCTGGGGCAGCAGTTGCATCTTGCCTGGGAACTCGCCGCCTTGCTTCGCAAAAAAAGATTCGCACACGGCTCCCTTGATCTCGACATGCCGGAAGTGAAAGTGGTTTGCGATAAAAAGGGAAAGCCGATTCGCTTCGAGCGGGTCGAGAATGATGAATCGCACCAGTTAATCGAGGAATTCATGCTGGCGGCGAACGAGGCCGTGGCGCAGGAATTAAAAAATCGCGGGGTGCCGACGATTTACCGCGTGCACGAAAATCCCGATGCGGAGAAACTGGCGGAGTACCGCGAATTTGTGCTCACACACGGAATTCGAGTGGGCGACCTGTCGCACCGGCGCGAAGTGCAGCGCGTGCTGGAAGCAATCCGCGGAACAGCCGAGGAACACGCGCTGAAAATTGGGTTGTTGAAAAGTTTGAAACGGGCCCGCTACGCCACCGCGCCGCTGGGTCACTACGGTTTGGCGAAAGTCAACTACACTCATTTCACCAGCCCGATCCGGCGTTACGCGGACTTGGTGGTTCATCGCACCCTCGCCGCGCATAGCCAAAAGCGAAGCAGCTCGGCGCCGATTTCCGAGCTATCCACCATTGCCGACCACGTTTCGACAACGGAACGAAACGCGGCCGAAGCGGAGATCGACGCGGTGAAAATGAAGAAGCTGGAGTTTTTCGAGGCGCAATTAAGCGCGCGCAACCCGCAAGTCTTCGACGCCATGGTGATCGATGTGCGCAACTACGGCCTGGTCATCGAATTACCGGAAATCTTGCTTACCGGCGTCGTGCACGTTTCAACCTTGACGGACGATTTCTATGTTTTTTCGCCGGCACAGCGCCAGTTCATTGGCCGGCAATCGCGCCGGAGGTTCGCGGTTGGGAACAAGTTGCGTGTCTATGTAGCTCGGGTCGATCAATTTAAGCGGCAAATCGATTTCGCGATTGCGGACTTGCCGCGTTCGAGCCGCCAGCGCCGCAGGTAAAATCGCGGCCCGGCCGGGCGTTACCGGTTTGCCGGCTGAAATTTATGAATTTTGTACTTCCACAACCCCTTGCAATTTGCTTAGACTCCGCCCCTTAAAGGCCAAAATGGATAACCTAATTGAAGCGAGAGAGCTTCAAATCGAACGGAAGCATTTTTATGTCGAATTCCGCGAAAACGATCGCGGACGCTTCCTGCGCATTACGGAAGAGGCGCATGGCCGGCGCAACACCATCATTGTCCCAAGCACCGGCGTAATGGAGTTCAGCGCCGCGATTGAGGAAGTGCTGGCTGGAAGCGAACGGCCCGCCGAGCTGGCAAAGTAAATTTTTCGGCGGCGATAATTCGCGGGACGCGTTGACACCGTTACCGCCGGAACTAATTTCCCGCGCTTCTCGCCTTTCATGCGCCGTTTTTCTTCTTCTCGTTCTGCTCGCAGGAAAGCCGGTCGTGTGCCCGCCCCTCGCCGGCCGCGACCCGCTTCTAGTAATAAGTACGTCTATTATTTCGGCGACGGCAAAGCTGATGGCGACGGCAAAATGAAACCGCTCCTCGGCGGCAAAGGCGCGAACCTGGCCGAGATGACACGAATTAAACTGCCAGTTCCGCCCGGGTTCACTATTTCAACCGACGTCTGCACTTACTTTTACGCGCACCACCGCGCTTACCCTGCGGCGATGCAGGCGCAGATCGAAGAAGGCGTTCGGCGCATGGAAAAAATCATGGGCACGAAATTCGGCGACACCAGCGCGATGCCGTTGCTCATCGCGGTCCGCTCGGGCGCGCGCGACTCCATGCCGGGAATGATGGACACCATTCTCAATCTCGGATTGAACGATGAAACCGTAAACGCCGTCGCCACCGCTACCGGCAATGAACGCTTCGCCTGGGATTGCTACCGCCGCTTCATTCAAATGTATGGCGATGTCGTCATGGGCGTGCAGAAAAAGCCGGAGGAAGATCACGAACCGTTCGAGGTCCTCATCCACGAGCTGAAACACGAGCGTTACCGGCGTGATCTCGAAGACACGAATTTAAATGTGGCCGATTTGAAGGAGCTGGTGCGGCGCTTCAAAAAACTGGTGAAAGATCGCACCGGCCGGCAATTTCCTAACGATTCGTGGGCGCAATTGAAAGGCGCCATCGGCGCAGTCTTCGGGTCGTGGATGAACGACCGCGCCGTCGTCTATCGCCGCAAATACAATATTCCCCGGGAATGGGGCACCGCCGTCAATGTGCAGGCGATGGTCTTCGGCAACACCGGCACAAACTCCGGTTCCGGCGTTGCTTTCACCCGCGACCCCGCCACCGGCGAAAAAGTTTTCTACGGCGAATTTCTGATCAACGCCCAGGGTGAGGATGTGGTCGCCGGTGTCCGCACGCCAGAGCCGGTGGCCGATTTGAAAAAACATCTGCCGAAAGCGCTGGTCGAGCTGGAGCGGATTCGGCGCGTGCTCGAGTCGCATTTCAAAGATGTGCAGGACTTCGAGTTCACCATCCAGGATGGCAAAGTTTTCATGCTCCAGACACGCAACGGCAAACGCACCGGCGTGGCAGCGGTAAAATTTGCCTGCGATATGGTGCGCGAAAAATTGATCGATTGGAAAACCGCCATTCAGCGCGTGCCGGCGGACCAGCTCGACCAGGTGCTGGCGCCGGTTTTCGATCGCGCGGCGTTAAAAATCGCGAAAGCAATCGCGAGCGGGCTTCCGGCCGGGCCGGGCGCTGCTACGGGCAAAGTTTATTTCAATGCCGATCGCGCCGCCGCCGCCGCGGCCAAGGGTGAAAAGGTCTTGTTAGCTCGCATTGAAACTTCGCCGGAAGATTTACGCGGCATGATTGCGGCCGAAGGAATTTTAACTGCCCGCGGCGGCGTCAGCTCGCACGCCGCGTTGGTCGCGCGACAAATGGGCAAGGTTTGCGTTTGCGGCGCGGCCGCTCTCAACATCGATTACCGGGCGCGCACGATGTCGGTGGAAGGCTCGGTATTTCGCGAAGGCGAAGATTATCTTTCGATCGATGGCACGAGCGGGACGGTTTACGCCGGCCAATTGCGCACCGCGCCTTCCGAGATCATCCAGGGATTATTGCATGGCAATAAGACCGCGCGGAAAAGCGAGACCTATCGCAATTTCACTCGCCTGATGGATTGGTGCGCGAAGGTCGCGCGCATGAGCGTGCGCACCAACGCCGATACCCCCGAGCAGGTCGAGAACGCGATCGCTTTCGGCGCCAGCGGCATCGGCCTTTGCCGAACCGAGCATATGTTTTTCGAGGGCGATCGCATCGATGCCATGCGCGAAATGATTTTGGCCCGCGCGCCCGACGATCGCAAAATAGCACTCGAGAAATTGTTGC
>DAIOVO010000125.1:0-4521 GCA_036758965.1 Chthoniobacterales bacterium
AAGGGCGGATTGTTTTTTTGGTATTGGTGATCGCGCTGGCGGCGGCGGTGTTTTGGCTGTTGACGCGATTTCATTTTTAATGGCGGACGCGGCTGAGATCGATGTCGCCTACGTGGCAAATCTGGCGCGGCTGGAATTAACGGCGGAAGAACGTCTCCTTTTCCAGGAACAACTGGAGAAGATTCTGGGTTACATCGAGCAGTTGAAGCTAGTTGATGTGAGCGCGGCCGAGCTGGCGAAAAAATTACCGGCCGAAAATGTTCTCCGGAAAGACGAGCCACGCGCCGGGTTGAGCAGCGAAGAAGCGCTGCGCAATGCGCCTCGCTCCGCCCGCAATCTTTTCATTGTTCCCAAAGTGATCGAATGACGCCGCGCGATCTGCCGGCGCTAACGATTGTTAAGCTGCGGGAATTGCTGCGGGCGCGGGAAATTTCAGCGCGCGAGGTCCTGGAAGCGTTGCAGGAACGGATCGAAATGCGGGACGGAAAAATCGGCGCCTATCTTTGGCGCGATTTCGCCTCCGCCATCAGGGAAGCCGAAAATGCGAATCTCGATTTGCCGCTCGGTGGTGTGCCGATTGCCGTTAAAGACCTGATCAACGTGCGGGATCAGCCTTTCGGTTGCGCCTCGAAAATCCTGCGTGGTTACATCGCGCCCTACGATGCGACTGTGATCGAACGTTTACGCGCGCACGGGGCGGTGCCGTTTGGCCGCACAAACATGGACGAATTCGCAATGGGTTCTTCGACCGAGAACTCGAGCGTGCAAATTACTCGCAATCCCTGGGACCTCGCGCGCGTGCCGGGCGGGTCGAGCGGCGGATCGGCCGCGGCGGTGGCGGCAGATCTTGCGTTCGGCGCCCTCGGCACCGATACCGGAGGTTCCATTCGGCAGCCGGCGGCGCTCTCCGGCGTAGTGGGAGTGAAGCCAACTTATGGACGCGTTTCGCGCTTTGGCGTGACCGCGTTTGCCTCTTCGCTCGACCAGGTTGGGCCGCTAACGAGAACTGTGCAGGATGCCGCGCTGATCTTGAATGCGATCGCCGGTCACGATCCGCGCGACAGCACCTCCCTCGCTGCGCCCGCGTCCGATTATTGCGCGAATCTCGGCCGCAACCTCAAAGGAATGCGGCTCGGTTTGCCGAAAGAATACCTGAGCGACGGTGTTGATCGGCAGGTGAAGCAGGCGATCGAGGCGGCGACGAAACAGTTAGTCGCGCTCGGCGCCGAAGTCTCCGAAGTATCGCTGCCGCATACGGAATACGCGGTCAGCGTTTATTACATCATCGCCACCGCGGAAGCTTCCGCCAACCTGGCGCGATTCGATGGCGTCCGTTATGGACATCGCGCCGCGAACTCCGGAAATCTCGCCGAGCATTACGCGCGCACGCGGGCGGAAGGTTTTGGCGTGGAAGTGAAACGCCGTCTCATTCTTGGTACTTATGTTTTGAGTGCGGGCTACCACGACGCTTATTATTTGCGCGCGCAAAAGGTGCGCGAATTGATCCGCCAGGATTTCGAAAAAGTTTTTGCGCAAGTCGATGCGCTCATTTCGCCTACCAGCCCGACGGCGGCGTTTAACCTGGGGGAAAAATCGGCGGACCCATTGCAAATGTATCTGGCCGATATTTTCACTATCGCCGCCAGTCTTGCCGGTATTTGCGGACTCAGTCTCCCGTGCGGTTTCGCGCAATCGGAAAACGGGAAGGCGCTGCCGATTGGGTTGCAGTTGCTCGGGCCGGCCCTGGAAGAAGCGCGCATTTTACAGATCGCGCACGCCTACGAGCAAAGCACCGACTGGCACAAACAGCGGCCGCCAATTGAGTGAATTTATTTTTCCAGCGACTCGACCATTTTTTCCAGCGCTCGAAAGTGCGGCACGCGTGCGCGGCGCTATATCTCGTTAGCGTCGCTGTTTTTTCGTTCCTGCCCTGGCTTCGTTTTCTCCTTCGTGGAACCGAGATGGATTACCGCACCTGGTTTGACGCCGGCCAACTTTTCCTGCACGGCCAAATTCTTTATCCGAAAAATGACGCCTTCCCTTTTTTGTATCCGCCGACCTGCGCGCTCTTTCTTGGCGTGGCATCGCTTTTCGGGAAAGCCGCCATGATTCTGATTTTGACGCTCTTGAACTCGGTGGCGTGGCTGCTTTGCATCAAGTTTACCGGCATCCTAATCACGCGAAATGATCTTGAGCGCGTTCTTCCGCTCGTCTTTGCCAATCTCGTGCTTCTCGTTTTTGTCTGGTCGGGCTATCACCTTGGTCAGCCGAGCCTGATTTTGCTGGCGTTGATCCTCGGTGCGTTTATCGGTTTGCAGCGCGACCGCGAGATCCTCGCGGGAACACTCATCGCGCTGGCGAGCGCGCTCAAAGCCTTTCCGGTGCTCGCGCTCATCTATTTAATTTACCGCCGTTACTGGTCGGCGGCCGCGGCGCTCATTATCGCGCTCGCATTTTTTCTAATCGTTTTGCCGATGCCCTTTCGTGGTCCGCAGCAAACCATCACCGATCTGCGCGATTGGGGAAACGGAATGCTGCGCTACCAGGAAAATGGCATCGCGCAGCGGCCGGCCCGAAGTTACAGTTGGAAAAATCAATCCGCTTTCGGGTTGGCGAATCGTCTCTTGCGCAAGGTCAGCGCGGAAGATGAAGGGAAGCCGGCGATTTATGCGAACGTCGCCGATCTCAATTTTTCCGCGGTAAATTGTGCCATCGGAATCTTCGCCCTTCTGGCCGGGCTTTCCTTTGTCGCCGCGCTGCCCGCCCGACGCATTGCACCGGCCAGCGCTCCGGAGTTTTCCGCGCTGCTCATTCTTATATTGATCTTTACCCCACTTGCCTATGGCTATCTTTTCAGCTGGCTGCTCCTGCCCATTGCCACCCTCGCGCGCCGATTTTTGGATGGCGCCAATTCTCTTTTATTTCTCGCGGTCGCAATTGTTTTGTTAATTGCGACCGCGATGAGCCCTCGCTTCGCGCAAATTTACGGCAGCCTCTTTTTTGCCGCGCTCCTGCTTTACCTGGGACTCGCCTTACAATTACGACAGATTAGCCGGAAACCAGGTGACTCAACAGACTCGGCCTGACTTGCAAATTTCGTCAGATCGTGTTCATTCCTCACTTCGCAGCGAGTTTTTAAACTAGTTGCGCTGTTGGTCCCCGGGTTTCCGTCGCTGGACGCGAAACTTACTCGCCGGGGGAAACCCAGCGCGGAGGAATTTGGATTTCGGATTTTTGCACTTCGGATTTTTAACGTTTCCGGTTTTCGCTCTCCGCTTTCCACTATTAATAAAATGCCTATTCGTTACGGTCGGTTTGAAATGCCCAAGACCCTCACCAAGGAGGAAAAGGGCTCGACGGAAACTTACGCGAAGTTTGTCGCGGAACCTTTTGAAGCAGGCTACGGCCACACTGTTGGCAACTCGCTTCGGCGCGTGCTGCTCTCGTCGCTGGAGGGCGCGGCCATTACGGCGGTGAATATCAACGGCGCGCAGCATGAGTTTGCCACTCTGCCGGGCGTAGTCGAGGACGTTACCGACATCGTGCTCAACCTCAAGCGGGTGAAATTCAAAGCGACGGAACATGAGCCGCGCAAACTCTCGCTTGCGGTCAACAAAGAAGGCGAAATCACCGCCGGCGATATTCAACTTATCCAGGGCTACGAGGTTTTAAATCCGAAACAGATCATCTGCACTCTCGACAAAAAACATAAGTTCGATGCCGAGCTCGAAGTGCGCGTTGGTCGCGGTTTCGCCACCGGCGAGGAAAACAAGCGCGCTGATCAGCCGATTGGACTTATCCCAATCGATTCCATTTTTTCGCCAGTCACCCGCGTGAAATACGCGGTCGAAAATACCCGCGTCGGTCAACGCACCGATTACGACAAGCTCATTCTGGAAGTCTGGACCGATGGTCGCCTGACGCCGGACGATGCTTTGTTGCAGGCCTCTGCGATTTTGCGGCACCACCTCGACGTGTTTGTAAACTTCAACGAAGACACAATCGAGTTCGACGAAACGCCTGCCGGAGTAAGCGAGGAAAACATGAAGCTGAAGAAGCTGCTTAACATGAGCGTGAACGAAATCGAGCTCAGTGTGCGGGCAGCGAATTGCTTGAACAACGCCAACATCACCACCGTCGGTCAGCTCGCGCAGAAAACCGAAGCGGAGATGTTGAAGTATCGAAACTTCGGCAAGAAATCGCTGAACGAGATCAAGGATAAGCTCACTGCGCTTGGCCTCGGGCTCGGGATGAAATTCGATCCCGGTCTGGTGGAAATTCCCGTCGCGGCGGGAGTAGATGGCGCGGGTGCTAACGGCGCTGCCGCTGCCGAATAGCAGCTAACGAGAAATGAGACACCAGAAGAAAACGATCAAGCTCGGCCGCACTGCCGCGCACCGCAAAGCGCTGCTGGCAAACCAGGTTTGCAGCCTGATCGAGCATCAGCGGATAAAGACGACGCTGGCAAAAGCGAAGGCGGTTCGTCCGCTCGCGGATAAAATGGTGACGCTGGGCAAAAAC
>DAIOVO010000126.1:0-4151 GCA_036758965.1 Chthoniobacterales bacterium
GATTCATGCAGACACCCGCGCCCGCCGATTTTCCAGACAACTCTGCCGCCAGCACCGTGTGGCTGATGTTGTGCTAGCGAAAAATAACGCGCGCGCGGGCTGCCGAAACCGAAACATCACTATGGACGAACCAACAGACATCGCAGAGCGCGGCGTGCGTTACGCGCAGGATCAATTTTCCGAAGTCCTCACGCAGGCCGAGGAATACGTGCGGGAAAAACCTGCCCAATCGCTCGCGCTCGCTTTTTTGATCGGGATCATTTTCAATCGCCTGCCGGTCGGGCGTCTCCTGGGCGGCGTCACGCGGCTGTTATTCCTTGCGCTTAAGCCGGCCATCCTCATTTTCGGCGCGACAAAAGTTTACCAGGCGTTTCAAAACCGCGAGTAACTTTGTAGAGGCGTTTGTCCCAAACGCAGGGCTTGTCGTTTTGTCAACGCGCGGGCGTTGCGGTGCCTGACACGACGCCGCTATTCTTCCAGGGTAAAGCCAACCTCGATCGTCACCTGCCAGTGATCGATCTTATTCTCGGCGATGTGACCGCGCGTCTCCGTCACTTCGAACCACCGCATGTTGCGCACAGTTTTTCCGGCACGCGCCAACGCATTCTGCACCGCCTTTTCAATTGACTCCGGCGACGAACCGACCAGCTCGATTTTTTTGTAAACATGGTTGCTCATTGACTCGAATCTTCGGTTCGAGCTACCCCAAAGACAATCTCGGAAGCAGTGCCGCCGAACTGTCCCGTATCACCTAACTACATAGGGCGAGGCGAGTCCTTCCGGGTAGCGCACGCGTCTCGCGTGTTGGTTGGAAAGCCCGGCCTCGCCGCTTCGCGTCCGCGTTACGGCCGCCATTCCCGCGGAAACAGGCTTTGCTCGAAATGCTCAGTGCAGGAGATAAAAGTTCGCGACTCGCGAAAGCTTTAAAGAGAACTTCTTACTTCACAGTCGCGCCAGCCAACTAAACAGTGCCAGCGACCATCCTTGCAGGACGCGGTCGAGGTTTAAGCTAATGGCAGTTAAGCTTAGGAAATCATAAGTAAGATGAATCAGCACAACCGGCCAGAGAATGCGGCCGGAGACGATATAGACAAATCCCAGCAGCAAACCGATCAGCCCTGTCATCATTACTCCGGCAGGACCTTGATAGCTGTGAGCTGCGGCAAAAATAGCAGCGGAGACAAACAAAACTAAAACTTCGATTGCGCGCTTGGAGGAAGACAGCCGTCTTTGGCTGTCACGGCAAGCGGCCGTTCTGGCTGCTTCGCAAACGCTCGCAGCGGGGAAAGATCGATCGGCGAGATGCTCGTCTGCCGTGAGAGGCGGGACGCCTGTCTTCCAACGCGGTAAACGATCCGGTCTTTCCTTTTTCCTGGCAAAAATAGCTTCCAGCCGAGGGATAATTGTTCCCCGATAGACCACCTCCTCGCAGAACCCTGCCGTAAGAGCAATTTGTGTAATGAGCGGGATTACCGTCCTTAGATGACCGCGCGCAAAGTCAAAGGCACTCAGATCGCGCTCCGAATGGGTAACGATTTCACAAAGATGTTGCAGAAAAAGCCTGGTGAAAAAGAAAAGCGCAATCCCACCGGCGACTCCGCCGAGAAGAGTAGCGACAAAGCGCGGTGGCCGCCGCAGCCCGATCTCACAGCGCCACTCGGATGGCCCGATTCGATTCAGAAGCAAAGCCGTCGCCGCACCTACCACGGACGGCCAGGCGGGTGCGAGCGCTACCGCTGCCAGCACGATGGCTATAACAATAAGATTCCAGGCGATAATTGCGAAGTGTTCATACCGTGAATGTCGCGACTGCACCTGGATAACTAGAAGTGCTCGCAACTTCCTGCAATCTCGCCGCAATCCGGGGAGCACGGGCTGTTAGCCCGTCTGTGGTTGGCTGTTAGCCAACCGCAATTGCGCGCAGCGCAACCGGCGAATCAATCCGCCGGCATCGGTTCATTTTCGTTCCCGTTCATCCACTCCGCGCGGTTGGAGGCAGACTGCCTCCAACTACGGGCTAACAGCCCGTGCTCCCCGGATCCCGCAACACGCCCCTCGCGTTACAACGCGTCGAGCGCCTTAAGTTGCGCCGGAGTCAGTTGCAGCTTTTCAGCAGCCATGTTCTCCTCCAAATGCTCAACGGATGATGTGCCGGGAATTGGCAGCATCACTGGCGAACGATGCAGTAACCAGGCGATTGCCACCTGATACACATTTGCGTTCTGCTCCTGCGCGACCTTCTTCAACGCGCCATCATTCAACGAGTCGCCGCCGCCAATCGGCGACCAGGGCACAAATCCGAGTCCTTCTTTCTCGCAATACTTCAGCGCGTTCTCCCATTTGCGGTCCTTGATATTGTATTGGTTCTGCACCGTCGCGATCGGCACGATCTTGCGCGCACGCGCGATCTCCTCTGCCCCTACCTCCGACAATCCCACATGCCGCACTTTGCCCGCCTCGCGCATTTCCTTGATCGCGCCGAGGGAATCTTCCATTGGCACCTTTGGATCGATGCGATGAAGTTGATAGAGATCGATCCGCTCCAGCCTTAACCGCTTTAAGCTGCCATCGAGGCATTGTTTCAAATAATCGGGCCGCCCATTCGCAACCCATTGGTTAGGACCTGGCCGGGTGAAGCCGCCCTTGGTCGCGATGACAATCTGTTTCGGGTAAGGATGCAGCGCTTCCGCGATCAGGAGCTCGCTCGTGTCCGGGCCGTAAGCATCGGCGGTATCGATCAGGTTCACGCCCAACTCGACCGCGCGCTGGAGCACTCTGCTCGCTTCTTCTCTGTCCCGGGGCCAACCCCAGATGCCCTTACCGGTAATTCGCATCGCCCCAAACCCAAGCCGGTTGACTGAAAGATCACCGCCGATTGTGAACATGAATTACACTCGGCGTGCCCGGCCAATTTCGCACGAACAATTGTCGATCCGAGACAGGGATGCCGATGCCACGCTACTTCTGCAAAATGGAGATATCGAAACCGCTTAGCAACGATTCGAGCTTCGTCCGATTGCAGGCATGAAACTTACTAGGCTTGTTCCCCATCGTTTTTCTAATATCGATCGCGAAATGTTGCGAGAGCAGGTCGAACAAAAGCCAGGTATCGTCGCCGTGCACCTCGCCCACGATCCAACTGCAATGCTTTAGTTGCGCCTCACCCATAGAACTAAGGAAATCATACTCGCTTCCTTCAATATCGATCTTGATTAGATCGAAAAAGGCGACGCCGGATACCTTGGCTAACTCGTTATAATCATATATCGGAATGTCGCCCCCGTTATCCTCAACTACTCTAGCCTTGGCGTGATTGCGCGAGCTATTTTGCACTAACCTCCCCATCGCTCTCTCCTTTCCCAGGGCGCAGTTGAGAATGCTGACGTTCGGCAACGGCGAAGTATTTAGTTTCAGTAGCTCGAAGCTGGCCTTCGATGGTTCGCAGGAGACGATCTTCGCTTTCGGGAAAAGCTCGGAGAAGTATAATACCGCCAGACCAATGTTAGCTCCCGCATCCAGGATATGGACCGGATTAAGCTTCCGCGGAAGATTGTACTCACACCGTTTGCCCAGCAAAAGCAACCGCTCGATCTGCGCGCGATCGGATGTATCCGCACGATAAAAAATTCGATGTCCTTTCCAGTGCAGCGATTGAACTGCACCGCGTTCGCCTAAACCGAGGGCAAAGTTGAGATCACGTGATCGCAGTAATCTTTTAATGAACTTCAGTCCGCGCCGCACTCCGCTGTCTTAGCGCAACTCCCGAAAAGAAAAAAGAGGCGATTTGCCTGACGATGTTACAGCCGGGGTCGCCGCCCCCGGTTCCCGCCTGTTCTCCTCGACTCACGCTCGCGCGTGCTCCACTCTCTGTCCACCGCCACCAGCAACTCCGACATTGCACCCGGTTCATCGAGTCAATAGGTTTTACTCTAGGAGAGTCCGTCGGGACGGAGGGCGTTGGTGACGTTGCTGGCAGGGTCGTATGTGAATGTGGCGAGCTTGCTGCGGGCGCCGTCAATCGTTCCCGTTCAGTAAAAAAGTATAGAAATGCGGAACCGACCCCTATTCCCTATCCGCCAAAAAGATGACCACTCAATCGATGCCGCCGGTTAAAGCTCATCGTATACGCACCCAAAAACCATTTCATCCCC
>DAIOVO010000127.1:0-529 GCA_036758965.1 Chthoniobacterales bacterium
CCCTCGCCCGCCGGCAATTTTCGTTGCCGGAAATTCGCCATCGCTTCTGGGCGGAAACTTCGCGCAATCTCAATTTATGAGCGATTTCACTCGCCGCCTCCGTTTCGATGGCTTGCTATATTTTTGCAATCACGTCGTCGCACGCATTCCGAGCCACACTCTGCGCCAGACTTTTTATCGTGATGCCATGCGATTCAAAATCGGTCCGCGCAGTTTCATTTTTCTGGGCGCGCATTTCGATTGTCGCGGTGGATTTTTCCTTGGCGCAAATTCCGTCATCAATCAAAATTGCCGCCTCGATAATCGCGGGACACTTCGCATCGGCAGCAACGTCTCCATCTCGGCCGAGGTTTGCATTCTCACGGCCGACCACGATCCACACAGCCTTTCCTTTGCCGGGCGCAATCGGCCAGTGGAGATCGATGATTTCGTTTTCATCGGCACCCGCGCAACGATTTTGCCCGGCGTAAAAATCGGCCGCGGCGCTTTCGTCGCCGCCGCCGCCGTTGTCACCAAAGACGTTCCGCCC
>DAIOVO010000127.1:560-4132 GCA_036758965.1 Chthoniobacterales bacterium
GTCGCCGGAAATCCGGCCCGGCCCATTGGTCAACGACCAGGCGATTTGAATTATCAGCTCGATTACGGCCGGCTTTTTGCGTGAGCGCGCTCGCAAAAACCGTGCTGCAAATTGTGCCGCGCGCGCCGAGTCGGTTGAACGGCGTGGCCGACTATGCGCGCACCCTGGCGCGTGCTTTAGGCGAGCAAGAAATCGCGGCCACAGTTTTCGCAACGCAAGAGAGGGAAACGAGCGACGATTCATTTCCGGTAGTCCCCCTGGCTGAAACTGAAAAACTCTCGCAAAAAATCGATGGCCTCATTCTCCACTATGTCAATTACGGCTTCCAAAAACGCGGCATCCCGCTCTGGTTGCCGCCGCGGATCAAACAACTCCAGCGACGATTCGGCGTGCGCCTGCTCGTTATTTTCCACGAATTGTTTGCCAGCGGGCCACCATGGAAGAGCGAATTCTGGCTGCAACCGCTGCAAAAAAAAATCGCACGCGATCTTTCCCAATTGGCCGATTCACATCTCGTTAGCAGCGAGTCGATGGGTATCACTCTCCGCGCCCTTACTCCCGCTGCCGCCGTTCGTGTGCAGCCGGTCCCTTCCGTTTTTGGCGAGCCCGCCTTTGACCAGGCGCGGAACCCGCATCGCTGGGTCATCTGCGGCGGAACACAATTGCTCGAACGCTCTCTGCGTTCGTTCTTGCAGCTAACGATTCCTGAACAAAGTGCCTGGCACGAATTACTCCTTCTGGGTGGAGAAGATAATCCGGCCGTCCGTGCTCTCGTTAAGGCCAACACGAAGATCGAATATTACCCCCATGTTTCCGCGGAAAAAGCTTCCGCTCTTCTCACCAGTTGTTCCTTCGCCTGGCTCGATTATTTCACTACTGCCAACGTCCGGCCCGACGTTTTTTTGAAGTCGAGCTCCTTTGCCACTCTTTGCGCACACGGCGTGATTTGCGCGAGCCCGCGAGAGAATTCTGGCCAGTCGCTGCCCGGGCCGTTCACGCTTCACGATTTGCCGATCGCAGAAGAGGGCGCGGAAAAGTCGCACGCAATTTACGATTGGTATCATCATCATGCCTCCATCGCGCGACTCGCCCGCGCCGTCGCCGAAGAACTTCAACTCGCGTGAATCAGACCTGGCTTTTTGTCGTGCATTGGAATCGGCCCGACGAATGCGCCCGAACGCTGCGCGCCCTCACTGCCCAAACGCCGCTCCGCACGTTGCTGATCGACAACGGCTCTGAAACGCTGGCGAAATTGCGGACGCAGCTCGCTGAAGGCGTGGAAATTTTGTCGCTCCCCGAAAATCGCGGATGGGGGCCGGCGCTGAACGTTGCGCTGCGTGATTGGATGAAACGCGATGATTCAGCCCTTGCATTCATCAGCGCACATGATGCGCAGCCGAGCGAAAATTGTTTACCGCGCTTGCTGGCCGCGATGGAAGTCGATCCGAAAATCGCTATTGCCTGTCCGCAGTATCGTGACGGCAGCGTTCCAATATTGTCACGATTGCACGGCGTCGCGCAGCGAATGGCCGCGCCAGTTCCTGTTGATGACGCGCAGGAAATCGACGTCCCGCACGGTACGCTCATGTTGCTGCGCCGCGCCGCGCTCGATCAGATCGGCTTTTTTGATGAGCGCTATTTTGCCTACGGCGATGAACACGAGCTCGGCGCCCGTGCCCGCCGCTCCGGTTGGAAAATTGCTCTGGTCGGGGGCGCGCTGGTTGATAATCCAGAAACCTCCACGCCCGCCGACTGGCGCGATTATTTGTTTGCCCGCAATTCCATTCTGCTGGTCCGCGATCATTTTGGAGTCTTTTCGGCACTCGCGCGGGCGACAATTATTTTCCTCAATTCCTTTCGTTCCACCGGCCATTCCGGGCGCGCAATCCGGCACGGCGTGCGCGATTATTTTCGCCGAAACCTCGGCCGTCCGCCGATCTTGCAGTGACAATTTTATTTTCCTCCTTTGCCTACGCCCCCGGAATCGGCGGGATAGAAACTGTGTCTGCCCTGCTCGCGCACGAATTCGTCGCCGTCGGTCACCAGGTTACCCTTATAACGGAAACGCCAGGGACGGCGAAACGTGCGGATTTGTTTCCCATCGTTCGACGACCCAGTTTTTTCCAGCTAACGAGACTTGTGCAACATCACAACGTAGTTTTCCAAAACAACGTTTGTTTGCGGCATTTGCTCCCAGCCTTGCTCGCGCGAAAACCGGTCCTCGTCGTGCATCAAACCTGGATTAGGAACAGCCGCGGTCAGATCGGATGGAATGGTCGCATCAAACGCGCCTTGCTTCCTCGCGTGCGCAACGTCGCCATCAGTCAAGCCATCGCCACGGATTTTGGGCAGCCGATGGAAGTAGTCGGAAATCCCTACGACGATTCGACCTTCAAAATCGACCCCAGTGCCCCGCGTGAGCGTGCGATCATTTTTGTTGGCCGCCTCGTTTCCGATAAAGGAGCTGATATTTTGCTCGAAGCATTTTGCAAATTACGAAAGCCCGGAGCGACGCTGACGATTGTCGGCTGCGGGCCGGAAGAAACCGGGCTGCGGCGTTTGACGCAGCGATTACAAATCGAGGACCGCGTTGTTTTTGCCGGCGCGAAATCTGGGGCCGATCTGGCCGCGTTGCTAAATCGCCATCGAATTCTCATTGTCCCCTCGCGCTGGCCGGAACCGTTCGGCGTCGTCGCGCTCGAAGGTATCGCCTGCGGCTGCGCGGTGGTTGGCTCGGAGCAGGGCGGATTGAAGGAAGCGATCGGTCCCTGCGGACGCATTTTTCCAAACGGCAACGCCGAAGCGTTAACCAATTGCCTGGAAGAGTTGCTCGAGAACGAAAAGCTCCAGGAAAAATTCTGCGCGGCCGCGCCGGGGCATCTTGCAAAATTTCGCGCGCGCGCGATCGCTGCGCGTTATCTCGCGATTTTGGAAGAGCTCGTGACATGATCGTTTTGTCTCACCCGACCGGAAACGAAAACGTCCGGCAGGCCGCGCTCGCTTTCGCCGAAGCTGGCATGCTGGCTGAATTCTGGACCACCATCAATTGGAATCCAGAGTCCGCTTTGGATCGTTTGTTGCCACGGCGCTCGCGCGAAACTCTACGCCGGCGTGCTTATCCAGAAATCGTTAGAACAAAAATTCGCGCGCGTCCGCTGCGGGAAATGGCGCGCTTACTTCTCGGAAATTGTCCCGACATCGACGCCGTTTCACGCGACCTCGATCGCGCCGCCGCAAAGTCACTCCGAAACGGCCCGCACTTGATTTACGCCTACGAGGATTGCGCGCTCGAGAGTTTCAAAGCGGCCGCTGCGCTCGAGTTGCCGCGCATTTACGATTTGCCAATTGCCTACTGGCAGGTTGCGCAGGAAATCTTTGCCGAAGAAGCGAGGCGCGAGCCGGAGTGGGCGGTCACTTTAACAGGAACACGCGATAGCGCGGAGAAACTGGCGCGCAAAACTGCAGAATTAGAACTGGCAACTCACGTCGTCGTCGCCAGCAGTTTCACCAAAATGACGCTGGCAAAAACGGCGGACAAAAATGTCAGCGTCATTTCCTACGGTGCGCCGGCG
>DAIOVO010000128.1:0-4069 GCA_036758965.1 Chthoniobacterales bacterium
GAACGTTTGATGGTGGAAAAACCGTGATCGGAAACGACCAGGATGTCGGTCGAGTCGCGCGCCTTTTTCTCTTCCAATTTTTTTAGCAACAGCGCCAGGTCTTCATCTACCGCCTTGATTGCCGCCAGCGCTGCCGCCGATCCGGGCGAAAATTCATGCTCGGACAGATCGGGCTCGCTCAACCAAAGGAGCGAAAAATCCGGGACATCGTCGCGCCAGAAATAATCTATCAGCGCGCGGGTGGCGAACTGATTCCGTTGCGCGGCGGTGGCGTGCGGGTCGTCAAAAAAAGGACCTAACAATTCCTGGAATCCGGCGCGGGCCGCCGAGGGCAGGGGCGCTCCGGCAAAAATGGTGAGCGGCTTGTCCCGTCGCAGAACGACCAGCCAATCATCATTGTGCCGGTCAAAAAGAAGGGGGGGCGATTTTGCGCCCACTAGGGCAACTTTTCTCCCGGCGCTGCGCAAGAGCTCCACAAAACTTGGCACATTTCTGGCGGAGGTCTCATTGACGCTTCGAATAATCGCGGGAGCACCCATATCGACCGGACGGCGCGAATTGATTGCCGGGCAAAACTCGGTGTTGGCGAAAAGCCCGCTCTTGTCCGGGTAGCAACCAGTCGCGAGCGAGGCGGCGTTGACATCGGTGGCGGTGCAATAAACGGAATGGTGATTACGAAACAGCACTCCATCTCGCGCCAATCGCGCGAGAGTCGGTGCCATCTGCACAAAATCGGGACGCATCCCATCCAGCACGACGAGCACGGCGTGTCGCGACGAGCCGGCCGCCGGAAAAAGCAGCGCGAGCGCGCCCAGGCAGAAACCGGCTGCTTTTCGCACAGCGCGATTTGGATGCTTGCCAGAAAAGGAGCGATAACGAAAATCAAGTCCTTCCATGAAGGCGAAGAATGGCAAAGTTGAAATCGAGCGCAAATTTTTGCTAAAAAAATTGCCGCCGCGGTTGCGCCGATTTCATCATCGCCCGATCGAGCAAGGCTATCTGGTCACGCGGGTCGATGGCACGCAAATTCGATTACGCAAAGCCGGCAGGCAGCTCTGGCTCACAATAAAACGTGGCCGCGGCATCTCGCGGCATGAGATCGAAATTGAGCTCACCCGCAGTCAATTCAACGAACTTTGGCCGGCCACCGCGGGTCGTCGGCTCAGCAAAACGCGCTACGATGTGCCGCTTGGAAAACACGTCATCGAGATCGATGTCTATCGTGGGCGCAACAAAGGTCTGGTGGTGGCGGAAGTAGAATTTGGAAGCGAAGCGGAGTGCGAACGTTTCCGGCCGCCGGATTGGTTCGCGGCCGATGTGAGTGGAAAATCTCGCTACAGCAACGTGCGTCTGGCGCGCGAATAAAAAGTGATGAGCTACCGATTGCGACACCAACAATCCTTGGGCCCGAATTTGCGCCGCATCTTTCGCAGCCAGGTGGCGAACGCGCTCGCAATCGTTCGCGGCGAACTCGATTGCGAAAATTCGCCGGTGCATCGAACGCGCAAACACCTGAAGAAAGCGCGCGCCGCCTTGCAACTTCTGGCGGGCGAATACGGCGCGGCCCACAAGAAAATGGATCACGCATTGCGCGACGCCGGTCGCCTCATTTCCGAGGTGCGCGATGCGGAAGTGCGCTTGCAAACGGTGCGCGAACTCCAGGAAATCACTCTCCGGCAATCGCAGCGAACGTTTCGCAAAACGGAGCAACTGCTGCTGGCGGAGCTGGAACATTTCATCGCCGCCTTTGCTGGCTGGCAAACGCAGGCCGAGCCGCTCCTGCAGAATTTAAGCGACGAGATCGATCGCCGGACAATCGAGCAGGTTGATTGCAAGGCGGTGCGCTGCGTCGTGCAACACAGCTACAAATTGGCCCGGAGCGCTCTGGCGCGTGCACAGATGAAGAGTACGCCGGAAAATTTTCATGATTTCCGCAGCAAAGCCAAGCGCCTGCTTTATCAACTGCGCATTTTGCAGCCGATTAATCCGCTCGTAATAAAAACTCTGCGCAGCGAGCTGGATTCGCTCGCGGAAGTGCTCGGCCGTTCGCACGATCTGCATTTTCTCGGAGAACGGCTGCGGCGCGATGATGCCTCGACTTCCGCAAACGAAACCCACGCTTTGATGGCGGTGATCTCCACCAGCGAACTGGAATTACAAAAGCGTGGCGTCGATTTGGCCGAACATTTTTTTGACGAACGCCCGCGCGATTTTGGGAACCGGCTCGCCGGCTGGCTCGAACATTGGCGCGACGGTCAGGCGCCGACGGTGGCGGACGCGCTCATCTGCGACGATCCAGATATTTTGGCCGAATAATTATTACGAGGTTCGCAGACGCAAAAATAATTTCGTGGCTTTGCCAGGATCGCGGTCTTTCGAATGAGTGCACGCTTTCCAGTGGCGATTCCGGCGCCGCCGCTTTTTTGAGCCGAGGTCGCGTAAAGCAAATCCCACTTCGCGCCAGAACGAAGCGTTTTACGGGAGCAGAAGTTAATCCGAAAATCACGCTGCGCGAATGAGCATGACCAAGGAACAAATCGCCGCGACTCTCGAGGAGATTGCGACCCTGCTCGAACTCAAGAATGAGAATCCATTTAAGATTCGCGCTTACACCAACGCGGCGCGCTCGATTGAAGCGTTCGGCGCGAGTTTTTCCGATCTGCAAAACGAGGAAACGCTCGAGAAAATTCCCGGCGTCGGCAAAGCGATCGCGGCCAAGATCAAGGAACTGGCCACGGCCGGCACACTCAAGTACCTCGAAGAACTGCGCGCGGAATTTCCAGCAGCAATTCTCGAATTATTTTCCATTTCCGGGCTGGGCGCGAAAAAGATCAAGGCGCTGCACGAAAAATTGCAGGTGAATTCGATCGTCGATTTGCAGGCGGCATGCGAATCGGGACGGGTGGCGGAGCTGCCCGGTTTCGGCGAAACGACGCAGCAAAAAATTGCCGGCGCCATCGCCAATCGCGCCAAACATGTCGGCTCCTTTCAACTCGGCGCGGTTGCGGCCGAAGCGGAAAAACTGCGCGCCGATCTGGCAGCGCATCCGGAAGCGTTGCAGGTGAGCGTGGCCGGAAGTTTTCGGCGGCGAAAAGAAATCGTGCGCGATCTCGATTTCATCGTGGCCAGCAAAATGCCCGAGGCGATTACCGAATTTTTCTGCGGGCACGAGCTGGTGGAAAGCCTGATCGCGCGCGGCCCGACAAAGACGAGCGTGCGTTTGAAATCCGGCATCCAGGCGGATCTACGAGTCGTTAGCAACCCCGAATATCCTTTTGCGCTCAATTATTTTACCGGGAGCAAGGAGCACAACATCGTCATGCGTAATTGCGCGCTCGATCACGGCTGGACGTTGAACGAGTATCGGCTCGCGTCTGCGCCGAGCCGTAGCACCGGCAAGATGCCTGTGTTACCAGACGCGCCCATTCCCGCGATCAACGAGGAAGCTGATCTTTATCGCGCACTGGGGTTCGATTTTATCCCGCCAGAGCTGCGCGAAAATTGCGGCGAATTCGAAGCGGCGAAGAATGGAACGCTGCCGCGATTAATCGAGCTGGAAAATTTACGCGGCACGTTTCATTGCCACACGGCTGCGAGTGATGGCCACGATCCGCTGGAAGCGATGGTGGCAGCAGCGCAGGAACTCGGCCTCGAATACATCGGCATCGCCGATCACAGCCGCAGCTCGGTGCAGGCGCACGGACTGGACGAAGCGCGCTTAAGAGTGCAACGCACGCAGATTAAAAAACTGAACGCGACGAACAAAGGCATTCGCGTTTTCAGCGGAATCGAATGCGATATTTTGCGCGACGGCTCGCTCGATTTTCCGGACGAAATCCTCGCTCAACTCGACTACGTGGTCGCTTCCATTCACTCCGCCTTCACGCTCTCAGAAACGGAAATGACCGAGCGCATCATCCGCGCGCTCAGCAATCCTTACGTCACCTTTCTGGCGCATCCAACTGGCCGTCTCTTGTTGAAGCGCGAGCCTTACGCGGTGGACATTCCCGCGATTATCGAAGCCGCCGCCGAAACCGGCACCTGGATCGAAATCAACGCCGCGCCCAAG
>DAIOVO010000129.1:0-3896 GCA_036758965.1 Chthoniobacterales bacterium
CGATTTGCCTTTTCTTCTCGTTCAGCGGTATCGCCGGTTGCAGCGCGGCCTCGCCAATTTTTGCGCGAATTTGGTCGATGCGTCTCCTGGCGCTGGCACTGGCGCTGGAGCCAGGCTGCTCGCGAATCACTTCATTGTAATAAATAACTGCGGCGCGATACGCTTTTTCCTTGTCGTAGAACTTCGCAACCTTGAAGGCATCGCCGGTGGCTCTGTTTTCCAAACGCTGCAAGTTTTCCCGGGCCTGCGGGGCCTTTTCGCTCTTGGGATATTTGGCAAGATAATCTTCGAAACTGGTCCGCGCATTTTGAACCGCACCCGCGTCTTTCGTGCCGCGGCGCGCTGCTTCAGCCCAAATGTAACCGATTTGATATTGGGCGTCGGCGGCAATTGGATCGTTTGGAAATTTATCGATGACCGCTTGGAATGCCTGGATGGCCGCTTCGTTCTCTTTTTGTTTTTGACGGGCCAGACCGATATCGAACTGCGCCCGCGCCGTGTCGCGGCCAAACGGAGCTGTGCTAACCACCGCCGCGAAAATTTCAATCGCGCGATCCATTGAGGTTGTGAGCGGGATTCCCAGAAGCTTCAGTTTTTTTCCCGCCAGATACAGTTCGCCGATGCGAAATTGCGCTTCGATCGCCTCGTCAAAATGTGGGCTGCCCGGATAACGCCCCACCACCACGCGGTAGCTCTCGGCCGCCTTGATGTAATCATGCTCTTGCTCCATCAATTGCCCGGCGCGATAAGCCGAGCCGGCCGCGAGCGTGTCTTTGGGATACTTGCGCCAAATATGAGTGTAGGCCTTGATCGCGCGCCTGATATTTCCTTTGCTTTCCGCTTCCTGCGCGATGGTTAAAAGTTGTTGCGCGTTGCCGTTAATTTCCTCTTCGCCCGGAGCGAGATATTTCGCTTTCTCGCCGGGACGGAAAATAATGGAGGCATCGCCACTGCTGACGACCAGCGCCAGCGCGAGGCAGGGAAAAAAGAAAAAGAATATTCGCTTCAAAACTTCGCAGGGTATTTGCCTTCGCTCCGCCGTCAAGGGTGGGAGGTCTCGCGGCCGGCGGCGGCAACAAGCTATTTTAGACAATGTTCGCAGCTTTTCGTTCGCCTTTGCCGCCGCTAGCATGGCAACAGTTTGAACCTGAACGAACAACAAAAAATCCGCATCGGAGCCTGCGCCTGGAGCTTCGCGGATTGGCGCGAAGTTTTTTATCCGCGCGATTTGCCAGAGAACCGCTGGCTGGAATTTTACGCGCGCTACTTTCCCACCGTCGAAATCGATTCCACTTTCTACGCCGCGCCCTCGCCAAATTCCGTCCGCCGCTGGCTCGATCTTACCCCGGCGCATTTTCGTTTCGCCTGCAAACTTCCGCGCGAGATTACTCATCAATGCAAACTGCGCGATTGCAGCGCCGAGTTGAGCGCATTTTTGCGGGCGGTCGAGCCGCTCGCGCCCAAGCTCAACGTCGTTCTTGTACAATTGCCGCCCTCATTTTCGCCCAGGGAAGGTCGGGCCGCGCTGCTTCCATTTCTCGAGCAACTGCCGCGCGATTTCCGGTTCGCGATCGAGTTTCGCCACCCCGCCTGGCATCGACCGCAGATCATCCGCCTCCTCGAAAAACATCGTATTGCCTGGGTTTGGGCCGACACTTCGCCGTTGAACGAACGCAATCTCGCCCCCTTCGAGTTCCAGCCGCGCACCGCCGATTTTCTCTACGTCCGTCTCCTCGGCGATTACACCACCAAATACGACGGCGACGGCAAACACTTGAATCGTTATGGCAGGCTCCTCTGGAAACGCGAGGCCGCACTCGAAAGCTGGGCCTTAAAAATCGAGCGGCAGCTTGCCGACGTCCGCGCCGTTTACATTTACATCAACAACCATTTCGAAGGATTCTCGCTCGAGACCTGCCAGCGCCTCGCCCAGCGTCTTGGCTACGAGCTGCCGTTGCCCAGCGCCGTCGAGATCGCCGACGCCTCCGCCGATCGCAACCAGCTCGATCTGGAATTGTAGCCTTTGTCATCTGAGCGAAGCCGAAGCTGCAACGCAGCCGACGGGGTCGGCAAGGCCAGGCTTTCCATCCCGTGACGAAAGCTTTGAGGTAATTCATCGGGTTCCCTCCTGCCTTCGCGCTGCTACGGCGCGGCAGGCGACTTCCGCTCAGGATGACCGCAGCTAACGAATCTCAGATCCGCCAAAGTACGGCTGCAACTTTTCCGGCAACCGAATCGCCCCGTCTCCCGTCTGTCCGCACTCGATCAAGGCCGCGAACAATCGCGGCAGAGCCAGCCCCGAGCCGTTCAAGGTATGGACAAAGCGATTTTTCCCGCCCTCATTCTTGAACCGCAAATTCATCCGGCGCGACTGGAAATCCTCGAAGTTGGAGCAGCTCGAGACTTCCAGATAGGCCTGCTGTCCAGGCGACCAAACCTCCAGATCGCAAGTCTTGGCCGAGCCAAACCCAAGATCGCCCGTGCAAAGCTCGATCACGCGATAATGCAGCCCAAGCAATTGCAAAACCTTCTCCGCGTCCGCGGTCAACTTCTCGTGCTCGGCGTAAGACGTTTCAGGAGTCGTTAGCTTGACCAATTCCACCTTGTCGAATTGGTGCACCCGAATGATCCCGCGCGTTTCTCGCCCGGCCGAGCCGGCTTCGCGCCGAAAACAAGGCGTGTAAGCGACAAATTTTTTCGGCAGCTCCTCCGCCCGCAGAATTTCCTCCCGGTAAAATTCGTCACCGGCACTTCCGCCGTTGGCGCCAGAAAAAGCTCGCCGTTTTCCAGCCCATACATGTCTTCCTCAAATTTTGGCAACTGCGTGGTGCCGATCATGGCATCGCGTCTAACGAGAAATGGCGGGCTAATTTCCAGATAACCATGTTCGCGCGTGTGCAGATCGAGCATGAATTGAATCAGCGCCCGCTCCAGGCGCGCGCCCGCGCCGGTAAAACAAATGAAACCGCCGCCGCTCAATTTCGCCGCGCGCTCGGGATCGAAAAGATGGTGTTTTGCGCCGAGAGCAACGTGATCGAGCGCGCCGCCGGGAAGTTGCGGCTTGTTTCCCCACTCGCGCACCACCGGATTCGCGCTTGCATCTTTGCCGGCGGGCGCATCCGCGTGCGGCAAATTAGGGATTCGCAACAAAAGCTCGCGTTGCCGCAGCTCCGTTCCGCTGGTCTGCTCGTTTAACAATGCAATTTCATCACTGATCTTTCGCACCCGTTCTTCAACTTCCGAGGAATCTTCGCCCTGGCCTTTTTTGCCGCCGATCTCTTTGCTCAACTTTTTGCGCTCGGCGTTGAGGGCCTGCAGCGCGGTTTCCGCTTTGCGCCGGTCACTATCGATTTCTAACAAGTCGTCGATCTTATTTTCCTCGCCGCCGCCACGGAGCGAGAGTCGGGCTTTAACAAAATCGGGCTGTTCGCGGATCAATCGAATGTCGAGCACGGCGCGCGCATTCTAGAGGGCGCAATCGCGCGCGGCAACTTTCGCCGGTTCGACCATTTCTCGACTTCGCTGGAATGGCGATTAGGCTTTGCCCGTGGAACGGCTCAACCTCCTGAGCGTCGCCCTCGGCCTCGCCTGTCTTGCAGGGCTAAATCTTTACCTCACCGTTTTCGCCACCGGGCTGGCAATTCATTTCCACTGGATCACCCTCGCGCCGCAATATCAGTCCCTCGCCATTTTGGGGGAGCCGGTTGTGATCGTGATTGCCGGCGTTTTGTTCGCGCTCGAATTTCTTGCCGACAAAATTCCGTGGCTCGATTCCGCCTGGGACGCTGTTCACACGGTCATTCGTCCAATCGGCGGCGCCTTACTCGCGATCCAGGTGCTGGGTCATTCCAGCCCCACGCTCGATGTCGTAATCGTTCTTCTGGCCGGCACTACTT
>DAIOVO010000130.1:0-3840 GCA_036758965.1 Chthoniobacterales bacterium
GGAGCAGCCCTGCTGCTGGGTATATTGAATGCTTTTGTTCGTCCCGTGCTTCTGATTTTAAGCGCTCCGCTGATTCTGTTTACCCTCGGTTTTTTTATCCTGGTCGTGAACGGTCTGCTCTTGCTGATTGTGCCCGGTGTCGTGAGCGGATTTCACGTCGAAGGCTTTTGGAGTGCATTCTGGGGCGCGATCGTGATTGGAATCGTGAGCTGGATTTTGAGCGCATTTTTTCGCGGAAGCGATGGACGCGTCCATGTGCTCACCCATCACCAGCAGATCAAAACCGTGCGTGGGCGAACGATCGATCCGAACGAACGCTCATGACGTATTGCCTCGGCATTCTTTGTCGCAAAGGAACAGTCTTCCTTTCTGATTCGCGCACCAGCGCCGGGATGGACAACATCACCATGCGCAGCAAAATGCGCGTCTTCGAAAAACCGGGCGAGCGCGTGATCTGTATCATGAGCTCGGGAAATTTGTCGCTTACCCAGGCGACGCTGGCATTGATCGATGACGATCTGCTGCTGGCCAATAACGAACCGACGCGCGAAACGATCATGAGCGCGCAAACGCTTTACGAGACGGCGCGTTATGTCGGCAACAAGGTGCGCGCAGTGGAAAAACGCGATCGCGAAGCGTTGGAAGCGGATGGATTCGATTTCAATATTCATCTCATCGTCGGCGGGCAGATCGCCGGGTTCGCGCCGGAGATTCATCTCATTTACCCACAGGGCAACAGCATCCACGCCACGCGCGATTCGCCGTTCTTGCAAATCGGCGAGGCGAAATACGGGAAACCGATTTTGGATCGCGGCGTGAATTATCTCAGCTCGTTAAGCGATGCGGTGAAGTTTGGCATTATTTCGATCGACGCCACCATGAAGAGTAATGTGGCGGTCGGGCCGCCCATCGACGTGCTCTGTTACAAGACTGATTCGTTGCGGGTGCGAATGCGCACGCGCCTGGATGAGGACGATCCTTATTTGCAGGAAATCGGGCACAAATGGCAGGAGGGAATCGTGAAGCTGGTGAACGAAATGCCGGCGCCCGATTTCACCAAGCCGGTGCAGGGTTTCGCCACCGCCGCCTGACTGTTGTTAGTTGGGCACAGTTCGGCCGGACTCGTATTTCCTCGTGTTCTTGATCGTGCTCGTAAACGAGTTCCCTGCGCAAACGAATCGATTACGATTACGAGCATGAGCACGAGTTAGAGTAGTGCGGTCGCTGCGCTTTGAGGGACAAATCCGCTAGATCGGGCGGGCTTTACTTTGGGGGCGCAAACAACGCAGGAGCGCTGGTCTGCTTCCTGCTTTACCTCTAGTCGCACCACTCTAAATCGCATTACTATGGCCACCTTCACTCAGAAACTTTCCTGCGGAAGCGCAACATTTTTCGCAGTCACCATCGCTGCACTTGGGCAGGCAAACAGCGCGCCTGCCTCGCCCGCCACCGCACCGGCCGCGGATTTGAAAACGCCCGCGAATCCGGCGTCTTCTCCGCTCACCGTCGTCCAGGCTTCCACTGCTCCTGCTTCACCAGCTCCGGCCAAGCCTGCGGTTTCGCCTGCTACTCCGGTTGAGCCAGCCGATCAAAATGTCGAGAACGGCGGAGTGGGTGTGCGCGAATTTCAAGGTGACGACGTCGGCCAGGTGCTCCGGCTTTTGGCGCGGCAGGCCAAGATCAACATGGTAGTGAGCGATCAATTGCCAAAGGATTCCGCCGTCACCATGCGTTTGGAAGATGTAACCGCATTGCAGGCGATTGCGATCATCGTCAAGGCCAAGGGTCTGTTCATGGATAAGATCGACAACGTTTATTACGTCAAGACCGAAGCTGAGCGAGCGAAAGAACCCACCGAGAGCGATAGCTACCAGTTCAGTTATTCGCGGGCGAAGGACGTGGCGGCATTGCTCGCCTCGCAGTTGAACAGCAAAGATCCGCCGCAAGTGGACGATCGCATCAACACCATTTTCTACCGCGAAGTGCGCAGCAACATGGATAACATTCGCAAGCTTCTCGTCGGGATTGATAAGCCGACCAAGCAGGTGATGATTGAAGCGCGGTTAGTAGAAGTGACCGCGAATCCGAGACAGAGCTACGGAATCAACTGGTCGGGGGTAGTAGGTAGCTCGACTAATGCGCAGACAATTTCCTATGGTGGAGCTAACCCTGCGGTTCCCCAGCCGGGCGGAAACATTCCAACCAACGGCCTTGCCTTGGGGAATACGGGCAGCAACAATTTCTTCGGCAACCTCGGCAAGTTAGCCAGCGTGCCGGCTTCGCAGTTCGCCATCCTGAGCGTCCCGCAGTTGTCCGCCACTTTGCGCTTCCTGAATGAAGATTCGGACGCAGAATTCCTCGCCAACCCGCGCATAGTAACGGCCGATAACCAACAGGCGAAAATTGAGATCATTCGCAATCAGCCTGTGCCACAGCTGAATTTCAACGAACAAACCGCCACCGCGGTCTTCGGTGGATTCCAGGACAAGAAGTTCGGAAATACCTTGGTGGTTCGTCCAAGCGTGAACAAAGATAACTTCATTACCCTCTCGGTGAAACCGGAAATCAGCAACAAGGTCGGCGACCAGCAGTTTATATTTGCGGGGGCGCAAGTTTTCAGTCCGATCATCGATACCCGCACGCTGGAGTCAAATGTTCTCATCCGCAGCGGGGATACACTCGCGATCGGCGGCTTGCTACAGGATGAAGTTCTCAAGAACCGCAACAAAGTGCCCTTTCTCGGTGACGTTCCGCTGCTGGGCTATTTTTTCCAGGAGAGACTCAATGCTCGGACGAAGCGCAATCTGCTGGTCTTCGTGACGCCCACCATTATCGACTCAAAATATGGGACGGGCTTGGAAGACCAGGTAAATGGTTTGCATCATGTGGGCGAGGAATACGCCGACATTAATGGCTGGCGCAACAACGCCAAGGGCGCGGTGAGGCTCGTCCCGACGGCGAATCGTCAAGTGGTGGCAGATTATCCGAAGCCAGGAGCGGCACCGCAGCCGGCTGCGGGCGAGCGCGAAATCCAGTTCAAGAGTTCCGCCAAGGATCGCGACTTCTAACAAGATTTAAACTGTGGGGTTGAGAGGGGGCGAACGCTTCGCGGCGTTCGCCCTTTTTCTTCAAAAAGAAACCGTCATCCCGAGCGAAGTCGGGGGATCCCTTGGCGCAAGCTTTAAGACAACTTCCGCGGGATCCTCCGACCTCGCTCGGGATGACGTGCGAGAGTGGGCACGCGCTTATTCCGCCAGATACCGACTGAGCGTCGCTCGCAGTTCTGTGCGCGCCCGGAAAAGCACGCTCTTAACCGCCGGCACCGATAACTCGAGCACCTGTCCGATTTCCTCGTAACTCTTTTCTTCGTAGCGCCGCAGCACCACCGCCAGCCGCTGTTTCTCCGGCAACGCCTGGATGGCCCGGTCGATCGCTTCCTGCAATTCCTGCTCCAGCACGGTTTGGTCCGGAACGGCGTGCGCCCGGTCTGGAATAGCTAACGATTCTTCGCCTTCATGCACATCGAGAGTGTCGACAGGATGCCGTTTGCGGCGCCGGGATTCATTGAAAACGAGATTACGCGTAATCGTCAGGAGCCAGGTCGTGAATTTTGCACTTGGCCGATAGCGGCCCGCGCTTTTCCAGACCCGAACAAAAACCTGTTGCCCGATGTCTTCGACTTCCGAGTTGTTGCCCAACATCCGCGCAATTGTGCCGAGCACCAGGCTTTGATGCCGCTCGACCAATTGCTCGAACGCCGCGGAATCGCCTCGCCCGGCGCGCAGCATCAGCTCGGCGTCCTCAATTTCTTCGGTCGTCGTCACTACCATGGCCAGAAGC
>DAIOVO010000131.1:0-3810 GCA_036758965.1 Chthoniobacterales bacterium
ATTCAGATTTTCTCGGCGAAGGCGATGTCGCTGTCTCGCGTGCCTTCAGTTCGCGCCGCCGGGTGACCGCTGCGAAGGATTCGATGAATCGGCTTTACGTAGTGGAAAATCGTTTCACCCTCACCGGTGCGATGGCCGACCATCGTTTGCGTGTTCCCGCCTGCCAGATTCCCGCTTTCACCCATGCGCTCGCGGGAAAAATTGCGGGCGCGACCAAAGACGCCGGCCTCGCGTCCGTGCTGGCAACGCTGCAGGCGCCGACCGACGCGATGGCCTTCGACGACAAGTGGATCACGGAAGCCGCGAACGAGCCTGGTGCTGGCGGGCGGCAACCAGCCGGTGGTGGTGCAACTGCTCGCCTACGGAATTAATTCGGCGCTGAAAAATGTCGGGCGCACCGTGCTGGTGCGCGAGTTCGCCCGCAATTCGCGCACCTCCAGCGTCATTCAACTCGCCAGCGACATTGCCGCCAGCCGCATCAAGCAGCTTTTCATTCTCGGCGGCAATCCCATTTTCGATGCACCGCGCTCGGTCACGATCGATCCGCAGGCGAAAAAAGCGGTCGATTGGCCGGAGCTGCAAAAACGCATTCCCGATGTGGTGCGCCTCGGTTTTTACGAAGACGAAACCTCCGCCGCGAGCCGCTGGCAGGTCCCGGCCACGCATTTTCTCGAATCGTGGGGCGACGCGCTCACGAACGAGGGCCATTACCTCGCGATTCAACCGATGATTCTTCCGCTCTTCGGTGGAATGTCCGAGCTCGATTTGTTGAACGCGATTTTAGGAAAACCGAAAATCGAAGGCCCGGAACTCGTGCAGGAAACTTTCCGCGCCACCAATCCGCTCGGCGACCCGGCCGCGGCCTGGTCGAAGTTTTTGCGGGACGGTTTTGCCGCCCACATTCAACTGCGGGACCGGCCGCCCGCGTTCAACGGCAACACTGCCGGCGGCGTTGCGCACACGCTTTGGACGAGCGTGCCCGCGCCTACGCCGCAATCGCCCGAAATTGTTTTGGTGCGCGACTATTCGATCGATGATGGCCGTTACATCAACAACGCCTGGCTCCAGGAAATGCCGGACCCGATTACCAAGCTGACCTGGGACAACGGCGCCATGATGAGTCCGCGCTTTGCGAAATCCTTAGGAGTCGAAACCGGCGACCTGATTCAGATTGCGGTAACCGATTACGCGCCACCGCCGTTAAACCCCGCGCCGAAGACCGGCCCGACGCCAACCGCTACGCCGTCCACTCCGGCGAAGCGCGAGTTGGTGATCGCCGCGCTTGTTTCACCCGGGCACGCGGAAAATTCCATCAGCATTTCGCTCGGCTACGGGCGCGAGAGTTTGAGCCGCGCAGGGGAGCAATCGGGATTTAACGCTTACTTCCTCCGCACCACTTCCAATCCGCATTACATCGCGGCCGACGGCAAAATAATCGGGAGCGTGAAAGTGACCAAAGTTGGCCGCAAATATCCACTTTCCATCACTCAGGACCATTACAGCATCGAGGGGCGCGGGCTGGTGCGCGAAGCGACGATCGAGCGTTATCGCGAGGATCCCGATTTCGCGAAAAAAATCGCGGGCGACAGCGAGCTGCCAAAAAAATTGCCCAGCATGTACAAGCATCCGCCGCTGACCGCGCTCCAGCAATGGGGGATGGCGATCGATCTCAATACCTGCACCGGCTGCAGCGCCTGCGTCATTGCCTGCCAGGCGGAAAATAACGTGCCGGTAGTCGGAAAACTCCAGGTCTCGCACGGGCGGGCGATGCATTGGCTGCGGATCGATCGTTATTTTGCCAGCGAACACGGCTACGACGAAGACCGGGGCGAGGTCCCAGAAAATCCGGAAATCGTCCACGAACCGATGATGTGCCAGCATTGCGAAAATGCGCCGTGTGAAACGGTGTGTCCGGTCAACGCCACCGTCCACAGCGAAGACGGCCTCAACGTCATGGCTTACAACCGCTGCGTCGGCACCCGCTATTGCGCCAACAATTGCCCCTTCAAAGTTCGCCGTTTCAACTTTTTCGATTACAACCAGCGTCCAGTCGGGAAAAAGAAAGTCGCCGGCGTGCTTTCGATTTACAAAGAATACTTCGCACCTTTCACCGACAAAGGCGCGCCCGACATCGTGAAGCTTTCGAAAAATCCCAACGTGACCGTGCGCATGCGCGGCGTGATGGAAAAATGCACCTTTTGCGTGCAGCGAATTGAGGAAGCGAAAATTAATGCGCACGCCCAGGTCGGCGCCTCCGGTGGCGACCTGCGCATCCCGCGCGATTCGTTCACCTCCGCTTGCGCCCAGGCTTGTCCGAATGACGCCATCGTTTTCGGCGATATCGCCGATCCCGAAAGTCGCGTCTCGAAAATCAAGCAGCAGGACCGCAATTATCGGCTGTTGGAATATCTCAATGTGAGCACGCGCGTCAGTTATCAGGCGCGAATTCGCAACCCGAATCCGAAAATGCCGGACGCGAAGAATATTGGAGTAGCGAGCCCCGGGGAGGAACACTCATGAACCCACCCCGTCATCCTGAGCGAAGTCGAAGGATCCCGCTGCGTAACCTTAAAGCTCACGATTGAATATGGATGGCGCGCCAACAGCTCCACACGTAATCGCGGGCGAAGCTTCTTCTTCGGTCGAACGCCCGCTGGCCCGCGTTCCGTTAGTGCTGAACAAGCGGAATTTTTCCTGGATCACCGAGCGCATCGCTGGCGCGGTGGAAAATCGCGCGCCCCGGTGGTGGGTCGCTTTCGCCGTCACTTCCATGGTCGCCGCTTTCGGTCTGTTTTGTCTCAGCTATCAAATTTCCACCGGCGTCGGCACCTGGGGATTGAATCATCCGGTCGGCTGGGCCTGGGACATCACCAACTTCGTTTTCTGGATCGGTATCGGTCACGCCGGCACTCTCATTTCCGCGATCTTG
Source organism: Chthoniobacterales bacterium (assembly GCA_036758965.1). Lineage (GTDB taxonomy): Bacteria > Verrucomicrobiota > Verrucomicrobiia > Chthoniobacterales > UBA10450 > AV69. The sequence continues at coordinate 2,930 of DAIOVO010000131.1, forward strand.
TTTTTGCTGCGACAAAAATGGCGCACCTCGATCAATCGCGCCGCCGAAGCGATGACGTTGTTCGCGGTAATTTGCGCCGCAATTTTTCCCGGCGTGCATGTCGGCCGCGTCTGGATGGCGTGGTATCTCGCGCCGCTACCAAATAACTACGGTATCTGGCCAAATTTCCGCAGCCCGCTCCTGTGGGACGTCTTCGCGGTCTCGACTTACTTCACCGTCTCAGTCCTGTTCTGGTACACCGGTTTGATTCCCGATCTCGGCACGCTGCGCGATCGGTCAGTCTCGAAAATCAAAAAATTTCTCTACGGAATTTTTGCAGTCGGGTGGCGCGGCTCGCATCGCCACTGGCGCCATTATGAAATGGCTTATCTCTTGTTAGCGGGCATTTCCACTCCGCTCGTCCTCTCCGTTCATAGCGTCGTTTCTTTCGATTTTGCCACTTCCATTTTGCCGACGTGGCACACCACAATTTTCCCGCCCTACTTCGTCGCTGGCGCCATCTTCGGCGGCTTCGCCATGGTGCTGACGCTGATGCTGCCGGCGCGGGCGTTATTCAAATTGCAGGACATCATCACTCCGCAGCACGTGGACAAAATGGCCAAGATCATTTTGCTCACGGGTTCGATTGTTAGCTACGCCTACGCGATGGAATTCTTCATCGCCTGGTATAGTGGCAATCAATACGAGCGCTTCGCTTTCTGGAATCGCGTCCTCGGTCCGTATTGGTGGTACTGGTGGGTGGGAATGTTGTTTTGCAACACGCTCTCACCGCAGCTTTTCTGGTTCAAGTGGTGCCGGCGTAATGTCTTTGTCGTCTATTTCGTCTGCATGTGCGTCAACGCCGGCATGTGGTTCGAGCGTTTCATCATCATCGTCGGCGG
>DAIOVO010000132.1:0-3809 GCA_036758965.1 Chthoniobacterales bacterium
CTTTACTATCGCTCATGTAATCGCTGCTTTGGCGACCGCCTTTGCGATGGCTCCAGTTCGGGGCTTTTCCCAATCTTTTGCCGACAAACTGTTCGTCGGAACTCGCGGATTGGATTTCCGAGCTACCGTAAGTAAAGCAGCGGCTATTCTTGAGTCGATTACTACTCTTCCCGACCTACTCCATCGGTTTGGCCTAACCATCACCGAGGCCATCGGCGCCGAAGGATCCGGAATTTATCTGAAAACGGAACGGGGAGGATTCAACTTGAACTATCCCCGGCGCAAGGTTGCGCAATCTCTGCAGTTGCCTGATGAATTATCCGCTAACAATCCACTGGCGCGCTGGTTTAGCGTGAACCGAGAGCCTCTTATTCTGGATGAGTTACATCGCATTCGCGCGACCGCAACGACCGAGGCGGTGCGCCAGCAAATGGAAATACTTAATGCCGCGGCCGCTCTTGGCATTTACGCACGTGAACATTTGGTCGGAGTGTTACTTCTGGGGCCACGGCTGTCCGGCCGTATCTATGGCCGGTTAGAACAGAGCGCGCTACAAGTACTGTGTGGGCAACTCGGTGTTGCAATAGATAACGCGAAGCTATTTACCGAAGTTCAGAACGCCAGGATTTATAATGAGATTCTACTTGAGAATCTTACTACCGGAGTAGTTGCATCCGATACATCCGGGCGCATTACTGTCTTTAACCACGAAGCCGAAAAGATCACTGGCCTGACTTCTACGAAGGAAACGACAATCGACCAATTGCCTGAGCCTTTATCGATCGTACTTAATGCTACTATCGTTTCCGAGCAGAAGCAGGTAGATCGGGAGCTTACCTTTACGAACGGTAGTGAGAACGTCTATGTGCATGCCAGTAGCTCAATCTTTCATGGTGAAGATGGGAAACTACTCGGAGCTTTGATGGTAGTTACCGATGTCACCACCTTGAAAAAGATGGAGCAGCAAATCCGCCGGAGCGACCGGCTGGCCAGTCTTGGCACTTTGTCCGCCGGGATGGCGCACGAAATTAAGAACCCGCTCGTTTCCATCAAGACGTTCGCCCAGCTTTTGCCGGAACGTTACGAGGATTCAGATTTTCGCGACACGTTCTCCAGCCTGATCGCGCATGAAATCGATCGCATCGATTCGCTCGTGAACCAACTGCTGCGGTTCGCCCGCCCGGCCAAGCCGCTGCTGCGCCCGATGCATGTGCATGAGATCCTTGAGAAAACTCTGCTTTTAGTTCAGCATCGATTGTATCAAAAAGAAATTAAAGTCACCCGGTCGTGGGATGCAAAGGTCGATACCATTCACGCCGATTCGGACCAATTGGAACAGGTGTTCCTTAATTTTTTCCTTAATGCCATGGATGCGATGAAGCGTGGCGGTGAGCTGCAGGTGAAAACTGAGATTCGCCGCGGCGACATCCTGCTGGCCCAATTAACGCCCGATGGCGTAAAATCGCAGGACGCCTTGCGCATTTCCATTCGCGATACCGGCGAAGGAATTCGGGCGGAAGATTTGACTCATGTTTTCGATCCGTTTTTTACGACCAAAGATTACGGCACGGGCCTCGGGCTATCGGTTGTGCACGGAATCGTTCAGGAGCACGGCGGCCAGATTGAAGTGGAGAGTGAATTGAAAAAAGGCACGGTCTTCCACATCTCCCTGCCACTGGCGCGCTTTGATGAAGAGGTGGTGGCAGCATGACGCTGGCGCCGGTCTGTATTATTTACACGCAGGACGGAGACGTCGCGCGCCGGGTAAAAGCATTCGCGCGCGCGCTCACTCAGGTTCGCCACGTGCATGAAGCGGAACGGTTGGAGGCGGTGGTGCAGCAAAGCGCGCCGGCCATTGTGCTGGCGGATTTGCGAGCGAAAGATGCGCGCGATTTGCTCGATTATTTCCAGCGCGAATCGCCCGAAACCCTTCTGATAGCGCTCGGCACGCCGCGTTCCGACCCGCTGCGCGATGCGGAAGATTCCGGTCTGTACGCGGCGGAAGATTTGGAAATGGAGCGGCGCCCATTCCAGGCGATGATCGGGCGCGCGGTTGAACACTCGAAGTTGCTGCAACAAAACCGCGAGCTCCGCGAAGCCACCCAAGTCGCGCCGGTGAAACTGGAACCAGTCGCGGCCAGCGAGCGACGCGCTTCACCTTTTTTGCATTTCCCGCGCATTTTTCGCCGCTTCGATAACACCGAAGTCTTGCTGGCGCGTTTGGTCGAGAGTCTGGCCGACGCCGCGGGCGTCACGCGCGTGGGAATTTTTTCTCGCGCCCGGACAAAAGACCGCTACCGCCTGCGCGCCGGCCTCCGTTGTTTGCCGGAAACGAAGGAGCTGGAATTCGATCAACGCGATCCGCTCCTGCGCTGGTTTGAAACACACGCACACCTGATCGCGCGCTCAAATCTCCCTCAACTGCCCGAACCAAATCAACGCGCGCTCGTTCGCCGCACTCTCGATTCCTTGGGGGCGGAAGTGGTGGTGCCACTTTACGTCCGCGATGAAATCATGGGCTGGCTCTTTTTTGGTCATCGCAACACCGGCCGGGCATTCGATCAATCCGAGCTCGAAGGGCTTTCTTTGCTGGCGGAGCACGTATCAACCGTCCTCGAAAACGAGCAGCTCTACGAAGAAATCACTCGCCAGAAAACGCTCGCCGAAACTTTGCTCACTTCCATTCCGCCGGGAATCGTTGCGATCGATGAAACAGGAATCGTGCGCTGGTTCAATCCGCCGGCCGCGTCAATTCTTGGGCTGCGCGCGGAGGCGACTTTGGGCCGTCCCGCGGAAGCAGCCGGCGCAAAATTGGCTTTGATGCTGCGCCGAACCCTTGATGCACCGGCGAATTTGCCGTCGCAAAAATGGATCGATCCAAAAACGCGACGTTCCCTTTCGGTCGAAACGCGTCGATTCGCTGATCAAGCCGCTCCGCTCGGCGCGGTCGCGGTCATCCACGATCTGACCGCGGAAGAAAATCTGCGCCAAAAACAGGAAGTGGTCGATCGCGCTGCTTTTTGGACCGACCTGGCCGCGAGCATGTCGCACGAAATTCGCAACCCGCTGGTCGCGATCAAAACTTTTGCCCAACTATTACCCGAACGGTTCGATGACGCCGATTTTCGGAAAAATTTTAGCGGAGTGGTCGTGCAGGAAGTGGATCGCCTGGACAAAATCATTACTCAAATCAACGCCTTTGCCCACCCGGCGGAATTGAAGATGGAGCCACTCGACTTGCGCGCGGCGATGCAACGCGGGCTCGAGTTGGCGCGGGAGAAATTCAATGTCAACGGCGAGGTGGCGATCGAGACCCAATTGCCGGCCGATCTCCCGAAAATTCTGGGAGACGAAAATGCACTGGCGGAAGCGTTTGCGCATTTGGTGACGAACGCGGCCGAAGCGTTGTCTGGCCAGACAAAACCGCTCATCACCTTTTCCGCGAAACCGATTCGCGAAAACGGCCACCAGGGCGCCGTCCTCGTGACGGTGCACGACAATGGCCACGGCATTCCGCCCGAGATGAAAGAAAAAGTTTTTTCGCCATTCTGCACTACCAAGCCACGCGGGATGGGTCTCGGTTTGCCGATTGTGAAGCGCACCATTTTTGATCACAACGGCCGTCTCGACATCGACACCAGCGAGCGCGGCACCTCGGTCAACATCGCCCTGCCCGCGACCGCCTAACAACCTAACGATTCCCAGATAGCCTCGAATCGAGAATGTTTGTCGCCATCTTTGTGCGAGAATCCGCTGTGCCTGAGCTCGGCAAACTCCTTGTCATTATCGGGATCGTCATTGCAGTGGCG
>DAIOVO010000133.1:0-3481 GCA_036758965.1 Chthoniobacterales bacterium
CGACATACATGAGTCCCATCTCGTACTTGTGCAGCAGGCCCTCGACGGGGCTGTAGTCCATCTGGTGGCCGGGATCCTCCGAGCCCGCAAGATCCATCGTCTCGTCGGGGCTCGCCTTGACGATGCGCTGAATCGCGGCGCTGGTCCTGGCCAGCTCGTAGTAATGGCGCGTGATCTTCACGGGCATCCGGGTTTCAACGTCACGATCGGTGCCCTTGAGCACTTTCAGGCTTGTCACCTCGTCCTTGGAGTAGAAGCTGAGCATGTCCTCCGGCGCCTTCTCGTTGAAGAAGGGGCCGAGCCCACTGATAATTTCCCGCTCATAGCGGGCTTCTTCGACGCTCTCGAGAAACTTCTGCTCGCGTGCGGTGGGGACGTGGTGTTGTGGCTGTGTCATTGTTCGGGCTCCATTAAAGAATTAATGTCTATCGATCAGTTCCCCATTTCTACGCCCGAATCCCCATCCTACAAAAGCATTTTGTGGCGAAGGTCGATCGTGCGTCCTCGACTCTGCAACTTTGCATGAACTCATTGATCGCAAAAGCGCAACGATGCCGGCGCGCAGGCCGGGTGGGGCGCGCAGATCACGGAGCAGCCGATCGAGGGAATCACGATTTTTAACGACGTCGATCTTTTACCGGACGAGACCGATATCGATTTCTCGCGCAAGCCATTGCCGCCGCAGCCGAGACTGGGAACGGTTGGGCTCTGGTGCGGATTGCATGGGGAAAGTTTTCTCGAAGGGGGAATGCATCACCTCGAGTGCCGGTTCGATCACGCGCTGTTGCGCGATCAATTGAAAAAGGAAGGCATCAACACGATGAAGCCGTTCTCGGATTTTCCATTTCTGAAGCAGGCTTTCACCGAAGGCGAGCGCTGGCCGGTGCAACAAACGCGAGCCGAGCGTTTGCTCGAGAATGATTCAATTACTCAGGCGCAGTTCGACGAGTTTATAAAAAACGGCGCGATCGGAAGTCACCTTGAAAATCTGCAGCGCAAAGGCGGTTTCAAAGGATTCAATCAGCACGCCGTCAGCATCATCATCGCCGAGACCGATCCGCGAAAGCAGAAAGGGAATTAATATGATTGCGGACGTCGGTGACTTGTTAAAGGCGAAACCGTTCGTCCCATTCACAATTTAGACAGCGGATGGTCGCGGACTTCACGTTCCCTCGTCGGATCATGCGCCCATTCATCCGGCCCGCCATCGAGTAGTGGTTTACACGGACGACGGACGAATGCACTTATTTCCGCCATTACCCATGAGCGGGATTAGTCGGCCCGAAGATCGCTGCCGCCCACAACGTCAGCGGCATGTCTCTTACTGTCCTGGAGTACGATCTCCCCTACAAAGCCGCAGTGATTGTGATGCCGGAGTATCCGGCTAGGCCAGAAAGTAAAATCCGCGCTGTTTATTATCGCGGCGCGCAGGATGAGGACAATCCCGGCCTTTAGCTTACGCGAAGTCCGTCGATCCGTGTCCCTTGAGGTACTTTTTGTATTCTTCGCCATTGACCTTCTCCAACCACTCCGCCGGTTTATTTTCGAGTACCTGGTAAAGAGCGCACCCAATGGAGGAGCTATCGCTCAGGAGCGCAGAAACGCAGGATGCCGACGCGAAAAAAGTGCAAAATGCTGACTGACCCAAGTTGTTCCGAGATCGAACGCGTGCCGCATGCGATTGTCTGAGCCCTCCGTGAAACGCCTTCTTTATCTTCTGCTCGCCGTGCCCGCGGTCCTCTACGCGGATGGTCTTAGTGATGCGCGCGCCGCCTTGCAGAAATTGGAGAGCGACCAGCCGTTGCGCGCACTGGTCGAGATCAAGACCCGGAGCTTAGGCGGAGAAAGCGACAAGCAAAAACAATCGCAGGCCACCAGCACGGTCATCGTCGAGCACGGGGCTGAGGGATTGAAGCTCAGTTGGTCACCCGAGCAGATTAGGCAATCGCGCAAAGCCGCTTGGGAGGAAACCACTAATCCCGATGCGCCGAAATCCGATGTCGCGACGCTGAAAGCGCTCGAGGCCGCGCAGGCACTCAATCTCCTGGACGCCGCCGATCCGCTTCGCCGCGCTCTGGAGAAGGCGATGCTGCGCGAAGACAAACGCGAGAATTATCAGGGAAGATCCGCTCGGCTCCTCGTTTTTCGGATCGACCTCGGACTGGACGAAGAAGAACGCAAAGCGCTGAAAAGTTCCGAGACTTACCTCAAGCTTTGGCTCGATGGCGACGGCGTGCCGTTGGCGATGGAGCGCGACGTGCAGGCGAAGTTCAGCAAATTTCTCATCGGCTTCCGCATTCACGAGCACGACACCCGCGAGTATCAACGCGCCGGCGGCCGGCTGATGGTCACCCGTTCCACCCACGAAAGTTCTGGCGCCGGCCTCGGGCACAGCGATGAAGTTCACACCACCACAAGTGTGACGTTGTTGTCGGAGTAGCGTTCCCCGAAAGCTGCGCCTTGTTCACTGCGTAGCGGTCGCCGGTTTCTGAAATCGCGGATCCCAGATTGGATCCATCTGCAAACACGCAGGAACATCTAACGGGCTCAGGAGAGCGCAAGCAGTGTGAGGCGCGGCGGATGGGAGCTCTTCGATTAACGGGTAGCTGATAACCTATCGCTTAGGAACTCAGGATGCCGAAGCAAAGGATTCCAGAGGGGTCAGTTCCGCATTTCTATACTTTTCGCAGCAGGTTTGAAACATAGCTGGCACTTCCCATCATTAGTCGCTGCCCATCAACCGTTTTCCCCTACAAACCATCCCAAGCACGCGTAGCAAAAAAAGTATAGAAATGTGGGACTGACCCCTATTCATGACAGTGGATTTTGAGCATCCAGGCTGAGCGCAGATAGATTCTCCTACTCTTTCTGGTCAACGCAGCTCTGATTTTCGCGTTGCGCAATTCTGGCGCGATGCGTGGATGAGCGATGCAAAAACCGTCCCGCTTCGCCATCCTCGCAGCTTTCGGGGCGGTCTATGTCATCTGGGGTTCGACCTATCTTTTCATCCGCTTCGCGATTGATTCGATTCCGCCGTTTTTGATGGCGGGCAGCCGCTATCTGACCGCGGGATTTTTGGTGTATGGGATCGCGCGCATGCAAGGGGGCAACGCTGCCAGGCGCGGGGACCTGGCGTCCCGCATTCATCATCGGTGGTCTGTTGCTGCTGGGCGAAAAAGACCGCGCCATCGCCTTGCTCCAACACTTGCTGGAAATTTCCTATGATGGCCTGGGCGAAGCGCCGCTCACGCCGGCACTCCTGCGTCTTGATCCGGATTTCGATGCGCTCCGCAAAGATCCACGCTTCCAAAAACTCTGCGAGGAAAAGTAGCCGTGAATCCCGATTGATTCGCTTTGAGCAAACCGTAAGGCAAGGGTTGAGGCAAATCGACAACGGCCTAATTTCCGACCATGACACGATGGAAATTTTTGAGCGCGGCGACTACTGGCGGCGCGATCGTTTTGGCAGGAGGTTTACCGA
>DAIOVO010000134.1:0-3094 GCA_036758965.1 Chthoniobacterales bacterium
GAACCTGTGACCCCTACCGTGTCAAGGTAGTGCTCTACCACTGAGCTAACCGCGCTTTTCAAGAAGGTGATAAGTGATTGGTGATTGATAAGGAGTCAAGATTGGTTCCCTATTCTGACGGCAAACCTAGGCTGGTTGCTGAATATAACCCGAGGATATTCCCTGCCAAATCGCTGAAACGGGCCGTGATTTCCGGCGCATCGGCGCCGATTGGCTGAACAAGCTTGCCACCCGCAGCGACCACTTTGTCGATGGTAGCCGCAGCATCGTCCACCATCATGTAAACCATTATGCCGGCTTCGCTCGCTGGCTTTCGTCCAATTACCCAGGTGCCGCTTACTTCGCCGACCGGCGTCATCAAACGCGAGCTGGCCGTCGCCGCGAGTTCGAATATTCCAACCAAAGGTTTCGTGATAAAATTTTGACGAAACCTGAATGTTCGTCGCCGGAATTTCGAGGCAACAGATTTTGCCATTGGCACACGTGGGAGATTTATTCATGACGCGCGTTCATCCTTCAAGCAACGCCGCTCTGGCGGTTGATCGCGAGCGCGCGGTTGCACTGCGGGATTTGGTTTGGCTAAGCTCGAAAGTGAGATGAAGACGTCGCCCGCTGCAATTATGTGCTTTGTCATCGCGGCCTTTCTCGGCGCGCTGGGACAATTTTTCTACAAGTCGGGCGCCGAACGAACTGGCGGCACGCTGAGCAGTTATTTAAATTCACGAATTCTTCTCGGCGTTTGTTGTTACGTCGCGGTGATGATTCTTTTTGTGGCCGCTTTCAAACGCGGCGGCGCGCTCACCGTCCTTTATCCAATTTACGCGAGCACGTTTATTTTTGCGGCGCTAATCGCGTGGCGTGTCTATGGAACTCCGATTCGCGCGATGAACATCGCCGGGATGTTGTTGCTCGTCGCAGGCATGTATTTGCTCGCCCGCCAATGAACGAATACCAAATCGGCGACCGTCGCCCGCTGGCATCGCGTGGCTGGAAAATTTCGGAGCGGATCGCAAATTTTCTGGCCGCGAAAGGCGCGACGCCGAATGCGATTTCGCTCGCGGGAATGTTTTGCGGAATTTGTGCCGGCGCTCTTTTCGCAATGACGGCCCACTCGGCGCATGGCTGGATTTTTTGGCTGGCGGGCGCGCTCTTTGTGCAACTGCGATTGCTGGCAAATCTTTACGACGGCATGGTGGCGGTCGCGCGGCAGATCGCATCGCCAGTGGGCGAGTTGTTCAACGAAGTTCCAGATCGCGTGAGCGACGCCGCGACGTTAATCGGACTTGGTTACGCAGCTGGATCGAACGCGCTGCTCGGATCTGTCGCGACTATCTTCGCAATTTTTCTGGCCTACTTGCGTGCGCAGGGAAAAGTCGCCGGGGCGCAGCAGGAATTTTGCGGGCCGATGGCGAAACAACAACGGATGGCGACGGTCACAATCTGTGCCGTGATTTGCGCGATTTTTCCCATCGCGGTTCGTTATCATCTCCCGATGGTCGCACTCTTGATTATTATCGGTGGCGCGATCGTGACTGTCATTCGCCGGCTGCAAAAGATCGCTGCTACTTTGCGCACGCATTAAGAAATGGATCCAATCACGCGCGAGCGACTTTTCGGTTTCCGGCATGCTTTCGATTCGCCGGTCACGACCTGGATTGTCGTTGCCGTCATCAGCGCGCTCGTTATTGCGGCCGTCATCATCTGGATTTTGCACGCGACCAAACGCACCAGCGCTGCGTTGCACGATGAACTGGTAAAACGCGTTGCGGCCTGGGCGGTAATGGCGCCGCTACTGGTCGGCCCGATTTTGCTGGGCGCCGCCTGGACGATTCTGGCGGTCGCGATTTTGAGCATTCTTTGCTATCGCGAATTCGCGCGCGCGACCGGGTTTTTTCGTAACCGTTCGCTCAGCATCGTGGTCGTGCTCGGAATTTTCGCGACCACTTTTGCGATTGCTGATCACTGGTATGGATTTTTTGTCGCGATCCCTCCCCTAACGATTGTTATGCTGGCGATGGTGGCGATTTTGAAGGATGAGCCGCGCGGCTATACTCAGCGGGTTGGGTTGGGGGTGATCAGCTTTCTGCTGTTCGGCCATTGCCTCGGTCATCTGGGCTACATGGCGAACGACGCCGATTTTCGCCCGATCATTCTGCTGATTATTCTGACGGTGGAGTTGAACGACGTCTTCGCGTACCTCGCAGGCAAAACTTTCGGCCATCGAAAAATTGCGCCGCACACCAGCCCGAACAAGACGCTCGGTGGCGCGCTCGGCGCACTGGTTTTGACGACAATGCTGGTCGCGAGCGTGGGGCATTTCGTTTTCCAGGGTTCGTTAGTCGATACGCCGATTAAATTGATTGGCCTGGGATTGATCGTTAGTGTCGCGGGCCAGTTCGGCGATCTGATGTTGTCCTCGATCAAGCGGGACATCGGTATCAAGGACATGAGCGCCGCGATTCCCGGTCACGGCGGTCTGCTTGATCGCTTCGACAGCATGCTGCTGGTCGCGCCGGCGGTGTTTCATTATATCGGCTACTTTCGCGGCTTCGGGCTCGATCAACCGGCACGCATTTTTTTCGGAGGCAACTAACAGTGGAAGACTGGCGTTTCGAGCCGGCGCACGACCTGGAGTTGCGATCGGACGAACGGCGATTGAGTCTGCGGCGCGAAGTCGGGCTGGCGAGCGCCATTTCCGTCATTACCTGGCGAGCAATCACTCGCGTCTATTTATCGTTAGCTCACCGCCTAATAATTTTTGGCCGCGAAAATTTACCCGCGCGTCCTCCGTTTGTGCTGGTGGCAAATCACAGCAGCCATCTCGACGCGGTTATTCTGGGCGCAATCTCGCCGGCGCGCTTTGCCGGCGGCCATCCGGCGAAGCGCTCGTTCCAGGCCCTGCGGATCGCCGTCAACGATGAGCTGGGCCAGCTCGATCGCGCGCTGCCGCTGGCCTGGAACGTGCTGCGCCCCGGAGGCCGCATGGCCGCCATCTCCTTTCACTCGCTCGAGGACCGGCGCGTGAAGCGCTTCCTGGCGGATCGGGTTCGGGGCTGCATCTGCCCGCCGGACCTGCCGGTCTGCGGCTGCGGAC
>DAIOVO010000134.1:3152-3377 GCA_036758965.1 Chthoniobacterales bacterium
AAGTCGGCGCACCTGCGCGTGGCGCGCAAGCTCGAGGCGGACGCGTGAGCCCTCCGGCGACGGCCGGGGCCCGGCGCGCGGCCGGCGGACGTGCCCGTGCTGCGGTCGCCGCGCCGGCTCGTGGAGGTCGCGCCGCAGGCCGGGCGGGGGCCCATGTCGCTCCGCGCGGCGTCCCGCGCCACCCGCGCCGCGTCTCGGGGCCCGCGCGCGTCGCGCCGGCGCGAC
>DAIOVO010000135.1:0-2240 GCA_036758965.1 Chthoniobacterales bacterium
ATTTTGCCCTGGCTGGGAAATAATTTGCTGGTTGGATTGTTGCCATTATTTCTAGGCATTGTTAGCTGGGGTCTAATGATTGTTTGGCTTCGTTATGCAAATCGCTCAAACCGTTAAATCGCTCCGCGGCCTGGTCTCGCTTTTTTATCCCGCCACCTGCGTGGTTTGCGACCGCCCGGCCGGAGCAGACGATTATCTTTGCCGCGTCTGCGCCGATAAAGCGCAACGGATTGTGCCGCCCTTCTGCGCCAAATGCTCGGAAGCATTCCCCGGCGCGATTGATCAGGAATTCACCTGCGCCAATTGCGCCCATCGCACCCTTGATTTCGACGCCGCCATCTCCGCCTATCGCAGCCGCGGGGTGGTGCGATTAGTGATTCTCAAATTCAAATACGGCCGCGAACTTCATCTCCGTCATCCGGTTGGGTGCTGGTTGCTCGAAGCCATGAACGACGCCCGCGTGCGGGATCGCAGTTTTGATTTGATCCTCCCGGTGCCGCTTCATCCGGCGCGTTTGCGTGAGCGCGGCTTTAACCAGGCCGAGCTACTCGCGAAAATTCTGAGCGAAGAAGTTTCGATTCCGTGGCGAAACGGACTGGAACGCGTGCGTTACACCACTACCCAGACGGTGTTCGATCGACAAGACCGGATGGAAAATTTACGCAACGCCTTTCGTTTACGAAAAAGGATCGACGTGCGAGGCTCTCGCGTGCTCCTGGTAGATGACATCTTCACGACTGGCTCGACTTTAAGCGAATGCGCCCGCGTTTTACGTAAGGCGGGAGCGCAATCAGTCCACGCCGTTACCGCCGCGCGCGCTTAAGATGGCTATTTTTAAAAAACCCTCTCTTCGCAATATCGGTCGCAAAAAACGCGACATTCCGCAGGGCCTTTTCCAAAAATGTCCAAGCTGCGATGAAGTCGTCCACGAAATCGAGATCACGGAAAATCAGCGCGTTTGTCCCCGCTGCGATTATCACTTCCCGCAATCGGCCAAGGAGCGGATCGCGAACTTGCTCGACCCCGATTCCTTTGTCGAGATGGACGCAAACCTGGAATCGATCGATACCTTGCGTTTCCAGGGCCAGGCCTCCTACAAAGATCGGCTAAAAAAATATCAGGATGCGACCGGGCTAATCGACGCCGTCATCAGCGGGTACGGCGCACTCGAAGGGATGCGCGTCGCGATCGCGGTGATGGACTTCTCTTTCCTCGCCGCCACCATGGGTTCAGTAGTGGGCGAGCGAATCACGCGCGTGATCGAGTTTGCAACCGAAGAAAAAATTCAGCTCGTCATCGTCTCTGCCTCCGGAGGCGCGCGCATGTACGAAGGAATGCTGAGCCTGATGCAGATGGCAAAAACCAGCGGCGCACTCGCGCAACACGCAGAGGCGAAGCTGTCTTACATTTCGGTTCTGACCAATCCCACCACCGCCGGGGTGATGGCCAGCTACGCCTCGTTAGGCGATGTCATTTTGGCGGAGCCAAAAAGCATGATCGGCTTCGCCGGTCCGCGCGTGATCAAAGAAACGACGCATCAGGATTTGCCGAAAGGATTTCAAACCGCGGAATTTTTGGAGGAACACGGCTTGATCGATCAAATCGTGCATCGCAAAAGAATGCGGCCACAAATCGCGCAATTCCTGCGTTTCTTCTCGCGAAACGGCGCGTGAATTACCGGGAAGCGCTGGCGTGGCTGTACGCCACGCAACGTTTCGGCATCAAGCTCGGCCTCGAAAATATCGAGCGCTTGTTGTTCGATTTAAAGATCGACGTCGCGTCTCCGCCTCCGGGGAGCGCACGCGGCCCGCGTGCTAACGCCCGTCCGGCTCGGACTTTCGGCAGCCCGCCGAAAACTTCTGTCATCCACGTCGCCGGCACCAACGGCAAGGGCAGCGTCTGCGCGATGATCGATTCCATCGCGCGCGCGGCCGGCTATCGTTCTGGTCTGTTCACCTCACCACATCTCGTTAGCTTTCGCGAACGCATTCGGGTCAACGGGGAGATGATTTCCGAAAACGACGTCGCCAGCGGATTGAGCGAGATCCGCGCGCTCGTGCGCGATTGGGACCCGCATCCGACATTTTTTGAACTCGTCACCGCCCTGGCGCTTCAACATTTTCAGAAGGCAGAATGCGAAATCATCGTGCTCGAGACCGGCATGGGCGGCCGTCTTGATGCCACCAACGCGATCAGTGCAAACGTCTCCGTCATTACTCCGATCGACTTCGACCACGAAA
>DAIOVO010000135.1:2250-3363 GCA_036758965.1 Chthoniobacterales bacterium
GCCCGGCCCCAAGCAGTGGCTCGGCCACACCATCGCCGAGATCGCACAGGAAAAAGCGGGCATCGTTAAACCGCACGTGCCAGTTATTTCCGCGCCACAACGGGCCGAGGCGCGTGCGGTAATCGAAAAGCGCGCGCAACAGTGCGACGCGCCGCTACGTTTTGTTAGAAGCAGGAAAAGAAAGGTTTCGCTGCGCGGAAAACACCAGACAATGAATGCCGATCTGGCAATCGCGGCCTTGCGAGCACTGGACAGCTCGATTTCTGAAAAGGCGATCTCGACCGGACTGGAGTCGGTGGATTGGCCGGCTCGGTTTCAGATTTATGACGACTGGATCGTCATCGATGGAGCGCACAATCCCGCCGGCGCAAAGATTCTCGCGCAAACCTGGCGCGAAGAATTTGACGGCGAGCTGCCAACGATTGTTCTCGCCGTTCTGCGCGACAAAAATGCGGCCGCCATCGTTGCGGCGCTTGCTCCTATTGCAAAGCGATTCATCTTCCCACAAATCCGCAGCGAACGCGCATTGCCGTCCGACGATCTCGCACGAATTTCCCACTCCATCACTCCATTACTCCATTACTCCCTGTGCTCCTCCGCCTCCGACTCGCTCATTGCCGCGAAAAGATTCCCCGAACGAATCCTGATCACCGGTTCACTTCATTTTGCGGGTGAAGTCCTCGCGATTCTGCGCGACGATGCCGATTCACTCGAGGACTGCGCGCAATAACCAGTTCCGCGCGGCCGAATCTTTTCCGGGTAGCGCGCGCGTCTCCCGTGTTGGCGACTCCGAACGCTTTCGCGAGTCGCGGACTTTTGAACGCACAATAAAATGGAAATATGGTTTTGGCGGGCCGCCGAAACCAGCACGCCCCAGCGGCGTGCGCTCCCCGGAATCAAACTTCGATGCGCGGGAACAATGGAACGGGTTTTCCTATTGTGCGGCCCTCGGGGAACTTCCCCCAATCCATTTCAGCTAACGAGAACCGTTCTTCCTTCCCACTCATCTCCATTTGCCAATTCAACTGATCGAATATCCCGTGTGCCGCTTCCGGCAGTGCCGGCGAAATCAAAATCGCGATTGTCCGCAGCGAATCGGCCAGACTATACATC
>DAIOVO010000136.1:0-3345 GCA_036758965.1 Chthoniobacterales bacterium
GAGACCGGTCGCGGCCCTGCTCCGGGTCTTGCTCGAAAATATCGTTCAGCCGGTTAATTAAAACCGACGCCAACTGCAAATTGTCCCACACACCGAGGGTCCGCAGAATCGCGCCGTAGGCGATCGCCGTCAGGGAACTGAAGGCGACGAATCCGCCCACGCTGAGATGGCCGCCGATTACCTGGTTTGCGCCCACCCAGAGGAAAATGGCCGTCGAAATCAAGCCAATCGTTTGCAGCACGCTGTCGTAAGACATGACAACGAAGTTCGAGCGGAAAATCTTTTTCGAGACCGAAAGAAATTCATTCAGCATCGTGTCGCGAAACACCGATTCGGCCGCCGCCGCCTTCACCGCTTCGATGCCCTTGATGGCGTCGATCTGGTGCGAGCTGTATTTTCCCTGGCTCTCTTCCACGTCGCCAAACAGAGGTCGCAGAACTTTGAGCGAAAAATACATCAACCCGAGGTAGAGCGGCGTCGTTGCTAAAAATGCCAGCGTCAGCCAACCGCTGTAAACGAACATCAAAACGATCGCGCCCAGCAAATGCACCATCGCCAAAAGCGCGCCAACGCCGTGTTGCACCGCAAATTGCCGCACCTGCCGCGCGCCATCGAGGCGACGCTGAATGTCGCCTGTGCGCCGGCTGGTGAAATACGTCATCGGCAGCGACAACAATTGCCGGCTGAGAAAATCGAGAATGGCGGTGTCGAGCCGCACGGCCGCGAAAGCGAGCAAATATTCCTGCGCGATTGACGCCAACTGCACAAAAATAATCGCGCCCATCATTCCGAAAATGATGGTTTTGAGCAGACCGATATCGTTTTCCACGATTACCTTGTCCACCACCATCTGGGTGAAAACCGGGAAGAGCAGTTGCAGGAAACTGACCGCAATCGCCAGTGCCATTACCTGGAACAAGATTTTGCGGAACTTTTTAAGGAACGGCACCACCCACGCCAGGCCCGGCTTGCTCTCCGGCGCTTGCTCGAAGGCGATGGTGTAATCGAACAGCGCCGCGTAACCGGACCATTTTTGCTCGAATTCCTTCCGCGGAATTTTTCGCAAACCGCCCGCCGGATCGCCTACGCGCACGTAGGTCGGCTCCACGTCGAAGAGCACCATCCAGTGATTGCCTTCCCAGTGGATGATCGCCGGCAATGGCATCATCGGCAGATTGCGCAGCGAAACTTTCAGCGCGCGCGCCGCCAGCCCAAGCTCAGTCGCGGCGCGGCAAAGCGCTTTCAAACTCGTGCCGTCAGTCGCGGTGTGGCAAAGCTGCCGAATGCGCGAGAGGGAAACTTTGCGTCCGAAATGCCGGCAGATCATTCCCAGGCTGGCCGCGCCACAATCCATTTCGTCGATCTGCGCGATGTGCTCGAACTTCCGGATGCGACCCTTCTTCTTTCGGAAATGTCCCTCTTCATCAGCAAAGGGTGCGTCGGCGTCTTCCTTTTCTTTGGTGGCCGCGTACTTTCCATCCAGCGCTGTTTTGTTTTGGGTCTGCGTTTCAGCTGGAAGCAGCTCCTCGGTGAAATCGAGCGGAATGCGTGCTTCCGTTTTCGCCTGATACTGCGCCAGCCGTTCCTCCAACAGCTTGCCAAATTCCGGAAAACTTTGCTTCAACGCGCGCACCGCCTCGGGATCGAGCGCGAGCAATTCGCAATCCGAATAAGCCTCCACCGAGGCCGCGCGCGGCGAACCGTTAAGAATCGAGAGCTCGCCGAAGAAATCGCCGTCGCGATAAAAAGCGAGATTTTTCTTCGCGCCGTTGTTCTGGGTAAAAGCGCGGGCGCGGCCTTTCTCTAATATATACATCGGCCCGGCGACATCGCCTTCCTTGATGATCAGATTGCCCTTTTGAAACTGGACGCGCTCGAGTTTTTCGATCACGCCGCGCAACGCTGGAGTCGGCAGCCGGCCAAAATTACTAAATTCGTAAAGAAAACTTTGCAGAGCACGCACTCGTTGAGTGAGCTGCATGTGCGTTTTCAACTCGGGAGCTTTCTCGGTCAGGGCAAGAAATTCCGAACGGTCCAGGCGCAACGCCTGCACTGACGTGCTGCACCGCACCGTCGCCGTGCGGGTGCCGCCGTCGGAAAGCGCGGCTTCACCGAAACTGTCGCCAGGGCGCAATGTGCCGAGCACGATTTCTTCGCCGTTGTTCGCGCCGGTTTTCACCACTCGCGCGCGGCCGGAAATCAAAATATAAAAGGCGTTCGCCGCTTCGCCCTGTTTGACGATCAGGTCGCCGAAATCGTACTGCTCTTCCTTCAGCAGCGGCCGCAGTTTCTCGAATGTCTCATCCGGCAGAAAACGGAAAAGATCGGTGCGCCGCAGCAGATCGATGTCCTTGGTATTCATTCCTCGCCCTGTTGTTGCAGCATTTTCCAGTCAATGTGGCTGCTAACCAGCTCCCCAAAATGACGCTCGGTCAAACGCGTTTCCAGACGTTCGCGAATGGCGGCGTCCTGCAAGGTCGGCTCCGTCCGCGTTTTCACCCGGCAAACTTCAAAAGCATCCTCGCGCGGCAACGGTTCCAACAGTGTCCCCGCTTTAACGCTCAAATACCGCTGCTGTTGCTCCTCGGGGAAATCTTCCAGCAACACTTCGCTCCGCCGAAACGGATACCGGCTTTCTTCCGCCACCTCGGCCATTTCCATCCCGTCATTGCGCACGCATGCGATCACTTCCGCCGCGGCATCACGCGAATCGACTTCCACCGTTTCAATTTCAAATCTTGTTAGGAGAAGCCGCATCGAAACCAACTCGTTCTCGAGATCTTTCTCCCCAATCAACGAATTCGCCCGCCGCTCATAAGCCACTTCTGATTTGAGCAAATCGTCGAACCATTCCGAATCACGGCCCAGCCGCTCGAGCCATTCCGCCAGGTTCGCCCGCTCAATCTTGAGTCGCGTCAAAAAAAGCGCGCGTTTTTCTGCCACCGCTTCGGTCAAATCCGTCTCGGGCTCGAGCGCGGTCTGCGCCGCCACTCGCCAGCTCAACCGATCGGCCATCCGTTCCAACGAACCCGACAAAATGAGATCGATCAGGAACAAATCCTTCTCTTCCGCCGCCGCCGTTTGGTAGCTGGATTTCCGCGGCTCGATCGGTCCGGAATAAACGCGGCCCCAGTAGCGTCGCGCGAAATAGCGGCCGAATTCATCGAGGGTGGTCCCACGGTCTTCCAGCCAGCGCTCGGTTTCTTCCGCCGTAATGAGATCGTGTTCGTAACGAAAAGCGATGCTGGCGGAATCCAGCGCCGAATCGTCCAGCTCAAGATTTTTCTCGCTCGCCAGTCGCTCGCATTCCCGCACGCGCACGAAATCTTTCCAGAGCGGCTCGAT
>DAIOVO010000137.1:0-3219 GCA_036758965.1 Chthoniobacterales bacterium
TTTCCGCGCCGGCTGCGAGCGTGGCGTGAACGGCAGAATCTCTCGCAGAGTGAGGCCGCGTTGAAGTTACAGATTTCGAAACGAACCTTGCAAGAGTGGGAGCAAGATCGCGCTGCGCCGCGCGGCTTTGCGCGTACCGCGGTGGAGAAGGCGATTCGTTCTTAGCGAGTGCTCGATGTGCCGGAGGCGAGGTAGTTTTACTGCTATACGTGAATCACGTATAGCATTGCGAGGGCCTTTCTACCGGGTCGAGCCGCCACCGGAGCGGCTTTGGCCCAAGTGACTGTCCAAGATGCCCGCGGAGATGGAAGTCGCGACTTACCGGCTGATCGTGGAAGATGAAAAGGGGAGTTGGAAGAGAAACTCTGCCGTAACGCGGGCGAAGGAGCGACCGGGCTTTCCAATTAGAAATTACAAGTTAGGAAGTAGAAACCCGGTGGGAGAAGAAAAGCGTCCTAGCTGGCAGAACATTGGAATGCGAAGGGAAAGCTCAAAGACTGAAACGATCCTCGGGAAGGGTCACAACGATCTCCTTAGGTTTTTCAGAACCTTCCTGGTTTCCTGAGTTCCTAATTCAAGATACCTCCGCGAGCGCGGATCGCGCTTTGTTGGTGCGGAGAAAGATTTTTCCGCTGGGACAGAGCGCGAAGACTTCGCAGCCGCCGCAATCGGGTTTGCGCGCGAAACAGCGGCGGCGTCCGTGGAAAATCAGCCAGTGGCTCCAGAGCGCCCAATCGGCGCGCGGCACCAGTTTCATCAGGTCCTGCTCGATCTTCTCCGGATTTCCATGTCTCGTTAGGCGCAAACGTTGCGATAAACGCGCCACGTGCGTATCCACCACCACTCCCTCATTTTTTCCAAAGGCGTTCCCGAGCACCACATTCGCCGTCTTCCGCCCTACCCCCGGCAGCGCCGTTAATTCTTCCATCGTCTCCGGCACGTTGCCATGATGCTTTTCCACGATGGCGGTACAGGCCGCGCGAATGCTTTTGGTCTTGCTCCGGAAAAATCCAGTCGAGCGAATTTCATTTTCCAGTGCCGCCGGGTCGCTCCGCGCGAAGTCAGCCGCGGTCCGATATTTTTTGAACAACGCCGGCGTGACGAGGTTGACGCGCTTGTCGGTGCACTGCGCGCTTAAAATTGTCGCGATCAAAAGTTGCAACGGCCTCTCGTAAGTAAGCTCGGTCTGCGCGTCCGGGTAGACCCGGCGAAATTTTTTGATCAAGGCGGAGACGCGCTCACGGATGGTCATTGATTTTCCGGTTTCTTTTGACCCCGCCGCCGAACCTGATCGACGAGAATTTGTCCCCGCTGCCAAACCCGGCGCGCCCAGGCGAATTCGGTTGCCAAAATCGCAACGCCCAACGGCACGACCAGAATTGCCGGGCCCGGCAGTACGATCATGATGAGCCCGATAAGAATGACGCTGACGCCAATCAAGCCGACGAGAAATTTGCGCAGACGCGGCCGCGATTCGAGTCCCAAGCGAACGATCCATTTATGAAGCCACTTCTGCACGGACAATCATTCCGCGATGATTCGAGACTGCGCAATGTGGTGTCATCCGAGCCCCGGAAGGTTTCGGGGTCGAGCGAGTCGGCCATGAAAGCTTTTAAGGAATCGCCACGGGATCCGTCGACTCCGCTCGGGATGACGCAAGGGCAAACGACGCCAATCGTTGCTCGAGATGCGGCGGGACGTGCGCGGTGACGACGGCGAATTCTCCTTCGTATCGCAAATCCAGCACATGCCCGACGCGATGTATTTCTGCGATCAAGTTCGCCTCGCGCAACGGCACCCGAAATTGCGAACGCATCCGCCAGGCGCCGAGCGCGTGTTGTAAAGCCCCGACAAAATCCTCGACGCCGTCGCCGATCCTGGCAGAAATGGCGACGCTGCCTGGAAATCTTTTCCGGTAAACATCAGCCAGCTCCGGGTTTTCCAATCGATCGATTTTGTTGAACACGATCACGGTTTGTTTGCCGAAGGCATCGAGCTCTTTGATCACTTCATCGACGGCCGCCATCTGCTCGTCCACCCGCGGATGACTCAAATCGACTACGTGGATGAGCAAATCCGCTTCGCTCACTTCTTCCAGCGTTGCCTTGAACGATTCAATTAAAGTGTGCGGCAGCTTGCGCAAAAAACCGACGGTATCGGTGAGCAGAAGGCGTTGTTTGTTCGGTAAAGTAAAACTGCGGGTGGTCGGGTCGAGGGTTGCGAACAACTTGTTAGCTGCCAAAACATCGGCGCCGGTCATTAAGTTCAAGAGCGTGGATTTGCCGGCGTTGGTGTAGCCGACGACGGCGGCCACTGGCCATTGATGGCGCTTGCGGCCCTGCCGCTGCACCGCGCGCACTTTGCGCGCCGTTTCCAATTCTCTCTCCAGCCGCGCGATCCGTTCCTGCACCCGCCGCCGGTCCACTTCCAATTGCGTCTCACCCGGGCCACGCGTGCCGATTCCGCCGGTTTGTCGCGACAAGTGGTTCCACATCCGCGTCAGCCGCGGGAGCAAATACTGCAATTGCGCCAGCTCGATTTGCAAACGGCCTTCGCGGCTGCGGGCGCGCTGCGCAAAGATATCGAGAATGAGCTGCGTGCGATCGACCACTTTGCGCGCGAGCAAATTCTCCAGGTTGCGTCCTTGCGCCGGTGAAAGTTCGTCGTTGAAAATCACCGAGGTCACGCCCTGCGATTGCACCGAATCCTTGATCGCTTCCGCCTTGCCTTTGCCGATGTAAAATGGCGCTGTCGGCCGCGGCAATTTTTGGGTCACGGTATCGACCACTTCCGCGCCGGCGGAGTGAGCCAGCTCGCGCAATTCCTCCATCGAATCGCGCAGCTCCCACTTGGAAACGCCGTTTTGCTCCAGGCCAATGAGGAGAGCGCGTTCGGGTTGTTTTTGCGGACGAATCTCGATCATTCCTACGCGAACATTCCTAAAATCGCGCTCGCTGCGTCCGCTGGAGAAGTTGTGCTCAAATTCAGCTGAGGAAAATTAGTTTGATGGCGGAACCACGTCAACTGCCGCTTGGCGTAACGTCGCGTCGCCTGCTGAATTTTGGCGACGCATTCCGCGCGGGAAACTTTCCCGGCTAACAATTCCTGGATTTCGCGCAAGCCAAGGGTGTTGGCGGCGGTTGCTCCGATTTTTTCGGCCTGGCGCACCTCTTCTTCGACGCCAGAGCGAAATATTTCATTCACCCGCGCGTCGATCCG
>DAIOVO010000138.1:0-2912 GCA_036758965.1 Chthoniobacterales bacterium
CCGCCATCTTTGGCGAAGTCATTCTTATACCAATCGAAAATTTTCGAGAGCTGCGCTGTCTTAGCCGACTCGTTGTAAGTGACGCCTTTCTCCGAGTTGATAAAAGCCACGGCCAGCTTCTCCATTTGCGCGTCCACCTTATCGCCCGTGAAGGCCTCTGGCATGAGCGGCGGACAACTGCGGCTGGCGCAGTTCAAGGCGAAGTGAACATGCGGATCGGAGAACTTGCCGCGGATCACATCTTTCTCCAGATGATTGAAACTCATTTGCTCTCCTGCGACCTTGATATTGTTCGCGGTGAAAAATCGAAAGAAGGTATCCTTGACGCTCTTGGTCGGATACTTCGCGAGCGCTCCGTGTAGAATCCAGGCGTTATAAGCATTGATATAAAACGCGAGCCGCTCTTTCTCTCCACGCGAGCTGAGAGATTCCTTCGAGATACTGTCGACCACCGCCCCGATCGCTTGCATATCGGCGGAATTCTTTTTCCACTCCGCATACTTTACGCCGCCAGGCGTAACGTATTGTTTGAGCAGGCGATTATAGGTCTCAGTCCAACCGGTTTCTTCTGCAAATGATCGCGATTGTCCAAAGGCAACCACGGTCGCCGTGATAACTGCAAAGCGGCACAATTTCATTAATCGCATATCGTCCCTCTATAATAACTGCCGCAACTCAAAGATCTGTTTCCTCTCTCGCAAAGTCCTAATGGTTATTCGAAGGATGCGCGCATTTGGACGCTGGCGTCGCGCCGAAAGCACGAGTGTTTATGGTTGAGAAGCTGCGCCACGAGTAAGACTGAGTCATGATTAAGACGACACCGCTCCTTGATCATTATGCCGGCGTATTTTTTGCGATCGCCTTTCTTATTCTTCTCCTCTTACAATGGAGATTTCCTTTGCGGCAGCAGCATTTCTCAAAGCTCCGCCGCCTCATGCGGAACCTGCTCTTCTCGGCCCCGGGATTTGCTTTGGCGCGAATCTCCCTCGTTCCTATTCCGCTGATGACCGCACTTTGGGCGGCGCATCATCGCTTTGGCTTGCTTAACCTGCTGCCGATCCCGCACTGGCTCGCAGTCATCATCGGCGTGCTTCTGATGGATTACGCCTACTGGTGGTGGCACGTCGGCCTGCATCTCATCCCGGCGTTATGGCGTTTCCATAACGTGCATCATTGCGACCTGGATATGGACGTGAGCACGGCCACGCGTTTTCATCTCGGCGAAGTTATTTTTTCCGTGCCTTTTCGTGTGCTCACGGTTGTCGCGCTCGGAATCGATTTCTGGGCGCTTGTCGTTTTTGAATTGTTGTTCGAATCAGCGAACCTGTTCGAACACTCCAACTGGCGGCTGCCCATCGCGCTCGAACGGATTTTGAATTGCCTCTTCGTCACGCCGCGCATGCACGGCATTCATCATTCGATCGTGCAACGGGAGACAAATTCGAATTGGGGCACGGTCTTCTGCTGGTGGGATCAATTGCATCGGACATTGCGTCGCGACATCCCCCAGGATGCGATCACCATCGGTGTCGCCTCGTATCGCGACGAAAAAGAGCTTTTCGTTCTCCCATTTCGCGCGCAACGCCCCTGGCAACTTCCGGATGGGCAGGTGCCCGAGCGTCAACCGAAGTATGCGGATGAACTGATGCCATGAGACCGGGATCATGCATTCGAAATGGAATCGTCTGGGCTGTTGTCGCCGGCGTCGTGATTACCGCCGCTAATGTTGTGTGTGGACAAAGCATCCGATGGGCAGTCGTGAACTGGAAAATCCGCCACGATTTTCCGGGCGTCCGCCGGATTGAATCGAAATCGCTCGCGGATTGGTTGAATGATAAAAGTCGGGCGCAACCCGTCCTCCTCGATGTCCGAACCAAGGCCGAGTATGACGTAAGTCACATCCACGGCGCCCGCCGCATTGACCCAGCAGCGGCGGCGAATGCAATCGACCTGCCGAAGGATGAACCGATTGTGACCTACTGCTCGGTTGGTTATCGCTCCGCAGGCTTCGCGAAAAAGTTGCAGCAAGCTGGCTATACCAATGTGCAGAACATGACCGGCTCCATTTTCCAATGGGCGAATGACGGGCGGCCCCTCGAGCGCGAAGGTCAGCGGGTCAGCAAAGTGCATCCCTACAACGCGACTTGGGGCAAGCTTCTGAAGCCAGAGCTTCGAGCCGATATCCCTTCGGTCGAATAGCGAACAACTGCAGAATCGCGACATTCTAACGATTCGTTCGCGCTTCTCCAAATGCCATGGACGAATACGCGGAGCGGTTCAGTGACCCGCGCCCCACGTCTCCTTCAAATAACTATCCCGCCCTGAACCGAAGCGATAGAACCGATAAGCGAGCGGGTTCTTGATGTAATATTTCTGGTGGTACTGTTCCGCCGGCCAGAATTTGCCCGCGGGAAGAATCGCCGTCGCAATCGGTTTTTTGAATTTGCCCGACTGCGCGAGCTGCTCCTTCGATTTTTCGGCAGCCGCTTTCTGTTCCTCAGTCGCATAAAAAATGGCGCTGGTATATTGATCGCCAATGTCGTGGAACTGCCCGTCCGCCTGGGTGGGATTGATGTTGTGCCAGAAAATTTCGAGCAATTTGTCGTAGGAAATTTTCGCCGGATCGTAAGTGACCTCGATCGATTCGCGGTGAGTGGTTTCACCGGCCGAGACTTGCTTGTAAGTCGGATTTTCCTGCGTGCCTCCGGCGTAGCCGACGCTGGTGGAGATGACGCCCGGGGCGTGATCGAACGGCGGTTGCATGCACCAGAAACAGCCGCCCGCGAACACGGCTTTTTCGACGCTCGGCGCGGCGTTGGCCTGCGCCCTGGCGGAATCGGCTCGGAGCAAAAGAGCCATCACCAAGCTAAAACTCAGAAGCAATTTTCTCACGCAGCTGTAAGGGGCGGCAG
>DAIOVO010000139.1:0-2885 GCA_036758965.1 Chthoniobacterales bacterium
TCGGTGGGAGGATTTCGAGCGATGATTATGCCGGCCGCTCGAGCTGCGAACATAACGTTGATCGAGAAATGGCTGCAACCCGACATCGACCCGGTTACCCTGGTCGGTTGCGCTGGAGCGGCTGGCAAGGGCGGGCCGGCTGGAGATTCCCCGCGCGATATTTTGCGCGAGCTGCTGCCGGTAAGTGGCGCTACTGGCGTATTGCGCCTCGGTCGGGTTAGTGAGAAATCCGCACTCGACCAGCACGGCGGGAACGGTGGTGCGGCGCAGGACGAAAAAGCCGCGCCGGCGCACGCCGCGATTTTCGGAAGGAGCGCCGCGGACGACAGAGGCATTAATGCTGGCGGCGAGGGGCGCGCTTTCGGTGCTGTAAAAATAGGTCTCGATGCCGCTGGCGCCCCTGCGAGTGGCGGAGTTGAAATGGATGCAAACGAAAACCGCGTTGCGATAGGAATTTGCCGTGGCCACGCGGGTGGGAAGAGGAACAAAGACGTCGCTATTGCGGGTCATGATCACGCGGTAACCGGCTCGTTCCAGAATGGGTTTAAGCCGGAGCGCGACATCCAGCGTCATGAGGCTCTCGGCTACGCGCTGGCCGGGGATTCCGCCGCGATCGAATCCGCCATGCCCGGCATCGATGACGACGGTGTCGAAGCGCGTCGTCGCCGCCTGCGCCAGCGAAAGCGCGGCTAACAAGATCAAGATTATGCCGGAAAGTTTGCGAGACATTTTCTAGTTCCCTGCTGGTTTCTCGACTGGCCGGGTGGAAAGTTTTGGGAGCGCGTTCTGCAACTCCTGATTAACCGCCGTCTCGGTCATCCCGCCCACAACCGCGATGTCGCCATTGGGGTTGCGTTTAAAGTGCGGGCGCGATTTCGTTTCCACTAAAGTAGAATGGGCCAGGAGCTGTCCGTTCAAGCCAATGGTGGCGTAGGACCAGGTGCGCGGGGCCGAGCATTGAAGAACGTGCAGGTTATTGCTGCGGTCGATCTCCGCGTGCGGTTCGTCGAAAGCGATCACGCGCCCGAGCGAATAGGTGGCATAAACCACACCGCGCGCCTCATCTTCTACCCGCACGTAAAGGGAAGTGTGTTCGGGGAAACGATTGCTCATGAGCGAGTAAGTGCGCGCATCACCGGTGACTCCGGCGTTTTCTGGAATTCCGACACTTTGTTTCCAGATCGGGCGCGCACCGGTCACCTGCACGACTTTGGTTTGCGAATAATAATAGCGGCCGAGATCGCCGAAATAGACGTGGGCGCGCACGTGATAGGCGCCAAACTCCTGCACCGGATAGAGCAACGTGAGATTGATTTTGCGCGTGACCGTCTGGCTGGCGCCGATCTTTAGCGGCTCGAGACTTTCGCTGCCGGAAGGGCCGATGGATTCGCCGGCATCGCGTGTGATTTCAAAACCGAACCATTGCTGTCCGCCATCATCGTGCAATTCGATATCGCGTCCGGCGCGATTCGTTATCGACACGGTGGCGATGAGTGGTTCGTAGGCGAGGTATTGCAAGCGAGTGAATTTGAGTAGCACCTGGATTTGAGCATTGGCCGCACCAATTCCGGCGACGAATACGAAAAACAGCAATGTTCGCTTCATCATCGCCCCACGCGCGGAAAAATATTTCATGCCAACTGCCGGCGCCACTCTGGCAGCGCGCGCCGTTTTCGTTCTTCCAGCGCTTCGATTAACATCTCGTCCCACGCGCGCGACATGGTTTCAATCGCCGGCTCGAGGCTGCGATCATAAGCGAACTCGATCTCACCCCAGCTTACGATTTCTGACAGCGCGTCATCCGCCACGCCGCTCTCGGTTTCGGCATGCACAATTTGTCCCTGGCGAAGAAAAACCGTCCCGATTTGTCCGCCCCCAACCAACTGGAACGCGCCGCTGCGTCCAGCGAGACAGCACATTTGCAAAAGATCGATAACTTGAAACAAATCCGGCGCGTCATGGGTCATGCGCACCGAACGCTCGATGGTCGCAACCAGACGTTCGCCATCGATGGGCTCGGGAAAAACTTTCGAGCCGGCGATCTCGAAGCGTTGCGCGTTCGACTCGTAAGGCGGCAAAAATAACGTCTGCAAACCATCAAAGGCGTCGCTCAAAAGCGCGCCGAGTGCGAAACCATCCAGCCCCGCCGCCGCCAGTTGAGTGAGGAGAATTCGCGGCCGCTCTTCCGGCGCACGCCGCAACCACACCAGCGTCTCGCTTTCGCTCGCCGTCACCGCGCTCTCGTAGCCGGCGTAATCTTTGATCATCTGCGCCAGTTGCCGGCCGATCTCGGCGTCCCGGTGCACAATCAACAACTGGGTCACGGCGTGGCGGCGGATAAATCGGGCGCGTCCTGGAGTAGGCGCGGCGGGTTGGCTCTTACGGTTTGCACTTTGTCATTGTACAAAATGCGAATGATGTAGCCGAGATATTTTCGCCGTCCGGTCTCGCTCGACGCGTTTTCTTCTTCGCCCCCCTTGCTCGCGCGAAGGGTTTTTTTCCCGGGCGTAATGGCTGCGGCCGCGGCAGAAATTGCCGACTCGGAAGTAATGGCGTGCATCTTCGAGCGCACGTAAGTCACAATCAACGTCTCCGGATTGGTCTCGATCCAATCGTGTTTGGGATTCACCCATTCCGAGCCGACGTCGGCATCGGTTGTGACGATTTTGCCGTCGTCCGCCGTGTCATAAAACAGCACCATGATCCGCAATTTCGAGGGATCGATCGGCACGCCGGGCCGTTTCATAATCGCGATCTTGAGGCGGAAATTTGTCTCCGCATCCGGATCGGGCGTCTCCTCCGTGGCGATGTTGGTAATTCCAAAGTAGGCGCCTTCGGGCAAACCTTCGCTATCGAGCGGCGCGCCCGCCGTGTCGGTATTGGGC
>DAIOVO010000140.1:0-942 GCA_036758965.1 Chthoniobacterales bacterium
AAGCCGGACGGATTCACCGGGTCTATAACGGAATCGATCTCGCGCAATTTCAACCGGCCCATTTCCAATCGCCGCCGCTGATTCTTTCGATTGGCCGGTTGATTAGCAAGAAAGGCTTCGACATTTTGATCGATGCCTGCGCTTCGTTGCGTGAGCGCGAGTTTCGTTGCGAAATTATCGGCGACGGCCCGCTGCTCGATAAATTGCAGGAACGAATCAATCAGTATGGCCTTGGCGAGCGGGTGAAGCTCGTTGGCGAAAAATCGCAGACGGAAATCACGCGAAGTTTACGCGAAGCGACGATCTTTGCGCTGCCCTGCCGGATCGATCCCAATGGCGCGATGGATAATCTGCCGACCGTGATTATGGAAGCGATGGCGTCGTCGCTGCCCGTCGTCACGACTGATGTGGGCGGAATTAGCGAGATGGTGCGTGACGGCGAAACTGGTTTCGTGGTTGCGCAAAACGATGCGGGCCTTGTTGCTTCTGCGGTTGACGAGCTAACGAGAAATGGACAACAGGCGCGTGAATTCGGCGAACGCGGGCGCGACCGTTGCGCGGACTTATTCAGCATTAAAAAAAATGTGAAGGCGCTGCGGCAAGTGTTCGCAACGCCGTCATCCCGAGCGGAGCCGAGGGATCCCGTGGCGTGACCCTAAAGGTTTCATGGCGGGGATCCCTCGGCTCCGCTCAGGATGACGAGTTCTCGAGGCCTACAACAGCTTCCGCACTTTCGCGACCGCGCGCAGATAAACTTCGTGCGGCCCGCCGCGCATTAATTCTTCGCCCATTAATTTTACCGGATCATGGTCGGCTGCCGGCATCAATTGATGCGCGCGTTTTTCGCCCGGCTCGGCGCGACAAACTTCCAGCAGATCACCGCAGACTGCGCGCGAAACGCAAAACTCGACTTTGTCCGATTGCGCGCTGAAGGATTGAAGC
>DAIOVO010000140.1:952-2719 GCA_036758965.1 Chthoniobacterales bacterium
CTCGACGCGAAGGTCGACAGGTAGTGGTAGTAGAGCGGCGCCTCGCCTCTCTCCTGCAACTTCACCGTCACGGTTTTTCCCGCCGCATTAGTGCATCGCAGAGTTTCGTCCCCCGCGCGTTCGGCGATTTCCCAGCCGAGCTGCGCGGCCATCCAGCCGACGAACAACAGCGCCGTGGAAAAATAACCATCTCCGAAAACAAGCTTCGCATTTTTGATTTTCTCGAAACGATGATGCGAGGCTGGATGATCGAAAAATTGCGCGAAGGCGAGCCGGAAATGGACCAGCCGCGTCCAATTCAAATCGCAAAGCACGATGCGCTGTTTCGCTTCTCGCTGCGCGGTTTCGACCAGCCGCATTTGCGAATCGAAATTTTCCCAGGTCTGGCTGTCGTAAATCAACCGATCGATCCAGGCCCAGAGCTGCGCATCCATTTCCTGTGGGAAGGGCGATTGCCACCAAAGATAAAGCGGCAGATCGGAGTCAAGCTGGGAGAACACGATGCTCGGCAGCAATTTTACCGAAGCGCCTTTGAGCAAAAATGAGATTTGCTCCGAGCAAACGTGTTTCGCGTCCGCGCCGCCGACGTGACAATGCGCGCTGATCCACGCCTCCGCGCGAGCATCTTTTGTGGAAGGATCCGCCGCGATGACAATGGCACGGCAGGAATGGTTCTCGGTAATTTGCGAAACGAGCTGAGTGTTGCGCGCGAGCGAGCCCGGCTCTTCGCTGTAAACCGCGAGGTTAATGAGCGACGCGCGTGTCATCGCGCCTTCGCCTTCCGCCCAAAGTTTTTTTAATTCGCGATCGATTTGGCCGATCTCGATTTGGCCGAGGGAAAAATTTTCAGCGATCTTTGGCATGGCTAACGAGAACTAGACTCCGTGACCGAGTGGTCATAATCTTCTCCAACTTCGCCCATCCTTCGCGAGCAATTCGTCCGCTTCTTCCGGTCCCCACGAACCGGATGGATAAAAACAAAGCGGCGGCTTTTTTTCCTTCGCCCAAACATCCTCAATCGTGTCGATAAACGCCCACGCTTGCTCCACTTCATCGCGCCGCGCGAAGAGCGTCGGATCGCCACTCATGGCATCGAGCAACAACCGTTCATACGCTTCCGGACTGGCTTTGCCGAAGCTCGTCCCATAATGAAAATCCATTTTCACCGGCTCGATCCGCAGACTTGTCCCGGGAATTTTCGCCTGCATCCGCAGCGAAATTCCTTCGTCCGGCTGAATCCGAATGACGAGGACGTTTTGCTCGAGGGCGTGGATGTCGCGGTTGAACAAAACCTGCGGCGCTTTCTTGTAATGCACTGAAATCTCGGTCGCAGATTTCGGCAGACGCTTGCCGACCCGCACGTAAAACGGAACGTCGGCCCAGCGCCAGTTATCGACCAGCACGCGCAACGCGACGTAAGTTTCTGTCTCCGACTTCGGATCGACTTTTTCTTCTTTGCGATAGGCGATGACCGCTTTTCCGTTAATTGCGCCGGCGCCGTATTGCCCGCGCACGACGCACTTCTGGACCGCCTCCGAATCGTAGCGTCGCAACGAGCGCACCACTTTCACTTTCTCATCGCGAATGCTGTCGGCCCCGAGATCGGTCGGCGGTTCCATCGCCACCAGACACAACAATTGCAGGAGATGATTTTGAACCATGTCGCGCATCGCCCCGGCGGTTTCGTAATAACCGGCGCGGCTTTCCACTCCGAGCGTTTCGGCCGCCGTGATCTGCACGTGATCGATGTAGTGCGCGTTCCAGGTC
>DAIOVO010000141.1:0-2250 GCA_036758965.1 Chthoniobacterales bacterium
ACATAGATGAGCGCGTTCTGTCCGCACTCCGGACATTTTTTCGGGACGGCGGCGGTGTGTCCGCAGAGATGACAGGTCAGCCGCGCCATCGAGCGATGAAAGGTGAGCGCGACGCTGCAATTTGGACAATCGCGCGCGACGCCGCACTTACTGCAAAGCAACGAGGTGGAAAAACCGCGGCGATTCAGAAACAAAATCGTTTGCTCATGCTTTGTTAGCCGGCTGTCGATGGCGGTGCGCAGTCGCTCTGAGAGAATGGTGGCGGCACGCTCGCTGCGTTTTTCCTGGCGCAAATCGATGACGCGAATGAGCGGTAGTTGCTTGTCGTCCACGCGCTGGGTGAGGTTGGCGAGCTCGTATTTGCCGCGGCGGGCGTTGAAATAACTTTCGAGGGAAGGGGTGGCGCTGCCGAGCACGACGACGGCGCGCTCGATTTTGGCGCGCACGACGGCGACATCGCGCGCGTGATAGCGCGGCGCTTCCTCCTGTTTGTAGGAATTTTCGTGCTCTTCGTCGACCACGATTAATCCAAGATTCGTTAGGGGCGCGAAGACGGCGCTGCGCGCACCGATAACGATTTTGGCGCGGCCGGAATGGACCTTGTGCCATTCGTCGTGCCGCTCGCCTTCGGACAAATGCGAGTGTAAGACCGCAACTTCGTCCGGCGTTGCAGAAAAACGGCTTTTAAATCGCTCGACCGTCTGCGGAGTGAGCGAAATTTCCGGCACCAGGACAATGGCGGTTTTGCCGCGAGCGAGCGTTTCGCGAATGGCCTGCAAATAGATTTCCGTTTTGCCGCTGCCGGTCACGCCGTGGAGCAAAATCGGTCTGGCATTTTCCGCGACGTCGAGCGCGGAAATAATCCCGGCGAAAGCGACGCGCTGTTCCTCGTTCAGCAACAATTCCGGCGCGGGCACGAATTGTTCGTCGGCGTGAGGATCGCGCGCGACCGCCCGTTCGCTGATCGTGACGAGTCCACGTTTTGTTAGGGCCGAGACAGTTGAACTATTGAGCGAAAGCTTGCGCAAAATTTCTGCGGCCAGTACGGGCACATCTGTTTTCGCCAGCTCATCGAGCAATTCCGCCTGGCGCGGCGCGCGCCGGCGCAGCGTTTCGATTTCCGCCGGATCGGCATTTTTCGCGAGCTCGACGAACTGCTGTTTTTTCCAGCCGACCTCGGCCCGCCGGATGACTTGCGGGAGCAAACTCCGCATGACCGTTTCAATCGGACAGCAATAATAATTTGAAAGCCAGCGCGCCAGTTCGAGCAGTGGCTCGCTTAGGGTCGGCCCTTCGCCCAGCACTGCTTCGATCTCGCGAATACCGCTCGCGGTCGTCTCGTCCAAAAGCGAAATGACCGTGGCCAATGCCGCTCGCTCCCGGAAAGGAACCCGCACGCGCGTGCCGACCATCACGCGCTCGATCAGCGTATCGGGAACGGCGTAATCGAGCTCGCGGCGAATGGACCGATCGACAATGACGCGGGCAAATTTAGCCATGCGATTTACCTCTGCCTCGCGCGAATCGAGAGCGCGGGTAAAGTCTTGTTTTCAAATTCATGGTGCAAATTAGCGCGCAACGATCATGCGAGTTGTTTTCAAATTAATCATTTGCGCCGGTTTCGCGATTCTGGCGGCGATGGCGGCGGTGGCGTTGCGTTCCGGTGACGCGCTCTACAGCACGTATGAATGGATCAGCCCGGCGCGTTTTCATCAATTCGATGGCCTCATTCGCAACGTGGCGCGGGCGCATCAACTCGATCCGATGCTGGTGAAGGCGGTCGTCTGGCGCGAGAGCCGGTTCGATCCGCAAAAAGTTGGCAGCGCGGGCGAACGCGGATTGATGCAGGTGAGTGAGCGCGCGGCGCACGAATGGGCGCGTGAGCAGCAACCGGCCGGTTTTAAAGCGGACGATCTGCTGGACCCGAAAACAAATTTGGAAGCGGGTTCGTGGTATTTGCGGCGGGCGCTGCAACATTGGGAGCAGCAGCAAACGCCGGTCGCGTTTGCCCTGGCGGAATACAACGCAGGGGCCAGCCGGGCGCAGCGCTGGGCGAATAAGGATCCGGCGGCGCCGATTTCGGAAAAAACATTTCGCGCGAACATCGATTTTCCCGGGACGCGCAAATACGTCGAGAGCATCCTGGGGCGATACCGATTCTATCAGCGGCGCGGGCGAATGTAATTTATGGAGGGACGGGCGCTGTCCCGCCCCCGGCGGATTTGGACGCCACGAACGTGGCGGTTAGAG
>DAIOVO010000141.1:2332-2666 GCA_036758965.1 Chthoniobacterales bacterium
TCCCACATCCGTTTGCCTCCGAGATAAGCGTTGCGATTATCGCCCGCGACAATCCCCGGCGGCAGCCGATCCATTTTCTTCACGTTCCCGCCGCCGAGAACCACGGTATCGGCAATGAAGGCAAGTTTCAGTTGAGTCACCGCGTAGCGGACCTCATCACGCCATTTTTTCTTGCCGAGATTTTCCATCGCGGTGGTGCCAAGCCATTCCTCGATGCGGCGATGATCGCGGTAAGGAAGATCGCCCAACTCGAGCGGCAAAAGATTATTTTCCCAAACCAGCGCCGCCCCCAAGCCAGTGCCGAGGCCGAGAAAAAGGGTGCGCCCCCGCAGGT
>DAIOVO010000142.1:0-2640 GCA_036758965.1 Chthoniobacterales bacterium
AACGTGATGATCGCGGCCATCAAAAAAATATTTACCAGCGCGATTTCGAAAAAGAAAATCCAGCCCAGGCGCATCAGTTGATCGTAGCGGAAACGAGGGAGAGTGAAACGCACCCAAATGAAAACAAAAATAAGGGCAGCGACTTTGGCGAAGAAAACGGAAATATTGATGAGGCCAAAAATCCAGCCGTGGGAGCCGTCGGGGATGCCCGGGAAATGCCAGCCGCCGAGGAAAAGGGTGACGATAATGGCGGAGCCGGTAATCATGGCGGCATATTCGCCGAGAAAGAAGAGGGCGAATTTCATGGAGCCGTATTCGGTGTGATAGCCGCCCACCAGCTCGGTTTCCGCTTCCGGCAGATCGAAAGGCAATCGATTGGTCTCGGCGAAAATGGCGACGGAAAAAACTGCGAATGAAATCCACAGCGGGAGAGTGAGGAGCCAGCGCACCGGATTGGTCCAGTCGCCCGCGAAGGGAAAAATCATCCAGCCGTGCTCGATTTGATATTGCACAATTGTCGTTAGCCGCAGGTTGCCGGAGAGAAGGAAAATCGGAATGACGGAAAGACCTAACGAGAGTTCGTAGGAAATCATTTGCGAGCTGGAACGGACGCCGCCGAGAAAAGGATATTTGGAATTGGACGCCCAGCCGGCGATGACGATCCCGTAAACGCCGAGCGAGGCGATGGCGAAAACGAAGAGGACGCCGACGTTGATGTCGGCGATAACCATCGGCACGCCGAAAAGGGTGCTGCCGAAGGGCACGACCGCGATGGTGGTGATGGCCGGCACCATCGCGAGGCAGGGGGCGAGCCAGTAATAAAACGTGTTCACGTGCGCCGGGGTGAAATCTTCCTTGAGGAGAAATTTCATCGCGTCGGCGATCGGCTGGAAGAGGCCAGCGGGGCCGACGCGATTTGGGCCGAGCCGGTCTTGAATGAGCGCGCTCACCCGGCGTTCGGCGTAGACCGCGTAAGAAACCATCGGCAGGATGATCAGGAAAACGATGCCGATGATTTTCAGCAGCGAAGTGAGAAGAAGAAACGCGGTCGGATTCATTTCAAATGATGCGAAACGGGAGCGTTTAGAAGCGCACGTTCTTCCGCTTCTTCCGCGGCCGGTTCGCCGGGCGGAGGTGGCGTCTTAGTCTCGTTAGAAACTGGCAACAGACTTACACCCTGGTCTCCGATTTTGCTCAAACTGAGATTAGCGAGAGCCGGAATCGATTCCGCCATTTGTTTAAAGACATCTTCGATTGAGCCGAGACCGTCGCTGGCTCCGAGAGCAACCAGCAGATCGCGCAGGATTTCCCAGTCATCGCGCGCCTGTCCGGGAGCGCGCACGGCGCGATTCAAACGCTGCAAACGTCCGCGGCCATTGATCATTGAGCCGCGTTTTTCCGCGAAGGCGCTCGAAGGAAAAAGCGCAGTCGCGTGCGGCGTGGATGCGTTGCGCAAAATATTCATGACGATGAACGACGGCAGATTTTTCAACTGCTCGACGGTGATTCCGCATTCGGTTGGGTCTTCCCCAATTGCGATCAGCGCCTTGATTTGCCCGCCGGCCACGCCATCGATAATCGCGCGTACGTTTGCGCCGGGCTCGGCTGGCAGCGGCAAAATCGTTTTCGCGCCGTGAGTATTTGGATTGCGATCTGCGCTTAGCAAAATGTCGTCGCCTTTCTCGCGGCGCGGCACGATGTCTATGAGCGAAACGTTCAGCTGGCGCGCGAGTTGGGCGGTGAGCCAAAGTTCTTCATTGGTGCTGCGCGCGGAAGCGATAATTGCGATTTCCCAGGAATTAAATTGCTGCAACTGAAGCGCGGCCTGTTGGACGGCCGTTTTCCAATCGCTGGCCGCGAGTTTTTTTCCGTCAAAAATTTCCGGCTCGAGCAAACGATCGGGCGAGGTGAGGTATTCGAAATTGAGCCGGCCGTAATCGCACATCCAGGCGGAATTGACGGCGACGTTTTCACGCGGCGTCTGACGGTAAATCACATCTTCGCGCGAGCCGATGATGGTGTTGCAGCCGGTCGCGCAACTGGTGCAGATGCTTTTCGATTCTTTCAAAAACCAGACGCGCATTTCAAAACGAAAATGCGATGACGTGAGCGCGCCCACTGGGCAAATATCGACGGTGTTAAGCGAATAATTGTTTTCCAGTTTTTTCCCTGGATGTGCAGTCAGGATCGTGTGGCTGCCGCGATCGACGAAACCGAGCACGTCGTCCTTCGCGATCTCCTGACAAAAACGAATGCAACGCGAGCACAGAATGCAGCGTTCATCATCGAGGATAACGCGCGGCCCGACTTCGACGCGCTTCGGTTTTTTGACTTTGTTTTCGAGAAAACGCGAATCGGCCCGTCCGTAATCGACGCTAAATTCCTGCAAGCGACATTCGCCCGCCTGATCGCAAATTGGACAATCGAGCGGATGATTGATGAGTAAAAATTCCATGACACCGCGCCGGCATTCTTCGGCCAGCGGAGAATTTGTGCGCACGCCCATTCCGTCTGCGACATCCTGAGCGCAGGAAATTTGCGGACGCGGCATCCAATTGATCACCGGCTTGCCATCGGGGCCGAATTCCGGTTTGCGGTCCGGCCCCATTTTCGGCATGCCCATTTCGATGAGGCACATCC
>DAIOVO010000143.1:0-2583 GCA_036758965.1 Chthoniobacterales bacterium
GGCCAGAAGCGTTCGTCTTAAGCGAGTGCGACGACTAATGACTTCCCTGCTTCTCATTTTGCATTTTTAATTAATTTTGCATTCTCTTCCCGCCGATTACCACACTCATCCGCAAGGCCACCGCGTCCAGCCTTATACTCAGCAACTACTCCAACCCTGGATCGATTCCGCACGCGCCAAAGGAATTACCGACCTCGCTTTTACCGATCACGATCGCTACCACGCCGGCGTTGATTTTGACGAACTGGATAAACTGCGCCAAAAAAACTCCGATGTAAATATCCGCGCCGGCATTGAATGGGATAATGGCCCCCAAACCAGCGCGGCCGGCCGGAAATGGATCGAACAAAGCTGGGATAAACTCGATTTCGTCCTCGGTTCCGTCCACTATCTGCATTCTCCCACCGAGATGTTCGACAGCGTCCCCGAAGGCGCAGCGCAATTCGCCGGTCGCGAGGTTAACGAGATGTATGCAGATTACTTTCAGCGTGTTCGAGCCATTGCCGAAAGCGGCATCGTGGATTGTCTGGCCCACTTCGATCTCATTAAAATCCATGGCCACCGCCCCACTCGGGCCACAACCGATTTAGCTAACGAGACATTGAACATAGTTCGCGACCGCGGCCTCGCCTTGGAGCTATCCACCGCGGGCTGGCGCAAACCCGTAAGCGAGCTTTACCCTTCCGATGACTTGATCTCCCTCGCCAGGCAAAAAGACATTTCCTTTACCATCGCCTCCGACGCTCACTCCTACGTTCAGTTAGGTGACAGCTACCAGCGCCTCGCCGAAAAACTGGCCGCCGCCGGCATCCGCGAAGTTTCCCTCTACGAAAAACACGCCCGGAAACTTCAGCCGTTGTAGTCGAGCGAAATTTCGTCGTTCGCTCAAACCTGGTTTGCCTCGGCGAGTTTGACCAGCGCGCAAAGTGTATCGTTAACGGGAGTAGCCACGCCGAGTTCGGCGCCGCGCTGCGAGATGTAACCATTGAGCGAATCGATCTCGGTGCGTTTGCCGTGGAGCAGATCGGAGGCGGTAGATGAAAGCGTTGTCGGCATCTCCCGCGCAAGATTCGCTGCCGCCGCCCGTAATGTTTGCGGGTTCTCGAAATCTGGAGACACAATCCTGGCGGCACGCGCTACCGCGAATACTTCATCGACGATCGCATCAACGAGTCCGCGTCCTTCCACGCTTTCGATAATGCGGCCATAGGGAGCGCGCGCCAGTGCCGACACCGCGTTCAGCGCGCAATTGCACGCCAGCTTCCTCCAAAGCTCGCCCGCAATGTTCTCGGAAATCCGACACGGTATCTGTGCGCGCACAAAAATTTCCGCGATTGTTCGACCTTCCGGTCCCACGACAAGGTCGCCCCGGGCAAGCTTGCGAATATAACCCGGCTCTACCACAGATGCCGCGACGTACACTGCCGCCGCAACTGCGTCGATACCCGCTGCCTGATGGATTCGCTCGACGTTATCGACGCCGTTTTGCAGACTGACGACAACGGCTCCGCGCTTCAGCACCGAAGCAAGCGTTTTCGCCGTCTCGAGCGTGTCGCATGTTTTTACGCTGAAGAGCACAAGGTCAGCGTCGCCGGCAGCGGCAACCTGGGTAGATGCTGTCACGCGCACCAGGCTCTTGCCCTGCTCCGACTCGAGGAGCAAACCTTCCTCTGCAATTGCTTCGACGAAGGCTTCGCGGCCAATCATTGTCACTGGCGCTCCAGCGCGCGCCAGCATGCCGCCAAAGTAACCTCCAACTGCACCGGCACCTACCACCGCGATTCGCGGCCAAACGTTTTCTGTTCCCAGTGTTCCTTCAAGGCTCTCTAATTGCATCCGCTCCCAAGATCATCGAAACAGAACTCGCTGTCATCTCCACACTCAGCGCTATTACTCTTTCTCTTTCTTCTCGGCTGGCGCAGTTGGAAGATCGGAGTTCCAGATATCGACGATTACCTTCCATGTTCCGTCGGTCTGATTTTTGAAAATCTCAACATACTTCCCATTGTCTTTAACCGGTTTGCCGCTGGCATCAGCGATTGTCTCCTCGTAAGTACCGCTGACGCAGGCGAGGTCTCCGCTTGTTGCTACTACCACCCTGGTCGTTTGCCAACTAATGGCAGCGCCAGGGCTGGTCAGCATTTCTTTCCAGGCGCTGCGAATTGCTTCTTTTGTCGTGGCACTCGGTGCATTCGGAGGCATGACCACCGCATCAGTCGCGTAGTAGGAAACCGTCTTGTCGAGGTCTTTGGCTACGGCCGCTTTCGACCACTGAGCATCCAGATCGCGCAGAGCTTGTTCGATCTTTGTGTCGGCGGCCGGCGCGACTCCGACCACTGCAAGCGAAACCAGACCAAAGCAACTAAACATGGTTAACCTTTTTGTTTTCATGATATGATCCAGCCCGGATTTGAACTGAACGTCAATGTTTTCCCCGTCAACGGCCGCTCATTCTACTTTTTGCATAATGTGGATCAGACGCATGACACATAGTCCGCGATGAATTCGGGGAAGTTCTTTGCCGAACTCAAACGGCGCAATGTTTACAAAGTTGCCGTTGGCTATGCGGTCGTGGCGTGGTTG
>DAIOVO010000144.1:0-2453 GCA_036758965.1 Chthoniobacterales bacterium
TAC
The DNA here is from genome assembly GCA_036758965.1 of Chthoniobacterales bacterium. Lineage (GTDB taxonomy): Bacteria > Verrucomicrobiota > Verrucomicrobiia > Chthoniobacterales > UBA10450 > AV69. The sequence continues at coordinate 4 of DAIOVO010000144.1, forward strand.
TTGCACCAGCGCCGCCCGCATCACGCGCAAAATAAAATCACGCGCCGTACTAAAATCGCTATCGAGATAAATCGCGCCCACGATTGCCTCGAACACATCCGCCAGCGTGGAAGTGCGGGTGCGTCCCCCACTCGCTTCTTCGCCGCGGCCCATCAATAAATGGCGGCCGAGATCGAGCGCCTGCGCATGATATTGCAAGGCATCGCGCGAAACCAGGCGCGCCCGCAATTTGGTCAAACGCCCTTCCTGTTCCTGGGGAAAATGCGCATACAAATATTCTGTCGTTACCAGTTGCAAGACGGCGTCGCCCAGAAATTCCAAACGCTGATTGTCGCGCTGCCGTCGCTGCCTCTCGTGGCCAAGGCTGGGATGAGTAAGCGCTTCTTCCAGCAACTCAGTCTTGCCGAAACGGTAGTCGAGACTTTGCTCGAGGGGATGCACCTTCAATGCTTCTGAAAAACGGCCAGCGAAACAATCACATCCACCGCCCGTTGCAAAACCGCATCGTGTAACTCGTCATTCTTGCGCGTCGCGCGCGCCTCTAATTCGGGATTAATTCCCGAGATCAAAGCCGCTTCATTGAAATGGGGACGTTCCGCTTCAAACACAAACGGTGCCATCCCGCGTTGCGCGCTGAGTGCGAAAATTTGGTATTTCTGTTTGCTGGGAAAATCGACCGCCAAATCCGGTTGCACCGCGCCGGGAAAAAGAGATTGGCCGTTGCTCGCGCTCGCCTCCGCCGTCGCCACTCGCAACACTTTCCCACTCGCCAGCGGAAAGTCGGCATACTCGACCGCTCGCCCGGCAGTGGACGCGCCGATTAACAACGCTTTTGCATCGGACTTGAGCGCCGCGGCCATGGCTTCCGCCGCGCCGGCCGTTTCGTTATCGATCAGCACCATCATAGGACCACGGAAGGAAGGCTCGCGGTCATTTGTAAAAACACGTTCCTGATGAGTGCCCGGCCGGGTCAATTTCAAAAGCATTGCTCCTTTAGGCGCAAATCGCTTTGCCATTTCGGCCGCTACTTCGAAATCGTTCGCGACCGAGGAAGCGCGCAAGTCGATCACCACCGCATCCACCTTTTTGGCGGTGGAATTCGCCAGCGCCTGGTCGAGCGCGCGCAAGTTTTCCTTCGTCATCGCCCCCAAACGAAGGTAACCGATGTGATTGCTGATGATATCGCTGTAAAACGGTGTCTCTTCTGTTGGCGCGGTTTTTCCCGGGAGCAGCAGCGCGCCGCCATGCAGCCGCGCGAGCAAACCTTCCAAAGTCGCGCGGTTCATTTCCTGATCTTTCAGCGCATTGGGATCGACGAAATTCGATTTGAGTAATTTGATCGCTTCATCGATTTCCGCCGGCGCAAGCGAGGTGACACTCGTTTCCGGCGACCGGCTGGCCGATGGCGATAGCGTTGGCGAAGGGGCAGGTGCTTGCGCGAGGCAAAAATCGCCGGCTACCAGCAAACCGAAAATCGCTTTTCTAAACATGAAACGAGCGGGCGACTCTATTCCTGAGACGCGCTCAGAGCAATATCGCGCCGAAAATGCGCGCCCTCGAAGCGGATTTGCTCGACCGCCGCATACGCTTTTCGTCGCGCATCCGAAATGGAATCCGCCAGTGCCGTCACCGCCAGCACACGGCCACCGGCAGTGACGATTCGATCGCCTTGCCGTTTTGTCCCGGCATGAAAAATCTGGACGTCCGGCAGCCGGGCCGCGTTCTCCAGGCCTTCGATCACTTTTCCAGTTTCATATTTTCCCGGGTATCCACCCGAAGCCATGATGACAGTGACCGCGACCCGCGAATCCCAATCGGCGGTTTCCAGCTCGCCCTCGACGGTCGACTGCAAAAGCGGCAACAGATCGGAACGCAATCGCGGCAAAATCGCCTGGGTCTCCGGATCGCCAAAGCGGCAGTTGAATTCGAGCACGCGCAATCCAGCGGGCGTGACCATTAATCCAGGAAAAAGCAGCCCGCGAAATCTGATTCTATCTCTTGTTAGCCCAAGCAGCAGTGGTTGCATGATCGTTTCGGAAAACTCCTTCTCACGCGCATCGCTCCAATTATCGGCCGGACTGATTGCGCCCATCCCGCCAGTGTTCGGGCCGCAGTCGCCATCGAGCGCGCGTTTGTGATCGCGCGCCGTTGCCAGCATGCGAAAAGAGTCTCCGTTCACCAGCGCGTGCACGGAACATTCGCTCCCGCGCAAACATTCTTCGATCACGATCCGTTGTCCGGCCGCGCCGAAAATCTTTTCACTCATCATTGCGGCCACGCTCGCGCGGGCGGTCTCGCGATTGTTTGCAATCACCACGCCTTTCCCGAGCGCGAGCCCATCGGCCTTGATCACTGCCGGCAGCTTCATTTCCTCGCAGTATTGCAACGCTGCCGCCGTGTCTGAAAAAGTGCGCGCCTTTGCGGTCGGAATTCCTTCCGCTTCCATCAAC
>DAIOVO010000145.1:0-2432 GCA_036758965.1 Chthoniobacterales bacterium
GAATGTAAGAGTGAAGTAACACAGCCGTCGCGGCTGTGATGGCACGCGGGCGTCTCGCCTGCGATTGGGGCAAACAGGCGGGACGCAGGTTTGCCATGACAGGCTGGAAGCCTGTGTTACTTCATCAAATCCAGCACTGCGCTCGTCATTGCGATCACGCCGGTGCGAATGGTTGGCTCGGGAATCGGCGCGAACTTGCTCGAGTGCAGACTCGGCAAGGGCGACGCACCCGGTTTCTTCGACTCGGCAATCTTCGCCGGATCGACCGCACCGACGTGGAAATCAACTGTTGGAATAGAATGGTCGGGCAGACTGTATTCGGAAAAATCTTCGCCGCCCATGGTCGGTTCAGCCATCTCGACGTTCTGATCGCCGAGCGCTTTTTTCCAGACCGGCAGCAAACGTTTTGTTAGCTCGGGATTATTATAAGTGGCGGGAGTAAACTCATCTTTCAGCACTTTGGTTTCCGGCATTTTGTCCGGCGGCAAACCGGCGGTGGCGGCGCAGCCTTTAGCGATGCGATCGATGGCGGCGAGCACACGCTGGCGCACGTCTTCTTTGTAACTACGAACCGTTAGCTGCATCTTCACCTCGTTGGGAATGATGTTGTGTTTGGTGCCGCCATGAATGGAACCGACGGTCACGACAATCGGATCGACCGGATTGTTCTCGCGGCTGGCGATGGTTTGCCAGGCGTTGATGATTTCGGCGGAGAGAACGATTGGATCTTTCGTTTTATGCGGATAGGCGCCATGTCCACCGACGCCGTGCACGGTGACATCGACCGAATCGACGTTCGCGTAGGTGTAGCCTTCGGTGACGCCGATCTTGCCGGTTTCCAAGTCCGCTTTGTCATGAAAACCGAGAACGAAATTTGGTTTTGGCCACCGCGTGTAAAGCCCATCCTTCAACAAAGCCCGCGCGCCGCCGATCGCTTCTTCCGAGGGTTGGCCGATGAAGATGATCGTCCCGTGCCATTGATCTTTCATCTTCGCCAGCGCGCGCGCCACGCCGATGAAGGTGGACATGTGAACGTCATGGCCGCAGGCGTGCATCACGCTCACGTCCTGGCCGGCATCGTTCTTCGTTGTCACCGTGCTGGCGTAGGGCAGCCCGGTTTCTTCATGCACAGGAAGCGCGTCGAGATCGGTTCGCACCGCGACGACCGGACCGTCACCGTTTTTCATTACGCCGATCACGCCGAAACAGGTCAGACCAGGCTTATCGTATTTGCCGACGCGTTCGGTCACTTCGCAGCCGGTTGCTTTCAATTCCTTCGCTACGATTCCTGCGCTGCGCTCCTCGTGTCCCGACAATTCCGGGTGCGTGTGCAGGTCCTTATAAATCGCGAGCAGCGACGGCAATTCGGCATCGGTGAGTTGTTGCGGAGTTGATTGGGCGAACAACGAAAGCGCGGATCCAAAAACCAGGCATAAACAAAGGCGAACGTTCATGGCGGGTATTTTCTCGTCATTCCGAGCGAAGTCGAGGAATCCAGTGGCGAAAACTTGTAAGCCAGCTTCCACGGGATCTCTCGGTTGTGCTGCGCTCCGCTCAGGATGACGGGCTGCGGATTCTGTAGCGATGCGCTACTGTAGTCGCTGTCCATGACGAACTTGCCCGCCGGAATAAAAATCGAAGGCGAAATGGCGCAGGGTTTCGATGAAATCCTCACGGCCGATGCTCTCGCCTTTGTTGCGAAGTTGCAGCGCGAGTTTGGCGATCGACGCAAGGAATGTTTGGAACGGCGGAAGCAGCGCCAGGCATCACTTGACGGTGGGGAGTCGCTCGATTTCTTGACCGAAACAAAAAATATCCGTGACGGAGATTGGAAATGCGCTCCGATCCCGGCCGATCTGTGCGATCGGCGCGTCGAAATTACCGGGCCGACTGATCGCAAGATGGTGATCAATGCGCTCAATTCGGGCGCGAAAATGTTCATGGCCGATTTCGAGGATGCGAATTCGCCGACATGGCGCAACATGGTCGAAGGCCAGATCAATTTGCGCGACGCGATCCGGCGCACGATTTCGTTCACGAGCCCGGAAGGAAAAGAATACAAACTGAAGGATCAGCTGGCGGTGCTGCTCGTTCGTCCGCGCGGCTGGCATTTGGTCGAGAAGCATCTGCTCATCGATGGCGAACCGGTTGCGGGCGGATTATTCGATTTCGGACTCTACTTTTTTCATAACGCGAAGGAACTGCTCGTGCGTGGCAGCGGCCCCTATTTTTATCTGCCGAAAATGGAGAGCCATCTCGAAGCGCGCATCTGCAATGATGCGTTCAATCTGGCGCAGGACGAACTCGGCATTCCGCGCGGCTCCGTTCGCGCGACGGTGCTGATCGAAACAATTCCAGCGGCGTTCGAGATGGACGAAATTCTATACGAGCTGCGTGATCATTCCGCCGGCCTCAATTGCGGGCGCTGGGAT
>DAIOVO010000146.1:0-2239 GCA_036758965.1 Chthoniobacterales bacterium
AAAACCGCACGCGCGGTTACTTTTTCGCACAGACACTTTTTCAAAATGGAGGATTTCTATGAGCAATAGCAGGGGGCCATTACGCAGCCCGACCAGTATTCGGGGCGAACGGCAACAGAAGCAGGAGCGCCGCGGCAAAAAGAAGCCAGAACAAGCGTCCGTCAGGCCCGTCATGCCCGAGTGGATGCCGGAAGACGCCAGGGCGATGTGGGACGTCGTGGTGAGCGACCTAGAGGGCGCCACGGTGCCATTACAACGAATTGACGCTCACAGTATTGCGATGTTTATATTGACGATGATTGAAACGAAGAAAGCGGCCGTTAATGGAGACGCGAAATTGGCCGCGCGGCTCGGTCGCGATGCGCTTCAGTGGGCTGGGCACATTGGCGCTACGCCGGCGAGTCGAGCGCGGCTGAACATTAATCCGCCGAAGGTAGTTGAGGACGATCCTTGGGCCGAATTAGATCGGCCAATTTGATCAAGACCGTTCTTCACCAGCAGACTTTGTGACGCGGAAAAAAAGGAGAACGAAATATGGACGACGGAACGAATGATGAACCGGTAGCGATAGACGCGAGCGCCGCGGTCGAGGTTCTGATCGGCGCACTCGGGAAACTTGAAAAGCGCGTGAAAGCGCTGGAAGAAATGGACGCGCTTTTGTACGCGGCGCTCAAGATGCTGGGCGAAGTGAGCGGTAACAATGCCAAAGTGCTCGAAGTACTGACGAGCGTCCCACCACCGACGAGGCCGCCGCGGAGTTCGAATAACTGACGGCCCAAAAAACATTTGTTGGGTGAAATGTCAGAAAAGGTGATAAGATGGACTTAGCACTTCAGAAGCTTCGAGGACACCACTCAAGTACCTCCAGTCACTCAGGCCATTGCGCGCCGATTTGTTCACTCGCAATGGAATGCGCCGGCGGAGAGAGCCGAGCCCGAGTCAGACGGAAGCGCGGGGCGCGACAGGCGCTTCGAAGCCGGGTACGACCACTTCAACCTGCCAACAAAACCAACACCAAAATCTTGTCAAACGGGGAAGTGTAATTTTATGGGTGATTTTAATCACGAACTTAAGTTATTACATAGCGACGTGAGAACGTATGCTCAAAAAAACGAGTCGCGCTTCAACCAGATCCAACAACAGGTTGACGCTCTTGATCTTAACGGCGTAACGCGCCACGGCGCCGGGCCAGCCGGGAACTCATTTCAGAAAATGCTCGATGAAGACGACGGCGTTTCAAAGCTATTGCGTGACAAGAAGGGGAGTGTAATCCTCAATTTCAGCGGGCAAGAAGCTGCCGATTTGTTCGAACGCAAAACAACATTGGTGACCACGGGCGCCGACTTCTTAGGGACAACCGGTGTTTTACCGATCGACCGAATTGCAGGAATCACGGCCGAGGCACGCCAGCGGCTCAAGGTCCGCGATCTGTTGACCGCGCGGCCGACAACGCTGCAGGTTGTTGATTTCGTCAAGGTGCTGTCGCCTCTGTCGATCGCGTCTCCGGTGGTTGAAGCCGCAGTCAAACCCGAGAATGCGTTGACTTTCGCTAGCGCCAGCGAACGAGTCAAAGTTATCGCGACCTGGATTCCGGCATCTCGTCAGATCCTCGACGATATGGCGGAGCTGCGCGGGTTCATCGAAGGCGCTCTCCCGTACTATGTGGACCTCGCGGAAGAGCAACAGATGCTAACCGGCGACGGCACGGGCGAAAACCTGCACGGCCTGATTCCGCAGGCAACCGGATTTCAAACCAGTTTACTCAACAATTCGAAAGGTTGGAACAAGATCGACATCCTCGGTCGTGTAGTCCAGCAAATCGCCACGGCCAAAGAACTCGATCCAACATTCGTGGTGCTCCACCCGAACGACTGGTGGGACATTCGCCTGACGAAGGATAGTTTCGGAAGGTATATTTTCGGCGATCCGCAGATGGCAAGCCTGGGCGGGACGGCGAACGTTTCCGTCCGTGCAAACCTCTTCGGCTTAAACGTGGTCGCAACGGTCAATATCGCGCCGGGGTCATTCCTTGTCGGATCGGGAGATCCGGCGGCCGCTGAGATCCGCGATCGCCTCGAAACTCAGGTCGAGATTAGCACGGAACATGCTTCATTTTTCGTGCAAAACCTGATCGCGATTCGTTGTGAGAAGCGCTTATGCTTGTGTGTCAAAAGACCAGCATCGTATATCTCAGGTTCGTTTACCAGCTCGCCTTAGAGCTAACGACATTCGCGGCGGG
>DAIOVO010000147.1:0-2191 GCA_036758965.1 Chthoniobacterales bacterium
ACCGGCCCGGTCGACGTCACGCGCAAACTCCTCGCCCGCGCCGGCATGGCGATCATCGGCACCGAGCCGAGCCTGGCGCTCGCCAGCACCCGGGCGACACCGAAACATTTGCTCGCAAAAGATTTCCATTTTGAATTTCTCGATCTTCCAGCCGCGCTCGCCAATATTTACCAGCACCGTGCCGGCTAATTATCTGTTCCTCGCGTTGCGGCTGGCGGCTGCGCTTCAGATCGCGCTCGCGCTTTTCAATTTTTTCCTCACCCCGATAATGAAATGGCAAGGCGAACTGGCGAAGCTTTCGTTGCTGGTGCGCGAAGTTTTTAAGGTGCACAGCATTTTCATCGCGATCACCGTCGGCATTTTTGGAGTGTTGACGTGGCGGTTCTCGCGCGAGATGGCGTCTGCCAATGACGCGGTTGCGGTTTGGCTCGCGGCCTCGATCGGGTTTTTCTGGCTGGTGCGCGCGCTCCTGCAATGGACGCACTACAGCCCAACTCACTGGCGCGGAAATCTCGACCGCACCCTGTTGCACCTCATTTTATTTTTTGGTTACGGCGCGTTCGCCACCGTTTATTTGCTGGCCGCCTTTTCTCGGTTCTCGTGAAACCAAACCTACGTCTTGTTAAGGTCGCGTCCCGCGTCGCGCTCGGCCTGGTCTGGACTTACGAGGGTCTCGTTCCGAAAACTTTAATTCCCGCGCGTGGATGAAATCGAGCTCGTCCGCCGCTCCTGGATTTTCTGGCAAACGCCGGAGCGCACGTTGCAAATACTTGGACTCGCCCAAATTCTTCTCGGCCTTTGGCTGTTAATCGGTTTGGCAGAGCGCGCCGCCGTCGCGCTCGCGACCCTGGCCATGCTTGTCTTGATCTTGTTAGTCGCCGCCGGCAAACCCGAGCTGTTGACCGATCCTTTCGGCGCGCTGGCAAAAGATTTCTGCCTGCTTGCCTGCGCGCTCACCGTCTGGCTGCTCGCCCCGCATACGAAATGATGTTTGCGCGGCTCAAGCGCCATCCATTTCCGGTGCGCGCGTTTTTTCGTCACTCGCTCGTCTTAACTTACGCGCTGCCGGCGGAAATCTTGCAGCCGCTCCTGCCGCCAGGACTAATTCTCGATCGTCTCGGCGATTTCGGATTTCTCGCCGTCGCGCTCGTGCAAACCGAAAAACTGCGGCCCGCATTTGGTCCGAAATTTCTCGGCCAGGATTTTTTTCTGAGCGGCTACCGCATTTTCACCCGCTTCGAAAATTCCACTGGTCGAACTCTGCGCGGCCTGAAAATTTTGCGCAGCGACACCGATCGCGCCCTGATGGTTTTCTTCGGCAATTTGCTCACGCACTATCACTATCAACCCGCGCAGGTGAAATTTTCCGCGACCGAAAGCCAACTCGAAATTGAAACCGCGACGCGGAACCAGATCGCCGATTTGCACGTGGTCGCCGATATCAGCCGGACCGCGGCCGAGTTGCCAACTGACTCGCCCTTCGCCGATTTTCATCAGGCGCGTTTATTCGCCGGCCCGCTTCCGTTCACTTTCGATTACGAAGCGGAAACACACTCCATCATTTTGCATCGAAGGCGCGCGCGAAAAATGGAACCCGCAACCCGTAGCGGTGACTGTTCTGCGCAACACCTTTCTCGAACAGCCGCCATTTCGGGGTGCCAATCCGATCTTGGCGAACGCGTTTCATCTCGAGAACGTTCCCTATCGCTGGAAGCGTGGCGTATGCGAGCCCTTGTCCAAATGACACGCGGAAAATTCCAAGGCGTCACACAGATCGTCCGCTTTAACTGGCCGATCTACCTCGTTGCCCTCGTGATTTTTGTTTCCGGTGACGCGCTCTCATTTTGGTTACCGATGGCGTGGCGAATCCTGCTGCTCGCCGGCATCGCGCTGGCCGCGTTCTGGCTCATCGTTTCGCTGGCGGTTTCGCATTACGTTTACGATCGCGGACCGATTTACCATTCCGCCTGGATCAAAAATGCTCTGCCAATTCCGCCCAAAGTGTGGGCGAACTTTCACGCTGGACTGGACGAATTCAGCGAGATTTTGCACGAAGCATTTCCAGCTAGCGACGGATCAACGGTCGATTTCTTCGCCGAAGAAATGTCGGAGCCATCAATCCGGCGCGCTCGGGAGCTAACGAAAGCTAAGTCAACCGCGGTCGACTTCCGCTCCCTGCCTTTTCGCGACC
>DAIOVO010000148.1:0-1250 GCA_036758965.1 Chthoniobacterales bacterium
AATGTGAGCGAGTGACGCGCGCTGATCACCGACAACAAGCCCGCCAGTCGAATTCAGGTTAGGCGAACCGGATCACCGCGCGATCGCGGGCGCTCAATAGGCCCCAGGTGTTGAATGTCTGGATTAGGGACCAGATTCTCTCCTGGTCGAATTGCAACGCATGTTGCCGTATCAATCTGGTCATACCTTCGACCGGCTCAAAATTTCTCCGTTCTCGCGCACAAACAAGGCCTCACCATTTCACATGTATGCCGGTTGGTTCATGCCGGGCGAGCCGCACGGGGCGAACACAGCATCTCGGAATGACGGCGCTATTTATGAGAAGATAGATGGCCGTCATCGCAATTGCCGTTTTGATGTCGGCTCGATCAGATTCAACACGCTGTTGGAAACGGCGACATCCACCTAATTACTCGCAACCAGCGGATGCTTACAGGGAGCTCTTGCGCAAAGCTCATCGGCGGGCAGGAAACGAAGCGCTGAGTGTGCTCATGGTTGGCGTGGAATTGGAGTCATTCAGCCAAAAATAGTCCCAGTGGCAATATTGCACGCGAGGCCAGAAACGAACGCCGGGATTCCGAAGAAAGAATCGCCGACGTTGGGTCGTCACGAGCCGAGGAATTTCTCGGCCGCAGCGCGATCGCCTTTCACTGCCAGCAGATAGGCGTGCCCGCCATCAGTCCAGGTCGCGGTCATCCAGTCCTTTTCCGCGGCGAAGACTGGTGCAGAGACGCTGCCTTTTGCCGGCACTGATTTTGCGTCGGCGACAAATAGATGCGCGAGCTGATCGCCACCGATCTTAAAACAAACGAGCGAAATATCGTGGCCTCGAAAACGCAAGACGCGGCAGCCAAGCGGTTCATAGGCCTGCAGATGTTTCGGCACCTCAAATTGCGCAGGTGCGTTCGCGCGGGTGAGGAAACTGTTCAGGCGCGCCAAGTGGGGCGATTCCAATTCGAGGGTCGGCGGAATTTTGATGAAGCTCACCATTTCGTCGCGATAATCCGCCAGGGCAGCGGCCGGCTGAAAGGGGCCGTGCCAGGAGCTGAAGAGCACGCCGAGCACGATGATCGTCGCGGCGAGTGCCAGAATGGTGCGGCTCCAACTCGATCGGACCACCTCGGTTCGCATTGGCGCAGGGGATAGCAGCCGCGCCTTCAGGTCAGCGGGCACCTCCGTTGCGGTTAATTTGGCGGCGATAATTCGATCAAGCTCCTGCTCTGTCTCCCACCATTGGGCAAGCTCGGGAT
>DAIOVO010000148.1:1269-2099 GCA_036758965.1 Chthoniobacterales bacterium
AGGCGGTGTAGGCTCAAAATAGAACGAGCTTCCCTGTTATCCATGTGCTTGCTCTCCTTCGATCGGCACGATTTTACGCGCTTCGAGCGCAGCGGTATCGCTCAACGCCGTGCGCAAATCGGCTTTGCCGCGCGAGATGCGAGACATGACCGTGCCGATGGGAATGGCCAGAATCTCGGCAATCTCACGATAGGAATGTTGTTGCATGTAAAACAGAGTGACGGGCGCGCGATAGCGTTCATCGAGGACATGCAACGCCTTCTGCACAATGGCCGCGTCGAGGGCATCGACCACCGAGGGCTCGACCTGCATCGGCTCGATGAAATCCCCTTCGTTTTCTGTTTCGACAAAGCGAGCGTCGTGCCGCTTCTTCGACAGGAAATCCCGGTAGAGCGTGGTGAAAAGCCAGGTTTTCACTTTCGATTTGTCGCGCAATTGATGGCCCTTCGCCGCCCAGGTGCAGAAGGTCTGCTGCACCAGATCACATGCGTCCGATTCCTTGCGGCTGAGGGAAAGACCAAAGCGATAAAGCGGCGCATAAAATTTCTCGACTAACTGTTCGTTATCGCCGTCCGCCACGAAGTTTACCTACTCGCCCTTTTTGCTGGACGCCAGCTAAAATGCGCCCCCGGGCGGGCCAGCAATCCCCAACTGGACGTGAGAGTTTCGCCCTCTGCCGTTATTCCGCCGCGCGTGAAATATTCGCGAAGAGTGACACTCTCATCGTTATGAAAACGCGCCTATTTCTCGCCGCCTGCGCCGCGGCCAGTCTTTGCGCCGGGGCCGCATCTGCATTTGCTCTGGAACTGGAAAGCCAGCCGTCCAAAACG
>DAIOVO010000149.1:0-2007 GCA_036758965.1 Chthoniobacterales bacterium
GCGAAAGAAGCGCTTGAGATAGGAATCCAGCGATTGATGCGGGCGCAGGAGCGGAAGCATTTTCAAAAGCCGCGTGTTAATCAGGTCGCGCCAGCTCATAAATGGATGCTCAAGGCACGGCTCCATGCGTTGAAGTTTCACCCGGTTCTCGGCGAGAAAACGGCGAAAACCGGAGGCATCGCGCGGCGAGAGAGCCGCGATCTGGCGTTCCATTTCCTGTGCACGCGCGGTGGCATGCAGTTCGCCGCCATTGCCGAAGACCACGCGATATTGCGGATCGAGCCGCACCATCGACAATTCCGTGTCCAGGCTTGTGCCAGCGGCGCGAAAAATGTCGTCGAGCACGCGCGGATAAAGAAAAAAGGTTGGCCCGAGATCGAATTTAAAACCGTTCGCATCGATCGACGAAGTGCGGCCGCCAATGTGCGGCAGGCGTTCGAAGATTTTTACTCTCACGCCGGCACTGGCGAGCAAAATGGCGGCGGCAAGTCCGCCCGGGCCGGCGCCGATGACGATGACTTCCGCGTTCATCCGTTATTTTCCGTCTCGATAAGTCGTTCAGATGCGTTTTCTGTCCAGTCGCGTGATTATCGAAAAATGAATTCGCTTCTGGATTTTGTCGCACGCGACATGGAATCTGGAGCGGCGCAATGAAGGAATTTGTTTTTCGCGCGGAAACGCTGGTGCCCGCGAAACTGGCGGAAGTTTTCCACTTTTTCGCCGACGCCGAGAATCTGGAGACGCTCACGCCGCCGTGGTTAAAATTCCGAGTTATCAGTTCGCGCCCAATCAAAATGCAAGCTGGGACGCTGATCGATTACAAGCTGCGTCTGCGCGGCTGGCCGATGAAATGGCGCAGCCAAATTACGATTTGGGAGCCGCCGCGGCGATTTGTCGATGAGCAAGTGCGCGGTCCCTATCAACAGTGGATTCACGAGCACACTTTTCAGGAGCGCGGCGACGCGACCCTTTGCCGCGACTACGTGCGCTACGCAATGTGGGGCGGTGCGCTGGTGAATGCGCTTCTGGTCCGGCGCGATATCGAAACAATTTTCGCCTATCGCAAAATGAAACTGCGCGAAATCTTCGGCGCGGCCTGAAGTTCTCGTTTCAACTCAGGCGGCCGCGCTCTCGAGCGCGCGGCGCAGTTGATGGATATCAAAAGGTTTATCGAGCAATTGCTGGACGCCGAGTTCCTGATAAGCGACGCGGAGTTCGGCCGACAAATGGGCTGAGAGCACCATGATTTTCCCGGCGAAATTTCGTTTCCGCAGCTCGCGCACGAAATCGACTCCGGAAAGCTCTGGCATGTTATTGTCGGTGATGATGACATCGAAGGGGGCGGCGCCGGTTTCCAGATGAGCAAGGGCGGCCAAACCATCCTGCGCACTCGTCACTTCGTAGTGCGGCCGGGAAAAAATGTAGTGCATGGAGCGGGTGATCGAGGGTTCGTCATCAACCGCCAGAATTCTCAAAGCCGAATCCATTCGCGACTTAATCTAGCATTGCCCGTGCCGCGCGCTTTCAGGCGTAACCTCGGGCCAGACCGCAAAAAAGGCGCGAGTAATTCCACCCGCGCCCTTCTGCTTAATACTTGTTAGCTATTTCGCCATATCTTGCCAAACTATAGTCCCCGCTCAGCCGGGCGCGCGCCTTCCTTTCTGGCTTCGTCCTCGGTCATGTACTTGCCTTGTTTGGTCCTGCCGTAAAAACGCGAACGCTCCTGGTGATAGATGTGGGTGTCCGTGTTGACCCACACCAGCCCGTGGCCGCCCCCGGACACCGGCGGTGTATTCGTTCCCACATTTCCGCTCGAGGCTGGCGCTGGAGTACTTTTGGGCTTAAAAATATTGCTAAATACTGACGGACTTTTCGGCGAAGCGGATGGCGATGCGGCTGCCGCCGGACTGGGGCTGGCGTTCGCCGACTTGCGTTCCCGTTTGGGCTTTGGCGTGGCAGAGGCCGCAGGCGACGACGCTGCGGTTGCCGCTGGGCTTGCCTCAGCTT
>DAIOVO010000150.1:0-1989 GCA_036758965.1 Chthoniobacterales bacterium
ACATTGATTCGCCGTTTAACTCGGAGCGCGACAGGTTGAAGGTTTGATGTAAAACTCGGAATCGAATGAAGCCCAAGGTCGTTTATTCCGATCGAGCCGACTCGGCGGCGAGGAACGCCGCGCGAATTCAGGAAACAACGGAAGCGGTGGCGTCGGTTCTGGCCGATCTGCCCGAGGCTGACAATGAGCCGGGCGCGGTCGATCATATGCTGCGTGCGAACGGGATTCTGCGGAATCTTCCGTGGCCGGCGCCTTTCGATTCCACGACCCACCGTCTGCACATCGGTGACGCGCGTGATTTATCCTGGCAGCCTGCTGAAAGCGTTCACCTGGTGGTGACCTCTCCGCCTTACTGGACGTTAAAAGAGTATGAGCACTGCAATCAGCAGATGGGTGACATCCAGCATTACGAAGAGTTCCTGAGCGAGCTGGATCGGGTGTGGGCGGAGTGCGTGCGCGTTCTCGTGCCGGGCGGAAGAATTTGCTGCGTGGTGGGCGACGTCTGCATTCCTCGAAAGAATGGCGGCCGGCATCATGTCATGCCGCTGCATGCGGACATTCAAGTCCGTTCCCGGCGGCTTGGGCTCGATTGCCTGACGCCGGTCCTTTGGAGCAAAATCGCAAATGGCGTGACTGAGGCGAAGGGAAACGGCGCCGGGTTTTATGGAAAGCCGTATCAGCCCGGTGCTATCATCAAGAACGACATCGAATATATTCTGTTCCTTCGTAAGGGCGGCCAATATCGATCTCCCAGCACTCTGCAGCGTGCGCTCTCGATGCTCACGAAGAACGAGATGCAATCATGGATGCGCTCGTTCTGGAGCGACATCAAAGGCGAGTCAACGCGACGTGGCCATCCAGCTCCGTTCCCATCGGAACTGGCCGAGCGGTTGATCAAGTTGTTTTCCTTCGCCGGTGACACGGTGCTCGATCCGTTCTCTGGAACGGGGAGCACCGCGATCGCGGCGTTGAATGCGGGCCGTAACAGCATCAGCAATGAGATCGAGCCAACGTATCATCGACTAGCCGAGCAACGACTGGGCGAAGCGGCATGGATGCCGCGCAGCGCAGGCGCGGTGAATGCGGCGGTCATCGTGCAATGAGCAGTAGCGCGGGTGAATTCGTGTTGCTGCGAACGTTCCGCGAGACTTTCGAGGGGAAAAGATACAATCATCGAAACTCAACCCTCGGTGATTTTGTAGCTTCGCATTTATACGAGGACTTGGTGACACTCGACCGTTCCGCGTTGCTCACCGAACGTGTTCACAAACACGAGCGCGTCGTGAACGTAGGAAACAAAACCGTGGGCAAACCATCGCGCCGCGGTGACGGAACTTTTGGCGAATTAATTCCAACAGCGGTGGCTATTACTGAGAGCGGATTGCTCGTGGCTCGAGGCGAGATCGCTACCATCGAAATCGGGGTCGAGACTAAGATTCTCGCGAAGGCGATGATAAAACAGATCGACCGAGTCATCGGAGACCTGGTGCGTCAGGTCGAGCAATTCAAAAGCACAGGCGGCAATCCGATTTGCGTAGGCTTGGTCGGCGTCAATTTTGCCTCCCGCTACACTGGATATGAAGGCGCAGTCGAGTGGCCGACCGATGGAAAAAAACACAAGCATCCGATTCAAGAGGCGGAGGACGCCGAACGTCGAGTGCTTGCTCGCGCTGCTCCAGCTTTTGATGAATTCCAGATCTTGAGATTTAGGGCCGAGAATACGGAGCCTTTTGCGTTTGAGTGGGTGGATTACACTCAAACTGCGAAAGAGTACGGAGCGCTACTGGTAAGACTCTCTCGCGAATACGATCGGCGGTTCAAATAGGCTTCTTTTTCCTAAAGTAATTTCACCTGGGAGACGGCGATGTGGCCGTTAAAGCAAATATCGACATCGGCCTTGGGCGTGCGGCCGCGCAGGTTGTAGTCGCCCGCGTAATATAAGCCGGTCTCTTCTTCGTGCCGGTAATTCAAAGGGAGCGGTTTCGGATC
>DAIOVO010000151.1:0-1935 GCA_036758965.1 Chthoniobacterales bacterium
TCTTATCCACGCCGCCAGCGTTCGTTCTGAGCCAGAATCAAACTCTCCGTTAAAAACGGTGAAGGTTTTTGACGCCTTCAAAGTTTGCGCCGGCACTTTGCTACAAGCCCGGCTCTGACCATTCTAAATCTGTCTCGGCCCGTAAGCCGACACAGGTTCGTCCGATCAATGAATCTTTCTGCCAGTTGTGAGACCGGCAAAAGTTTTGTTCAAAGAAAAATAACGAATAACGCACAATTCAATTTTCGCTGACATATTACTTCCACCTTCCGGACTTCGATAAAATCGTCGTGATCACGAAATCCAGAATCGCACTGTCAAAGATCAACCGTCCTCCGCCCTCGCATCACGCGTACACGCCAACCGCTCAGGTTTACCTAGCGGGTAGGCTCGCCTTTGAGCCGAGAGAGGAAGAACCTTCGGAGTCTCCGAAGCCGCAATGACGCGGAGCAACCAACATAGCGGGTGGCCTGGACCAATCAAATGAAATTTTGAAGGATTCTTCGCGTTTTTTGTCGGAAACAAACGATTCGGCCCGAACCCAGGCCTGCAAGCGTGTGCGCCCAGCGGGTTTGCCACCCGCTGCTTAGGTCACGCGTGTCCCGGAGGCGTGTCAGACTACCGTCGGTCCCGGGCGGCTAGCGTCGGAAATCCGCGGCGCGTGCGGCCGAGATTCCTTTCCACTGCGCCCGCGCGCCGTTACTCGCAAGACATGTACTCGTGCTAGTAAGCCCCGTGGAACGACTCGTCTTGATGCATAATGGGGTCGGCGGGGCTCGCTAATTAGGACGACTCAGCGTGCAACATCGCATTGACTGATTCGCAACGAGCGTTGCTGACGGTACCGTCTTCGTCGCGCACCACCAACTTAGGATCCATCTTTGCGGCCTGGGCGCCCAGTGATGATACCGGTATTATCCCGCGCTCGGTGAGGAATTGCTTCGTCACGTTCGAACGCGCTTCCTGCGAATCCCCATCCAAACGTCAGCGGCATGCGAGCATGTATGACAATAATCTAGCCACTTTCACTGACCACCTTCGCTGCTGCTTCTTCCCAATCTTTTGTCGTCTGCGCGAGGTTATCACATACAGCAGACAATTCGCGGTTGAGGGCGACGGCGTTGCCGCCGGATTCGTAATCGGCTGGATCTTCCAAGGCCGCGGCGAGTTGTTTTTGCTGCGCTTCCAAGGCCGCAATCCGCATCTCGATCGCGTGCAGGCGCTGTTCCTTTTCGCGCTCTGCCTTGGCAACCGCCTTGCGTGCTTCCGCTTCCCTCCGCTTCTGTTCTTTTTGCTGGCGCAAGCCGGGCGTGCTGCGCGCGGCTGCCGCGTTGGTTTGTGATCCGTTCCCGATATTTGGACCAGCGGTGAGCGCGCTGCGAGCGGAGGCTGCTCGCGATTTATCGAGATAGTAATCGTAGTCGCCGGGATAACTTGTAAGTTGCGCGCCAGTCTGAGCCGGACGCGCGCTGACATGCACGACGCTGGTCGCGATGGCGCGGATGAAATGCACGTCGTGACTAATGAAAATCAGCGTTCCCTGATATTGGCTGAGCGCGCCGATGAGCGCGTCGATCGAGCCGATGTCCAGATGCGTGGTGGGCTCATCCATGAGCAGGAGATTAGGCGGATCGAGCAGCTGCTTGACCAAAGCCAGCCGCGATTTCTCGCCGCCACTCAGAACCGCGACTCGTTTGAAAACGTCGTCGCCGCGAAAAAGAAACGAGCCGAGCACCGTGCGCGCGGTTTGCTCCGACACGGGATCGGCGACGTCGAGCACGCTTTCGAGCACGGTGTGCGTCGTATTTAGTATCTCCAGGCGGTTCTGGGAGAAGTAGCCCACGCGCGCATTGTGGCCGAGCTCCCGCGTGCCGTGTTGCACTGGCAGAACGCCGGCGAGCAATTTGAGCAGGGTCGATTTGCCAGCGCCGTTCG
>DAIOVO010000152.1:0-1927 GCA_036758965.1 Chthoniobacterales bacterium
CCAGATAAAAAAGATTAGCGCAACGGTAGCGCGCCAGTTTTTCAAATTTAATGCAATCGCTCAGCCGTTGTTGCAAAGCTGCGCCCTCGCGCGTCACCCGCGCATAACCCCGGTGTTCGAGCCTGCTAAAATCGAAGGCGTCGAAATCTGGAAAAAGCGATTCACCCGTGCGCAGCGTCGGATAATGCACCCGCAAATTGCGCTCGATAATTTCTCGCCGAACCGTCAGCGCCTCCAATTTTTCGCGCGCGACAGTGCTGTCGCAATTATCCCGCCGCATATCGGCCAGCGATTGTTTGCACTCAAAAATCGCTGCCCGATCCCCTTCGCGATTCTCGCGAAACGCCGCCACATCCGCCCGATAGCGGCAATGCGGCAAGTGCACTTCGAGCGCGCAAACCGAGTAACCACGCGCCTGCGCCCAAATCAGCGCTTGCCGCTTCAAACGCAAATGCGCCGCAGTTTCGCCGCGGCGAATTTTTATCCCTTCAGCCATTCCATCAACTCCATCGCCCAATAGGTGATGATGAAATCCGCCCCTGCGCGTTTGAGCGACGTCATGATTTCGAGCACGGCGGCGCGTTCATCCACCAGCTTCTTTTCCGCTGCCGCCTTGATCATCGCGTACTCGCCGCTCACGTGATAAACCGCCGTGGGCCGGCCGAATCGTTCGCGCACGCGCCACAAAATATCGAGATACGGCAGCGCCGGTTTCACGAGAATAATGTCGGCGCCTTCCGCGAGGTCGAGTTCCACTTCGCGCAACGCTTCCGCGGCGTTCGCCGGGTCCATTTGGTAGGAGCGACGATCGCCGAATTGCGGCGGGCTTTCCGCCGCCTCGCGAAACGGCCCGTAAAAGGCGGAAGCGAATTTCGCGGCGTAACTCATGATCGCCGTTTCGCTGAATCCCGCCTGATCGAGCGCACTTCGTATGGCACCGATGCGGCCATCCATCATATCGCTCGGCGCGACAATGTCCGCGCCCGCGATCGCGTGCGAGACCGCGGACTTCGCCAGCACCGCGACGGTCTCATCGTTTAAGACGTGATAATGTTCGCCGTCGCGCCGAACGACGCCGCAGTGTCCGTGGCTGGTATATTCGCAAAGGCAAACGTCTGTAATGACGGTAAGGCCCGGCGAAGATTTCTTGATCGCGCGCACCGCATTTTGGACCACGCCATTTTCCGCATAGGCGCCGCTGGCCTGTTCGTCTTTCGCGCGCGGAATACCGAAAAGCAGCACCGCCTCGATTCCGTTTTGCTCCGCTTTCGCCGCCTCCTCTCCGATCCCGGCCGGGCTGTGTTGCGAAACACCGGGCATCGATTCAATCGCTCTTGGCCGCTCGATTTTTTCGCTAACGAAAAGTGGCAGAACAAAATCGTGCCGGCTTAAGTTTGTTTCGCGAATGAGATTGCGAATCGCAGGCGTGCGGCGTAAACGGCGAGGACGATGAACGAGCACAGCGCGAGAGTACGCGGTCGCTCTAGCGCTCGCAAGCAGCGGGCGCGCAGACATGAATTTCTGCTTATCGACGTCAGCAATTCCTTCACCAAGCTGGCCTTTGCTTCGCGCGCAAAAGTTGGTCGCGCCATTCGGCTGCCGACCAAAAAAATCAGCGCTCAAAAACTTCGGCAAATCCTGGCGCGGAATGAAGTAGAGACGATTGTCGCCTGCTCGGTCGTTCCAAAAAAAAATCGCGAAATAAGGCGCGCGGCAAAAAATCGGCGCTTGCTTTGGCTGACGCCGCGTTCGCGTTTAAACGTGCGGATCGATTATCCGAATCCGGCCAGCATCGGCGCGGACCGGCTGGCGAATGCGGTCGCAGTCACGAAACTTTACGGCACACCGGCGATCGTAATTGATTTCGGAACGGCGGTCACATTCGACATCGTCTCCGCGGAGGCGGCTTATATCGGCGGGGTGATTG
>DAIOVO010000153.1:0-1826 GCA_036758965.1 Chthoniobacterales bacterium
GCCCAATTCCAGACCAGGAATCGCCAGCAACTGCGCGCCAACTTTTTTCTCCACGATTGATTCCCCGATGTTGGCGAGTCGAAATTTGCGAACGTCTAATTTCGCCGACGAGACTGCGATCGCTCTTAAAGCCGGCGCGATCGAACGGCGAAACATTGGCTCTAACTCGCGCGGCGGCCCCGGCAGCAGGAACAAATGCGGCGAAGGAATATCGGGATTGAGGTTGGCGTGCAGATAAATTCCGGGGGCAGTGCCATTTTCGTTAATGAACGCCTGGCCGCCCTGAGGCACCAGTGCCTGCCGCCAGATTCGGTCGGTGGTTGGAATTTTTCGCGCGGCCAGCCGGCTACGGATTGCTTCGCGGATTTCAGGATCTTCGCGCAGTTCCAGCCTGAGCAAATCCGCCGCGAGCTCGCGAGTGATGTCGTCGCTCGTCGGCCCGAGGCCGCCGGTCACGAAAACAATTTCGGCGCGCGGAAAAACATCTGCCAGCGTCTCCCTGATTGCGCGGCCGTCGGGAACGGTGCGCTGTTCCTCCACCCGCAACCCAAACTCGAAAATCTCGCGCGCGATGAATGTGAGATGCGTATTGAGCACGTCGCCCAACAAAAGCTCGGTGCCGGTGTTAACGACAATCGTGCGCATCATCTCGTCATCCCGCACGAAGCCGAGGGATGAATCAGCCGATTAGCTCCTCGACCGCAAACCGCACATCGGGAAATTTTTCGATCGTGATCTTTGTCCCGCGCTGATAGACACGTGACTGAAGAAACTTTTCCGCCGACGGCTCACGATATTGCTCAATCGTATTGTTCTTGAGATTAACGATCCAAACTTCCGATACGCCGCACTCGGCGTATTTGCACAGCTTTCGTCCGCGATCGTACTGAAGAGTCGTGTCGCTAACCTCGATCAGGAGAAGAATATCTTCAGGTCCTGGGTGTTTCGACTTGTAAAAAGCTTTGCGCGGTTTGAGCAGCATGATGTCGGGCTGCGGCTCCGAAAACTCATCGATTACAGTTGGATTCTGCGGATCCAGAATTATCCGGTCGCCGAGTTTACGAGGCAAAACCGCGGTCAGCCGCATCACCACGCCGGCGTGCGGCAATCCGATCGGGGTCATGACAATGATTTCCCCATCGAGCAATTCAACCCGATCATCTTCATCAAAGATGCCGGCTTCGCCAAGCTTGTTGAACTCCTCGACTGAAAAGCGGTAAGTCTCGACCTCGGTGCTCATCGGCTTGAGATTAACACCGGGCCGCGTTTGGGTCACGTCGATTCAACTTTGTCATCCCCGAGCGAAACAGTTTACCCGCCGTGGCGGGAGGGATCCCGACGCGTTTCTTTGAAGGTTCGATGGCGGACTCACTTCCGTCTTCGTGGGGCGCTGAGGCGTGGCAGGCGACTTCGCTCGGCATGACGGGGATTAGGCCGCGTCTTTGTCCTGCTTCTTGCGAATGAGTGGGAGCTTTTTTCCTTCGACGACCGCGCGATTGATCGTCACTTCGGCGATGTCTTCGCGGCTGGGCACGTCATACATGATGTCGAGCATGATTCGCTCGAGCATCGAACGCAGCGCACGCGCGCCCGTGCCTTTGGTCACGGCCTGGGCCGCGAGAGCTTTGAGCGCATCTTTGGTCACACTCAGCCGCACGCCCTCCATCGAGAAAAGTTTGGTGTATTGCTTCACCATCGCATTCTTGGTTTCGGTTAGAATCGCGACCATCTCTTCTTCCGTCAGCGCATCGAGCGCGGCCAGCACCGGCAAACGGCCGACGAATTCGGGGATCAATCCGAACTTGATCAGGTCTTCGGGCTCGACG
>DAIOVO010000154.1:0-1814 GCA_036758965.1 Chthoniobacterales bacterium
GGTGATCGGCGTGGCTGCGCTCCTGCGCCTCAGTCTGCTCACGCAAACACCCACTTTGTCGGACGACATCTACCGCTACATCTGGGACGGACGCGTCCAGGCCGCCGGGATAAATCCCTACCGTTACATTCCAGCCGATCCGCAACTCGCCTTCCTGCGCGACACGAAAATTTATCCGCACATAAATCGGCGGAACTACGCGCCGACGATTTACCCGCCAGGCGCGCAGATGTTTTACTTCGCGGTTACGCGGGTGAGCGAATCGATCGTTTGGTTCAAAACTGTTCTTCTTATTGGTGAAGGCCTGACGATTTGGGTGCTCGCGCGCTTACTGGTTTCATTCAATCTGCCGCGCGAGCGCGTTCTGATTTACGCCTGGAATCCGCTCGTCCTCTGGGAGTTTTCTTCCGGTCATATCGACTTCGTTATGACGACGCTGGTTGTTCTCGCGCTCTATGCGCGCCGGCAAAAGCGCGAAACATTGACCGGAATTTTTCTCGGCGGCGCGGTGCTGGTGAAGTTTTTGCCGCTGGCGATTTTTCCCGCGCTCTTTCGCCGCTGGAGTTGGAGGATGCCGCTGGCCGCCGCGGCTACAATTTGTCTCGGCTACGCTCCGTATCTGGGCGTAGGCGCAGGCGTCTTCGGTTTCCTGCCGGCTTACACTGGGGAAGAGGGAATGGGCGACGGGCGATTCTTTCTTCTCCTGCTGGCGCGTTACCTGACTGGCGGGATGCAAATTCCAGCAGCGCCGTATCTCATTCTTTGCGTCGTCGCGCTGCTCGTGCTCACCGGCCTTGCGGTCTGGCGCTGGAATGATTCCGCGAGCGGATTTCTGGCGAGCGCCGGCGTGCTCGGCGCGGCTCTTCTCTTTATCCTGTCGCCACAATTTCCGTGGTATTGGCTTTGGCTCACGCCTCTTTTGGTGTTTCTTCCGAGGCCAGCAATCTGGCCGTTCCTATACGTCAGCTGCGGTGCGCTACTTCAGTACGGGAAATGGTTCGACGACTGGCGCTGGCTCGGAATCAATCCCTTCCTCGCGCGCGACATCCTCCAGTTCGTTCCTGCCGCCTTGATGCTCTTCGGATTTTATCTCCTCTACCGGCGAAGAGCTGAAGCGTTCCCGCTTTTTGCGGCTAAGACCAATGCACCGTTCGCACCATGCACTGGGGAATAGATCTAACGCCTGAGACCTCCCAGGTCTTTACGATGAATGCAACAATTTCTGACCCGATGACCGCAGCACATGAGCCGCCAGCGCCAGAATCAACGCTCCAACGCGTCAGCGAAAAAGTCTGGCGCAAGCTCAGCGGTAAGGCGCCAGGCGGCGCTTTCGGCGCGCCGGGCGTGGAGCCGCGCTGGACGCGGAGCTCGAAGAACGGCATCGGCACCGCTTACCATTCGAGTTGCCGTCTTTGGTTCACGATTTCGCATGGCATCATTAACGAAATTTATTATCCGCACGTCGATCAGCCGAACACGCGCGACTTGCAATTTCTCATAACCGACGGCGAAACTTTTTGCCACGAAGAACGGCGCGACCTCGAGCACAAGGTCGAGTATCCGGAAGATGGCGCGCTGCTTTATCGCCTGACGAATACTGATCGCGAAGGGCGCTACCGCATCATCAAGGAAATCGCGACCGATCCGCATTCCTCGGTCCTGCTCATGCATACCCGGGTCGAAATTCTCGACAAGGCGTTAGGCAAAAAACTGCGCGTCTTTGCCTTGCTCGCGCCGCATCTGAAACGTTGCGGCTACGGTAATTCGGCAGTGCTTTGCAATAACGGCGGTCGCAGTCTCCTCCGCGCCTGGCG
>DAIOVO010000155.1:0-1800 GCA_036758965.1 Chthoniobacterales bacterium
GATTGCGCGCGCGGGTCTGGAGGCGCCGCTGCCGAAACGTGCGCTATGGGTGAAGAAATTGCGGGAGTCGGGCGTTGCTGGCGGGGCGGGGGAATTGAGGCCACTGATTTTGGATGAGGCGGAGCGGCTCTATTTGCAACGCTACTGGCAGTATGAGACGGCGGTGGCCCGCAATATTGGAGAGCGACTTGCTCGAAATTCGACCGAAGAACAAGGCCAATTACCAGAGACGTTTGCAGGATTATTTACTAATGAATCACAATTACAAAAGTTGGCGGCAATCGTAGCCGCGACATCGTCGTTGACGGCAATTTCCGGCGCGCCCGGCACGGGCAAGACGCACGCGATCGTGACGATTTGCGCGCTCCTGGTGGCATTGTCTAACGAGATCAAGATTGCGCTAACCGCGCCGACGGGAAAGGCGGCGGCGCGGTTGAGAGAAGCACTGAGTTTGGCTCGGACGCGGTTAAAGTTGCCGGAAGATATTCTGGCGCGACTTCCTAACGAGGCTTCGACGGTTCAGCGCCTGCTCGGTGCGCGCGGCGATTCGATCAAGTTCCGCCACGACGCGAAAAATCCGTTGCGGGCGGACGTCGTGATCGTGGACGAAGCCTCAATGATCGATCTGGCGTTGCTGGCGAAATTGCTTGAGGCGGTGCGGCCGGATGCGCGGGTGATTTTAGTGGGCGACAAGGACCAACTGGCGTCGGTTGAAGCGGGGAGTGCGTTTCGGGATATTTGCACACCGGGGTTTGAGGCCGGCGTTTCGGAAAGTGCGGCGGAACGATTCGAAAAAGTTACGGGCGAAAAATTATCCGGTGCAGTTCCAGACAACGCGCCGATCCACCATGCAGTGGTGGAGCTGCGGGAAAACTTTCGTTTTGCGAGCGGAAGCGGAATTGCCGAACTGAGTACGGCGGTGAATCGCGGCGATGTTATCGCCGCCAAGGCGCGCTGGAAAAAAAATGGCGAAGTAAAATGGCAGCCGACGCCGAGCGTGAAAAATTTTGAGCGTGCGCTCTGCGCGCGTGTGCGCGAACGCTTTCAAGTTCTTCGCCGGGAAACGGATCCGGCCAGCGCGCTGGCCAGATTGAATGAGTTCACCGTTTTGTGCGCCTTGCGGCGTGGTCCGTTCGGCGCCGAAACGGTCAACCGAATAATCTGGCGTGCGCTGCTGGGAGCGGGCGATTTTGAAGTGAGCGAAAAATATTTTGCCGGCCAGCCGCTGATGATTGTGCGGAATGATTACGACACCGAGTTGTTCAACGGCGACATCGGAATTGTTTTGCCGACGCCGATGGGATTGCGCGTTTTTTTCGCAGGCCAAAACGGAGCATTGCGGAGTTTTTCGATGGCGCGTTTGCCGGAGCACGAGCCGGCCTTTGCTTTGACGGTGCATAAGAGCCAGGGCTCGGAGTTCAATGAGGCGCTGGTTATTTTTCCGGAGCGCGATTCGCCGGTCTTAACCCGAGAGCTGTTTTACACTGCCGTTACCCGCGTGCGAACGGCGGTCGAAGTCTGGGCAAACGAGGCCATTTTGGCGCAGGCGATCGGGCGTACCGTCCGTCGCAGCTCGGGGCTGCGCGAGGCGCTCTGGGGCGCGGTCGCCAAGTAATCATTGACTTTACCTCGCAAAATTTGGAAAAAGGGAGGTGTGAACCGAGGGTGGATACTCCGGGTGGATCACTTATTTTGCAAAAAAAGTTGTCCTAAAATGGAGCGAAATTTCGCAATGGGATAATTGTGGGCACGAATTTTTGTCAATAACCCGGCGCGCGATGCCAATCAGCCAGCCAGTTA
>DAIOVO010000156.1:0-1709 GCA_036758965.1 Chthoniobacterales bacterium
TATGATCGCAACCTCGCGATTTTCCACGCGAATCACGATTTGAAACTGGCCGAAGCGTACGCGGCAGCGCGGGACGAGTACGCGGCTGGCCGGCGCGATATCTACGGTGCGGACACGCTGGCGTGGACGGCACTGAAAGCGGGAAGGTTGAAAGAAGCGCAATCTGCGATCAAGGAGGCGCTCAAGCTCGGCACGCGCGACCCAAAACTCTTTTACCACGCGGGAATGATCGCGCGGGCGGCTGGAGACAGATCGGTGGCCAGGGAACAACTTCAGCGCGCTCTCGCGCTCAATCCTGGCTTCGACCCGCAGCAAAGTTTGGTCGCACGACGCGCTCTGCAAGAGCTCTCGCCATGAAATATCGCACTCACATTCTTTGCGGCCTCGTCTTTATCGCGGCGGCACCTTTTGCCTTCGCGCACGATCTGCCGCTGAGTTACGTCGATCTAAAGACGGAGGGCGCGGAGGTCGAGGTTATCGTCCAAGCTTCGGCAAAAAATTTCGCGCGCCAGCTGCCCGGCATTTCAGAAGAGAGTCTGCTGGATATGGCGAACCTCACAGCTTCTCGCGGCAAGCTTGCCGCGCTAATTAATTCCCATCTTGCCGTTTCGATCGATGGAAAACTACGGCCTATGGAGATTACTGCCTCCGAAAGCCTGCCGGCGCGCCGCGATCTCAAACTCCGCTTTCATGTCATCACCAACCGCTCTCCCGAAAGTCTTCGAGTGCGTTGCGATCTGTTTTCGTTCGATAGTCGCCACCGCACATTTCTCAACGTCTATAATGGGGGCACGCTCAGGTTTCAGGGGATTTTCGACCGGAGCACAAGTCAGCTCGATTACGTTCTTGGCACACGGCAACCGATCATCACCGTCGTCCGGCAATTCCTCTGGGAAGGGGTGCACCATATCTTCATCGGGCCCGACCATATTCTCTTCGTCGTCGGTCTGCTTTTGCTTGGAGGGACAGTGTGGCAGCTTCTAAGAATCGTCACCGCCTTCACCGTGGCGCACACCGTCACCCTTGTTCTGGCGACGTTGAATATTCTGACTCCTCCCGCCCGCATCGTCGAGCCGCTCATCGCCCTTAGCATCGTCTTTGTCGGTGTTCATGCGTTGCTGCGTCTCAATCAGGAGCGCGATTGGCGACTGCTCTTCGCCTTTTGCTTTGGCTTCGTTCACGGATTCGGTTTTGCCAACGTGCTCCGTGAAATGGCGCTGCCGCGGGCTGCACTCGGCTGGTCGCTCTTCTCCTTTAATGCCGGCGTTGAGATCGGACAAGCCTGCATCGTCCTGGCCGTTTCGCCTCTTCTCGCGTTCCTTTACCGCCGCACCGCGCGCCTGGCAGGACAGATCACCACGGCCGGCTCCTTCGGTGTTGTGGCCACCGGCAGCTTTTGGTTGTTGCAGCGCGTTTTCCCCTAAGGCCTTCACCCTGGGAGATTCACCTAAAAGCAAAACCGCACCGGTTCCTCGTCTTACGCGCGGTTCGACGGCCCAAAAATTTCTGCGGCGTGTGATGCTGTTCCGATCACGATTAGGTGCAGGATCAAGAGCGGGATTGAAAAAGCGCCGGCTTATGATTAGATTAGATGCCTCTCAAAAGGGGGCGTACTGGCTTCGACTTGAAGTTTGAAGCGCAGGCGGCATGTCGAGGATGGTTCGTTGGCCTCGTAAAAAACCGAGCCAAAACAAATAAACGCAGATCAC
>DAIOVO010000157.1:0-1650 GCA_036758965.1 Chthoniobacterales bacterium
CGAGCGCGAGCGCGGGATTAAGCGCGAGATTTTGCTCGAAGCAGTCTCGAACGCGTTGCTCTCGGCCTCGAAGAAAAGTGTGAGCGCGTCGCGTGAATTGCGCATCGATATCAATCCGCGCACGGGTGAAATTCGGGCGCTGGCGAATTTGATCGTGGCGGACAAGGTGACGAATCCGCAGGACGAAATTTCCGAAACGGCGGCGCGGCGGATTAAGGCGGACGCGAAGGTGGGCGACACGGTGGAGGTGGAAGTGACCCCAAAGAATTTCGGCCGCATCGCGGCGCAGACGGCCAAGCAGGCGATGATGCAGCGCATTCGCCAGGTCGAGAAGGAAATGATTTACGAGGAGTTCAAGGACCGCGCCGGCGAAATCGTCAGCGGCACAGTGCGGCGATTTGATCGCTCGGATGTGATCCTCGATCTCGGGAAATTCGAAGCGATCATGCCGCAGCGCGAACGCGTGGTGGTGGAAGATTACAATGTCGGCGACCGGCTGCGCGCCTATGTGGTGGCGGTGGATAATGGAATTCGCGGGCCGGAGATTATTGTTTCCCGCAGTCATCCAAATTTTGTTAGACGACTGTTCGAGCTGGAAGTTTCAGAGATTAACGACGGCACGGTGGAAATTCGCGGAATCGCGCGCGAGGCTGGCTATCGCACCAAGATTGCGGTTTGGAGCGCGAACGAAAAAGTCGATCCAGTGGGCGCGTGCGTGGGCATGCGCGGGTCGCGGGTGAAAAATATCGTGCGCGAGCTGAACAACGAAAAGGTGGACATCATTCGCTGGAGCTCGGACCCGAAGGATTTTGTGCTGGAAGCATTGAAGCCGGCGAAGGTGAAAAATTTAACTTTCGACACCGAAAAAAAGAGCGTGACGATCGCGGTCGATGAAGATCAGCTCTCGTTAGCGATCGGAAAGAAAGGCCAGAACGCGCGGCTGACTTCGCGATTGACCGGCTGGGAAATCAATATTCAAAAGGACACGTCGGCGACGACGGTGGTCGAGCAAAAAGTGGCGCAGGCGGCGCAGGCGCTTTCGAGTGCGCTGCCGATTAACGAGGAACAAGCGACGACTTTGGTGAAGTCCGGGTTCACCAACCTCGAAGGTTTGCGCGATGCGGACGTGCAGGATTTGGTGGATATATTGGGAATCGACGAGGCGAAAGCGCGCGAGATTCACGAAGCGGTAAAGGAACCCGAACCCGCACAATAGTTATGGCTCTCCGCTAGGAGCTCAGAGCCATGAGCAAAATTTTTGAGGAACAAAATGGCAACGAAAACGAAATCGTCGGCAGGCAAAGCGACCACGGCTCGCAAACTCGCCACAGCGAGTCCGTCCCATGGCGGACCGGCGAAGACTGTTCCCCAAAAAGCCGCAGCGATTAAAGGCAAAGATTCCAAAACGAGAGCTCCGGAGAAACCGGTGCGCTCGGCGTTGCAAAAAATCGTGGCGCCGAAGGCAAAACCGCCGGAACCGAAAGCGGTAGAAAAGCCGGCGCGGATAAAAAGAGCGGAAACGGTGTCGTTGATCGACAAGGCCGAGCCGAAACCGAAGCCGGCGGATGGCGCGCCCAAAATTAAAAAGACGGTCTTGCCGCCAATCTCAAAATTCATGGCGAAGCCGGAACCGGTGACAACACCGGAGCC
>DAIOVO010000158.1:0-1594 GCA_036758965.1 Chthoniobacterales bacterium
GTGTTTCTGAATCACAAACCGCGGCGCACGTTGTTTGCCCTTTGCTTTTTTTCCCGCCGGTTCCGCAGTCCTTTTGAAATCTCGTTTGCGCTTATATTCAGCCAGTCCAGCCATCGAGTTCCAATTTAGCCGCAGATGGCCACGCGCAAACCCGAGCGCGGCGCGCGCTGAAAAACTACGCCGCCGTTTCTGCCGAGGTCGCCACCGCCGCTTCTTCGTGCGAGATCGCTTCGCCCACCAAATAACGCGTGAAACGACGGATCACGATGTTCTCGCCCAGCTCGGAAATCTTGCTGCTCATCAATTCCTTGATCGTCTGGTCCGGATTCTTGATGAATCCCTGCTCCAGCAAACAAACCGTACCGTAAAATTTCTCCAGTTTGCCTTCGACAATCTTGCCCACCACCGCCTCCGGCTTGCCTTTTACCTGCGCCTTGTAAATCTCGCGCTCCGCTTCCACCAACGCGCCGGGGACATCATCGCGGCTAACAAAAAGTGGATGCGCCGCCGCAATGTGCAGCGTGATGTCCTTCACGAAGGCCCGAAAATTTTCGTTCTTCGCCACAAAATCCGTCTCGCAATTCACCTCCACCAGCACGCCCACCTTTCCCTGGAGATGAATGTAACTGGCCACGATCCCTTCTTTGGTCATTCGCGAAGCTTTCTTGCTCGCGCTCGCGATTCCCTTCTCACGCAAAATCGTTTCCGCTTTCACGATGTCGCCGTGCGCCTCCGTCAGCGCCCGTTTGCAATCCATCATGCCGGCGTTGGTCTTGTCGCGGAGTTGTTTAACGAGTTTCGGATCGATTTGCATGACAAGATCGTTGAATAGTTGAAGCGTTACATTGCGGATGCCGCTTTAACGATTCAACGCTTTATCGCTGCAGGGCCTTACGCCGACACTCCCGCCATCTCCGCCTGCGTCGCCACCGGCGAATCCGCCACCGCCGACACGACCGAATCCACCAGCTTTTGCAGAATCACACGAATCGCACGAATCGCGTCATCATTACCCGCAATCGGATAATCGATCATTTCCGGATCGGCATTCGTGTCCACGATTGCAACCGTGGGGATACCAAGCCGGCGCGCTTCGTTGACTGCGTTCTGCTCGCGGGTTGTATCCACGATTACAAGCGCGTCGGGCAACTGCGACATTTCGAGAATGCCATCGAGATTCCGGCGCAACTTGGCGGCTTCGCGATTGAGCGCCGCGATTTCCTGTTTGCCCATCTTGCGGTACTCAGGCGACTGCTCGATCTGCTCAATGTATTTCAGGCGGCCGATGCTCTTGCGAATCGTCGCCAGATTCGTGAGCGTGCCGCCCAGCCAGCGTTGATTCACATAAAATTGTCCGCACGCCAGGGCTGCTTCCTTGACTGCTTCCTGGGCCTGCTTTTTGCAGCCGACGAAAAGAATCTTGCCGCCGCGCCGCGTCACCTCCTGCAAGAATTGCGTCGCGCGCTGCAATTGTTTCACGGTTTCATCCAGATTAATGATGTAAATCTGGTGGCGCTTCTCGAAAATGTACGGGCGCATCTTTGGGTTCCAGCGCTTGGTCTGGTGCCCGAAATGCACGCCGGCTTCCAAAAGC